>NZ_LWQS01000033.1 GCF_001650695.1 Chloroflexus islandicus
ACAATGGGGGAGCGGGGGCGCTTGCGGGATGTCATTGCGAGGGGGCGCAGCCCCCGCAGCAATCTCCTGCTCTAGCGTAGACCAATGGCTTACCAGCACCCCTCCCGTGCTCGTGTTGAGGGGCAGACAGAACATCGGTCGGGAACCCGGCCCTGAAGGGCCGGGCTAGGCTTACGAAGCCCGCTGCGCGGGCTGATGCCCCCACCCCTTGCCCCTCCCCCGCTGGGGGAGGGGTGATAGGGAGCGCAGCCCGGAGCTTTCCGGCATCGCACCGCGATCGACAGTTGTGATCAACTGCAGGTGCTGTCCGCCCCTCAACCCGTGCTCGCGGGGGAGGGTTGCGCCGCGCGTAGGCAGAGCACCGCTCTGCCCCTACGCGCGGCTCGCAATGACAATGGGGGAGCGGGGGCGCGTGGCCGTGCGCCCCGGCCGGCCTACGATTGGGCATCGGTTTCGGCGCGTTCGATGGCGCTGCCGATACTGAAATATTTCGCTTCGGGGTGATGCACCACGATCGCGGCGGTGCTCTGTTCGGGCACGAGTTGGAAGGCTTCGGTCAAAGTGACGCCGATCTCTTCGCCGGGCATGATGCGCCAGAGCTTGGCATGCTCGGCGAGATCGGGGCAGGCGGGGTAGCCCCACGAATACCGCTTGCCCCGCCGCTCATCGAGGCCCAACCCTTGCCGGATGAGGCGGTTGGTGTATTCGGCCAGCGCCTCGGCTAAGCTGACGCCGAGGCCGTGGATATAGTAGCTGCGGCTGTAGTCGCCGCGCCGCTGCAATTCATCAACCAGTTCGTCAACCGCATTGCCCATGGTGACGATCTGGAAGGCGGCGACATCGTATTCACCGCTCTCGACGCTGCGGAAGTAGTCGCTGATGCAGAGTCGCTCGCGGGCCGGCTGGCGCGGGAAGACAAAGCGGGTCAGTTCACGTGACCGGTTGGCCGGATCGTAGACGATCAACTCCAGACCATCGCTCTGCACCGGGAAGTAGCCGTAGATCACCTTCGGCTGCAACCAACCGTCGCGCTCAGCCTCGGCTAGCAATTCGCGCACCTTCTGATCGAACTCGGCCCGCAACTGCTCCCATTCGGCGCCTTTCGCATTCTTAGCCCCCCATTGCAGCCGGTAGAGGCTGTTGCGGTCGAGACACTCGACCACATCGCTCAGGCGGATGCGGCTGGTGGCCCGCCAGCCCCAGAAAGGCGGCACTGGCACCGGCACATCGGTGCGCACCGCCGAACGCACGCCGGCGGCGGTGGCCTGCGACGCCGCACCGAGTTCATCCAGCGCCACCCGCCCGGTTATGCGCCGGTGCAGCACATTCGCCGCCTCACGGATCGTCTGCTCGATGAACTGCTCGCGGATGGCCGGATCGCTCAGCCGATCCATCGTCTCTAGCCCCTCAAACGCATCTTTGCAGTAGAAGACGCCAGCAGGGTACGGTTCTTCCTCATCGACAAACGTGATGCGCTGGCCGTATTGGCGATTGATCGCCGCGCCGCCGACTAGCACCGGAATGTTGAGCCCGCGCCGGTGCAACTCTTGCACGCAGAGCGGCATCTGTTTGCTGGTGCTGACCAGCAGCGCCGAGAGACCGATCGCGTCGGCCTGCACTTCCAGCGCCTTTTCGATAATGGTGTTGATCGGCACCTGCTTGCCAAGGTCGTAGACGGTGTAGCCGTTGTTAG
This sequence comes from Chloroflexus islandicus, assembly GCF_001650695.1. Classification (GTDB taxonomy): domain Bacteria; phylum Chloroflexota; class Chloroflexia; order Chloroflexales; family Chloroflexaceae; genus Chloroflexus; species Chloroflexus islandicus. The sequence goes on from NZ_LWQS01000033.1 coordinate 1,694, forward strand.
AGAGGATGGTATTGACCAGATTCTTGCCGATGTCATGCACATCGCCGTAAACTGTAGCCAGCACCACCTTCGCCTTGCTCGAACCTTCGATCCGGTCGAGGTAGTTTTCGAGCCGGGCAACCGCCTTCTTCATCGCTTCGGCGCTCTGCAACACGAAGGGCAAGATCAGTTGGCCGGCGCCAAACAGGTCGCCAACCTCTTTCATCGCCGGCAACAGCACGTTATTCAACACCTCAACCGCGGCCCGGCCCTGCGGCGACGCGCCCTGCTCATCGCGCACCGCCGCCGCTGGATCGCTAAGGCGTAAACCAAGCGCTTGCAGACGCTCATCAACCGCCTGATCGATATCGTCCTCGATCCCCTCTTTCTTGCGGTGCAGAATCTTCCAATGCAGCCGCTGATCGACCGTCATACCAGCAGTGGGATCTTCGCGCTCGTTGTCGCTACTGGCCGCGTGTTGCTCAAAGTAGGCGATAAAGCGGGCCAGCGCATCTTCGCGGCGGGCAAAGATCAGGTCTTCGCACAGCTCGCGCTGTTCGGGATCGATCTCGGCATACGGGGTCACATGGGCCGGGTTGATGATTGCGGTGTCGAGACCGGCAGCCACCGCGTGGTAGAGGAAGACCGAATTGAGCGCGGCGCGGGCATGGGGGGCTACGCCAAAGCTGAGATTGCTCACGCCAAGGGTGGTAAAGCAGCCGGGAATCCGTTGCTTGACAAGCCGGATGCCTTCGAGCGTCTCGATCGCCGACCGGCGCAACTCTTCTTGGCCGGTGGTGATTGGGAAGGTCAACACATCGAAGACGAGCGCTTCGGCGGGCAAGCCATACTCATCGCGCGCAATCTGGGCAATCCGCTCAGCGATGGCTGCCTTGCGCTCGGCGGTGTGCGCCATGCCCTCTTCGTCAATCGTCATGGCGATCACCGCCGCGCCGTAACGGGCCGCCAGCGGCAACACCTTGTCGATCTTCGCGCCGCGCCCGCCCTCAAGCGACACCGAATTAATCATCGCCCGGCCGGGATAGATCGCCAACGCCGCTTCGAGCACATCAACCTCGGTGGTGTCGATCACAAGCGGCAACTCGATATTGAGGGTCAGCTTCTTGATCAGGCGGGTCATTTGCTCTTTTTCATCGGTGCGCTCGGTCATCGCCACACAGACATCGAGCATATGCGCGCCGCTCTCGACCTGCTCGCGAGCCACCTCAAGCGCGCCGTCGTAATCGTCGCGCAGCAGCAGCCGCTTCACCTTCCGCGAACCGAGCGTATTCAACCGCTCGCCGATCATGGTGAGGGTAGCGTCTTGGCGCAGCGCCGCGGCGCGAATGCCCGAACTGACGCTGGGAATGTACTCCACCTGCCGCGGTTTAGGACGCGGTGAATCACCCAAGATCTGGCGCAAACGGGCAATATGAGAGGGGCGAGTGCCGCAACAGCCGCCAACAACCGCCACACCGTAATCGAGCACAAACTCACCCAGCGTCTCGGCAAACGGCTCCGGCTCCATTGGGTAAACAGTGCGGCCTTCCACCTCAAGCGGCAGACCGGCGTTGGGAATGCACGAAATCGGCTTCCGCGAATGGGCGGTCAGATACTCGATCGCCGCCCGCATATGTTCGGGGCCGGTGCCGCAATTGAGGCCGATCACATCCACCGGCATCGCTTCGAGCGTGGCGATCAGGGCCGGCACATCGGTGCCGAGCAACATCCTCCCGGAAAGATCGAGGAAGACCTGCGCCTGCACCGCAATATCAGGCCGGTTAAGATCGAGCTTAGCCCGCCGGATGCCATCGAGCGCAGCCTTGACTTCCAGAATATCAACGCTCGTCTCCACCAACAACAGGTCAACACCACCCTCAATCAAGCCAATCGCCTGCTCGCGAAAAATATCCGACAGCTCGGCAAAGGTGATGTTGCTCAGCTCAGGATCATCTGACGAGGGCAGCTTGCCGGTCGGCCCCATCGAACCAGCGACGTAGCGCGGACGGCCATCGCGCTCGGCGAAGCGATCGGCGACCCGGCGGGCCAGCGCGGCGGCGGCGCGGTTAATCTCAATTGTGCGATCACCCAATCCCCATTCGGCGAGGCGCGGACGAGTGCTCTGAAAGGTATTGGTCTCGATCACATCGCAACCGGCCTCAAGAAATGAGGTATGGATCGCTTCAATCACATCGGGACGGGTGATCACCAGATAATCGCGACAGCCGAAGGTCGCCTCGCCGCCGTAATCCTCGGCAGTCAGATCAAAGGTATCAATCGAGGTGCCCATCGCACCGTCGTAGATCAACACCCGTTCGGCTAGAGCTTGGAGATAAGTTGGTCGCGTCACATCCGCCTCGTCAGATCTTCCAGAAAGGGAACGCCGCAGCGCATTCCCGGCCAAAGCATCCCATAAACAAGCGCCGGCAGCTCTTGGCAACAGCGCCGGCGCTGAGTCGTTTCACAAGGTATACTATAGCATAATCGCCAAGCAGTGAGCGTGCCAAAATGCTCGCCAGCCGGAGAGATGGCGCGTACGGAATGGCGGCAGGAGCAGCATAAGGCTTATGCCGGTCAGGACACATGATGATGTGTCCTTGCCAGCCGCAGCGGATAGAGCCTAGTTCAGCGTCGTCTGGCTATTCGTCGCCAAATAGATCACCCGCTCGCCGATATTGGTGGCGCGATCGGCAGTGCGCTCAAGGGCATGCACCATATCTAGCAGATCGATCGCCGCTTCAAACCGGTCGGGGTCTTGGCGAGCATCGGCGATGATCAGCGCGCGCAGGGTATCTTCCAGCTCATCCACCCGTTCATCGTAAGCGGTCAACGAACGAGCCAACTCAGCATCTTGGCGCAAAAACGCTTCGAGGCTGGTATTGACCATCTGTAACGCTAGTTGGGCCATCTCGTGGATCTGAGGCGGCGGCGCGACAAACGCTGCGCGGCGCGACGCGCGCCGCACCCGCTTAGCAATGCTGTTGGCGTAATCTCCAATTCGCTCCAACTCGCCGGCAATCGCCGTCACCACGCTGGTCAAACGCAGATCAGACGCCACTACCGGCTGCTGGGTGGCCAATACGTGGATCACACTCTCTTCCAATGCCCGCCACGCCTCATCGATCTGCCGATCATCGTGAATGATCTGCGCCGCGGCAACAGTATCCCACGTTTCAAGGCAATGAATGGCGCGTAACAATTGCTGCTCGACCATGCTGAACATTCGCAGCAGATCTTCGCGCAAAGCGCTGATCTGGCGAATATACCGTTCGCGCACCATGGACTTATTCCTCCTCGCCTTAGCCGGATCGGCGTACCATCTTCGACTATACACCTGTACCGCGGCACTGGCAATAGACTTACGCTTAGGAAGCGACAATCTCATTATACTTGAAACCTCGATGGGATTGGTGAAGAATCTGCCGCGTTGCATCGTTATCACTCTATTATCAGACAACCCGTCAATCCAGCATCAGGATAGGGTATTCGATTTTTCTCACCCAAGCAACGCAACCATGGTACACACCATCCCGCAATCGCCAACCGGGCCGCGCTGATTGCTGCCACAACCTGCGATAACCCGCTCTGCCCAGCGGATGATCTCTTGACGGGCACACGCGGTTGTGATAAAATAGTGTCAGTTTTACACCAAAGAAAGGAGGCCGGTGATGCCCGCAATCCACGATTTGGCGACGCGCAGCGCGCCATTTCTGACCTATCTTGAGCAGTGGTACAACACGTTGCCAGAGGTTGATCTCGCGACGATCATTGGCGATGCGCCGGAACGGGTTGCGCTCTGTTCGATTGACATGATCAACGGCTTCTGCAAAGAGGGGCCGCTGGCCGGGCCGCGGGTCGGCGCACTGGTCGAGCCGGTGGTTACATTGTTCAACCGCGCCTATGAGCTAGGGGTGCGCGCCTTTGTATTGACCCAAGACACCCACGATCCGGCGACGCCGGAGTTTGCCGCCTACCCGCCGCACTGCATGGCCGGCACTGCCGAAAGCCAGACGATTCGCGAGCTGGCCGAGCTGCCATTTGCCGATCAGATTGTGGTGATCGAAAAGAATTCGCTCAGCTCGCACCTTGGCACCCGCTTTGGGGCATGGCTGGCCGAGCACCCGCAGATCGACACCTTTGTGCTGGTTGGCGATTGCACCGATCTGTGCGTCTACACCGCCGCGATGCACTTGCGGCTCGAAGCCAACGCCTTCAATCTCAAACGGCGGGTGATCGTCGCCGCCAATGCGGTTGACACCTTCGACACCCCGGTAACAGTAGCGCGCGAGCTGGGCATCTATGCCCACGACGGCGATTTGCACCACGTCTTGTTCTTGCACCACATGGCGCAAAACGGGGTGGAAGTGGCGAATATCCGCTGATCATTGTCCGGCGGCGTTTCCAGCTAGTATCGTGGTATACTAGACTCTTGATCGCCGCAATACTGCCGGGAATGACTATGCCGGACACCGAAGATCTTGCTGCTCTGACTGTTGCCGAACTGGTGGCGCATGTGCGCGAGTTGCGCAGCGCCAACGCTCAACTGCGCCGCCAGTTGCACCCTGCCGGCCCACCCTTAGCCGCCCACGCGCTGGCCGAGGAGCTGATCCGGCAAACATCGCTGTTGGCGCGGCTAGGGATCGAGTTTCGCGACGATCTCGAACCGCTGGCGCTGGCCCAGCAGGCGTTACAGTCGGTCACGATCAATCTGCCCGCCGACGAGGCGACGGTCGTACTGCTTGGCGCCGATCAGCAACCGGCCCATGCCCTGACGGCGGCGCTCGGCGCGCCACGGCTGTTGCCGCCTGACCGGGCCGCCGAACTGATCACGCAGGGCAGCGCCGGTTGGGCCTTGCGCCACGGCAGCAGTGTCGTCTTGCTCGATCTCGCCAACGATATCCGTCGCTTCCAGCTCCGCGAATTGCAGGCCGGCGGCAGTCTGATCGCCACGCCGATTCGGCAATCAACGGCCACGATCGGGGTGCTGATCATCTATCGGCTCGCTACCCATGCGTTTAGCAGCAGCGACCTGATCTTGATCGAGAGCGTGGCTGCCCAGCTCGGCGTCGCGATTGGCGCGGCCCGGCTCCATCAGCAACACCGCCTTCGCCAACAACATATTTTGGCCTTGCTCAACTTCGGCCAGACGTTTACAGCCAGCCACACCTTGGGCGACGTGGCGGCGCAGTGCCATACCATCGCGACCGAAACCTTTGCCGCCCGCTGGGGGTTGCTCTTTGTGCGCCCCTCGCCGCAAAGCCAACCGGCTTGGATCGCACCCGCCAACCTTGCCCTCGAAGCGCCGGTCGCCGCTGCTGGCGGCGCAGCCCAATTGACGGCTGATAGCCAGAGCGTGGTGACGATGGCCCTGACCGACGATCTGACCTGCATTGCTCTACCCCTCATCCACGACGGCGCGTCGATCGGCGGATTGGCGCTCGGTTATGCTGGCCCGCAAGCTACCCCATCCGGCCTTGATTGGAACCTGTTGGAATTGTTTGCCCGCCAGACCGCGACGGTCTGCGCCACGTTACAGCTCCTCGCCCGCTTGCGCGAACAGACGCAGCTCCTCGAAGAGCTGATCGCCGAACGCACAAATCAATTGCAACGCTCACGGGATTTGTTGCGGATCGTGTTTGATAGCCTCCCCGAAGGCGTTGCCTTGCTCGACGAGAGCGAACGGCTCGCCGCAGCTAACACCGTCTTCGCCAATCAGATTGTTGGCCGCCACCCCCGCGAATTAGTTGGCAAGACCTACGCCCATCTGCTGCGTATGATCGAACGGGCAGCTCCCACCTCGATCGAACTGCTGCCCGACCCGCGGGCCGGCCGGCAACGGCTGCGCATCCGGCAGATGTTGCCTGACGGCGCGCGCAGTTATGTGATTGAACGGATGGATATTCCAGCCTCGCACGGCCAGCCCGCCTCGCGGTTAGAGTTCTGGCGGCGCGAACCATAGTTGTTTTCGTTGTCTAGCACCTTAGAATCACACAATGCCATACTTGCACACAACCCGCAATGGAATTCGCATCCTGATCGAAGAGTTGCCGCATACCCATTCGGTGGCGATCGGTTGTTTCATTGATATTGGCGCTCGCTACGAGCCGGCGGAAGTGGCCGGCGCTGCCCATTTTATTGAGCACATGCTCTTTAAGGGCGCTGGCGCGTACCCAACGGCCCACGCCATTTCACTGGCAATTGAGGGAGTCGGCGGCTACCTCAACGCCTCAACCGGTTACGAGACCACCGCCTTTTACGCCAAAGTCGCCGCGATCCATTTTGATCGCGCCTTGCACGTGCTCAGCGAGATGGTGCAACGCCCGCTGTTTGACGCAACTGAACTGGAAAAAGAGCGGCGGGTGATTATCGAAGAGATCCGCGGGATTCAAGACAATCCCACCGAAGTCGTGCATGAGTTATTGCAGCAGACGATGTGGGGCGATCACCCGTTTGGGCGCGACATCGCCGGCAGCATTGCCACCGTGAGCGCCATATCGCGTACCGAGCTGCTGCGCTTTTTCCGCCAAGGCTACCATGCCGGCAATCTGGTGGTGTCGGTCGCTGGCAAGATCAACGCCGAGCAGGCGATCCCCGCAATCGAGCGCGCCTTTGCCGATCTGCCTGCCGGCCAGCGCCCCGCGGCGATTGCCGCGCCGGCGTTGCCGCACGAACAACGGCTGAGCCTCCTGCCGCGCGACATCGAGCAGGGCAATGTCTGTCTTGGCCTGCCCGGCGTCTCGTACCACGACCCCGACCGGCGAGCAGTGCAGGCGCTCGATGCCCTCCTCGGCGGCGGTATGTCGTCGCGCCTGTTCCAGACCATCCGCGAAGAGCACGGTCTCAGCTACAATATCGGCTCGTACCATAACGAGTTTGCCGATACCGGGATGTGGGTGATCTACGCTGGGGTGGAGCCGGAGGCCTTGCGCGACGCGGTGGCGATGACGCGCCAGATTGTGCGCGATTTGGCCGAATACGGCCCGACGGCGCAAGAGTTGGCGACGGTGAAAGAGCAACTGAAAGGCAGTCTGCTGCTCTCGTTGGAAGATACGTGGGCAGTAGCATCGCGCAACGCTGCTAGCTTGCTCCGCCACCAGACGGTGCAACCAGTTGAGCAGATCATCGCCGAGATCGATGCGCTCACCCTTGCCGATTTACAACGCGCTGCCCACCGCTTGTTGGGGGCGCAGCAACAGTGGCTGGCAGTGGTTGGCCCTTACAATGACGATGATCGGGCCGATTTGCAAGCCCTGCTCGAGGAATGAGGCCGGTTGATGAAAACAGTTGCCGTTGTTGGCGCTGGAATGGCTGGGTTGGCCGCCGCTTGCGCGCTGCAAGCCGCCGGTATCACGACGGTCGTGTTTGAGAAGAGCCGCGGGGTTGGCGGTCGCGCCGCAACACGTCGCATCGGCGACTGTTGTTTCGATCACGGCGCGCAGTATGTGAAAGCGCCTTCCACGGCTTTGCAAGACCTGATTGCCGCTACCGGCGACGCAGTGCAAATCCAGCGTCCGGTGTGGACGTTTACCGCCGCCAACCAGATCGGCCCCGGTGATCTGGCGTATGGAAATGAGCAGAAGTGGACGTGGCCCGCCGGCATCACGCGCTTGGCGAAGTATCTCGCCAACGGCCTCGATGTGCGGCTAGCGACCACCGTCGCGAGCGTGCATGCCGCCGGCGACCGCTACCGCCTCACTGCTGCTGACGAGAGCGATCTCGGTCACTTTGACGCTGTGCTGCTCACCGCCCCCGCCCCGCAGAGCGCCGCGATCCTCGCTGCCGGTGATCTGGCGCCGGCGAACACCGCTCTGATCGCGGCGCTCCATTCCGTCCAGTACCGCCGCTCGATCAGCATCACTGCCGCTTTTCCGCATCGCCCCGCCGTGCCGTGGTATGCGCTGGTCAATACCGATCGCCATCACCCGATCAGTTGGCTGGCGTGCGAACACGACAAGCCGGGCCGCGCCCCGGATGGGGTCGGTTTGTTGATTGCGCAGATGAGCAACGGTTGGGCCACCGCCCACTGGGAAGATTTGCAGAAAGGGACATTCGCGCCCGATGATCCGATACCGCCGCCGATCAATGAGGCGCTGGCAATGATTCGGGTGCTCGCTGGCGATCTTGGTGCGCCGCTGTGGGTCAATGTGCAACGCTGGCGCTACGCTTTGCCGGATACCGCCACGCCGTTGACAACAATGGATCGGATTGTTGTCGCAGGCGATATGGTAGCCGGGCAAGGGCGAGTGCATTTGGCAATCGAAGATGGCTGGCGCGCTGCGGATCAGATTCGAGGGTGGTTAGGGTAGCAGCCATCTGTCATTGCGAGGGGGCGAAGCCCCCGCAGCAATCTCCCGCTCAGGCGGGAACGAACGCTGCGCGGTTGCGCTTGCAAGGGCAGGAGACGCAGTGCTGCGGCGGGAACGCGCCTCATACAGCGGGTTTATCCCGTGCTCGCGGGGGATTGCTTCGCCGCCTCCCGGCGGCTCGCAATGACATCAGGAGAGCGGCAACAGCGCGCACGACCATCTGTCATTGCGAGGGAGCGGCGGCGTCCGGCCCCGCCGGAGCCGCCCGACCGAAGCAATCTCCCGCTCAAGCGGGAACGAACCCTGCGCGGTTGCGTTCGCAAGGACAGGAGATGGCGGTGCTGCCGGCAGCAGCGCGCTCCATACAGCGGGTTGGCCCCGTGCTCGCGGGAGATTGCTTCGCCGCGCGAGGGCAGCGCATCGCGCTGCCCCTCCCGGCGGCTCGCAATGACATGAGGAGCGTGTTGGACACCTGTTTCCACCCCCACAAACGGGGTGCAGAGGAACAATCAAGGAACACATTATGACAACCTCTACTTGGCCGCCAGTCTTCGACGGGCACAATGATGTGGTGCTCGACCTGTACCGGCCTGAACCGGGCAAGGAACGCGACTTCTTTACCGCCAGCCCGCACGGCCATCTCGATCTGCCTCGCGCTCGCGCCGGCGGGTTTGGCGGCGGGTTCTTTGCGATCTACGTACCGCCGCCGCCGGCTCCTAAACCGCTGGCCGAACCGCTGCCCGAACCGCCCTATCACCTGCCATTGCCGCCGGCGCTCGATCACGACTATGCTCTGCGCACAACCCTCGCCATGGCGGCGCGTTTGTTTCGCGTCGAAGCCGAATCGCAGGGCCAGTTGCGCGTCTGCCGCACCGCCGGCGAGATTGCCGATTGCCTAGCCAACAATGTCATTGCCGCCGTCTTCCACATTGAAGGCGCTGAGGCGATCGGCCCCGATCTCGCTGAGCTTGAGGTGCTCTACCAAGCTGGCCTGCGCTCGCTGGGCCCGGTCTGGAGCCGGCCCAACATCTTTGGCTACGGCGTCCCGTTCGCCTTTCCCGCTTCGCCCGATACTGGCCCCGGCCTGACCGAGGCCGGCAAGGCGTTGGTGAAAGCCTGCAACCGGTTGCGCATTCTGATCGATCTCTCGCACCTTAACGAAGCCGGTTTTTGGGATGTTGCCCGCCTGAGCGACGCGCCGCTGGTGGCAACCCACTCCAATGCCCATGCGATCTGTCCCAGCAGCCGCAATCTGACCGACCGGCAACTCGCGGCGATCCGTGAATCGGGTGGGATGGTCGGGCTGAACTTCGCTGTCACCTTCCTACGCCCCGACGGCAAGCGCGATGCCAATATGCCGCTGGCGGTGATGGTGCAGCATATCCAGTATTTGGTCGAACGATTAGGGATTGATCACGTCGGTTTCGGCTCTGACTTTGATGGCGCGCTGATGCCGGCGGCAATCGGCGATGTGCGCGGCCTGCCCCGGCTCTTACAGGCGCTGGCCGAGGCCGGATTTACACCAGCCGAACTGCGCAAGCTGGCCTACGAGAATTGGTTGCGCGTCTTGCGTTTGACGTGGGGAGGATAAACAAACGAGTATGCACGACCTCAATCCAACCGAGCAACGAGTGCTCGCTGCCATCGACGACGCTGGCTTGCTAGAGGCGCTGGCCGCGCTGGTCAGCATCCCTAGCCTTGACGGCACTGCCGCCGAAAATGAAGCACAGGAATACGTCGCTGTGCTGCTGGCTGAACAAGGGATGGCTGTCGATCGCTGGGAGATCGATCTGCCGCAGTTGTACGCACACCCCGCCTGTAGTTGGGAAGTGCCGCGCGAGCGGGCATTGGGGGTGGTGGGAACGCTTGGCGCTGACCGCGGCGGTCGCAGCCTGATCTTCAACGGGCACGTTGATGTGGTGCCAGCCGGTGACCGCCGCCACTGGCGCAGCGATCCGTGGCAAGCGACCATCCTTGATGGACGGGTGTATGGACGCGGCGCGCTGGATATGAAAGGCGGCTTGTGCTGCGCGATCTTTGCCGCGCGCGCGATCGCCGCTGCCGGGGTGCGCCTGCGCGGACGGTTGCTGATCCAGAGTGTGATTGGCGAAGAAGACGGCGGCTTGGGCACCTTGGCAGCTATTCTGCGCGGCCATACCGCCGATGCCGCGATCGTCGCCGAACCGACCGAACTCAAGGTCGCGCCGGCCCAAGCCGGCGCGCACAACTTCCGCCTGACCGTCTACGGCGCGGCGGCCCACGGCTGCGTGCGCGAAGAGGGCGTGAGCGCGATCGAGAAATTCGCTCCGCTCCACCAAGCCATCCTTGATCTCGAACACCGCCGCAACGAACGTCTACGCGCCGCTGACCCCAGCGGTCTGTTCACCCGCTACCGCACCCCCAACGCCATTTGCATCGGGATCGTGCGGGCCGGCGAGTGGGCCTCCTCTGAAGCCGAACAACTCGTAGCCGAAGGCCGCTACGGGATCGGGATCGGCGAAGACCCAGCCGCCGCGCGCGCCGAACTTGAGCAGGCGATCGCCGCTGCTGCTGCCCAAGACCCGTGGCTGCGCGATCACCCGCCAACCTTGGAATGGTGGGGCGGGAGGTTTGATCCGGCCAGCACCCCGCTCGACGCGCCGATTGTGCAGACCTTAGCCGGCTGCGATCAGACCGTGCGCGGCGCGCCGCCTACCTTTGAAGGCATGACCTACGGCGCCGATATGCGGCTGCTAGTAAACGTCGCCGGCATCCCCACCGTCTTGTACGGGCCGGGTGATGTGCGCGACGCGCACCGGCCCAACGAATCGGTCGCTCTTGCCGATCTGCAAGTTGCAACCCGCGTTTTTGCCCTCACTGCGCTCCGTTTTTGCGGTTACGACGAGGAATAATCGTATGAAAACCAGTCTCCAAATCGCTGCCGAAGCCCGGCTCGAACCGATCGGCGTCATTGCTGAACGGTTCGGTTTACCCGCGGAGTATCTCGAACCGTATGGCCGCTACCGCGGCAAGATTGATCTCGCCTTTCTCGATGACCACACCGATCGCCCGCGTGGCCGCTACATTCTGGTCAGCGCGATTACCCCGACCCCGCTCGGCGAAGGCAAAACGACCACCTCGATCGGGTTGGCAATGGCGCTCAACCGGATCGGCAAGCGGGCCGCCGTCACCCTGCGCCAATCATCGCTTGGGCCGGTATTCGGCATCAAAGGCGGCGGGGCCGGCGGCGGCTACAGCCAGATCGTGCCGCTGGCCGAAAGCATTTTGCACCTCAACGGCGACATTCACGCCGTCTCGCAAGCCCACAACCAACTAGCGGCGCTGGTCGACAACAGTTGGTACCACGGCAACCCGCTCGACATCGACCCCGACCGGATCGAGATCCGGCGAGTGGTTGATGTCAACGACCGCTTCTTGCGGCAGGTGACGATTGGGCTTGGCGGCAAGCAAAACGGCTTCCCGCGCCAGACCGGTTTCGACATCAGCGTCGCCAGCGAACTGATGGCAATACTGGCAATGGTAAACGGCGCAGGCGCGAAAGCGGCGCTGCGTGACCTGCGTGCGCGCATTGGCCGCATGGTGGTGGCTTTCCGCCGCGATGGCACGCCGGTCACGGCTGAAGATGTGCAAGGGGCGGGAGCGGCGACCGTGCTGATGCGCGAGGCGCTCAAGCCCAACCTGATGCAGACCATCGAAAACACCCCGGCCCTCATCCACGCCGGTCCCTTCGCCAACATCGCGCAAGGCAATTCATCGATCGTGGCCGATCTGGTCGCGCTGCGCTGCGCCGAGTATGTCGTCACCGAAGCCGGATTTGGCGCCGACATCGGGGCCGAAAAGTTCTTCCATCTCAAATGCCGGGCTAGCGGTCTCTGGCCGGATGCCGCCGTGGTCGTAGCTACCATCCGCGCCCTCAAGGCCCACAGCGGCAAGTACGAGATTGTGGCCGGCAAGCCATTGCCGGAAGCGTTGCTGCAAGAAAACCCTGACGACGTACTGGCCGGCGGGGCCAACTTGCGCCGCCAGATCGCCAACATCACCCAGTTTGGCGTACCGGTGATTGTGGCTCTCAATGCCTACCCCGAAGACACTCCAGCGGAGATCGAAGCGGTGGCCCAGATTGCGGCTGCCGCTGGCGCTGCCGGTATGGCGGTGAGCAATGTCTACGCCGAAGGCGGGGCCGGCGGCATCGAATTAGCCCGGCTGGTGGCGCAGGTTGCGGAACGGCCCGGCCCGCGTGAGCCGAAATTCCTCTATCCGCTGGACATGCCCTTGGCCGAGAAGATTGGCGTGATCGCCCGCCGCATCTACGGCGCCGCCGGCATCGAGCTGAGCGAGACCGCTGCCGCGCAACTAGATGCCTTTGCGGCTGCTGGGTTTGGCAACCTCCCCATTTGCATGGCCAAAACCCATCTCAGTCTCAGCCACGACTCCAAGCTGCGCGGCGCGCCGGAAGGCTTCATCTTCCCCATCCGCGAAGTGCGGATCAGCGCCGGGGCCGGGTTCATCTTGCCCATCGCCGGCACAACCGTGACCATGCCGGGATTGGGTGCGCATCCGGCGGCCCACCAGATCGATATTGACGAAGACGGGAACATCGTCGGGTTGTTTTAACGCCGCCTCCGTGCCCGTTACCAATACGTTGAGGGGCAGACAGAAATTTGGTTGAGGACCACTGTTGATCGCTGTGCGATGCCTCAGCGCTTAGATCTCCGCTCCCCTCTCCCGCGCCAGTGGGAGAGGGGCTGGGGGTGAGGGTGAAATAGCACATCTCAAAGCCATCAACACCTCTACGCTTATACGTTCTGTCCGCCCTTGAACACCAATGTGACGGGCACGGTATTACGCTGGTAACGCGCGCACGATACGATATAGGAAGCGTCGCAACCAACTTTCACCACCAACAGCGCCTATGATCATTTCACATCCGCGCCGTACCACCATCTCACGTCACGAACAATTCCAACTCGCCCAACAAGCGCTGCGCCGGCGCGACCGCGGCGCCGGTTTGCTAGCGCTCGGCGCTAGTCTTATCGTTGGCGCCATCGGAGCGTTGATCTGGTTGCAACCGCTCATCGCTCCCATTCCGGCCAGCATCGCGATCAACCTGATAGCGATTGGCATTGGCGTAGCTTGCCTCATTGCCGGCTGGCGCCGCTACAGCTTTCACCGCCAACTACGGGCCGCAACCGCCATCACCGATGCCCCAGTGATCGATTGCTGGATCGAAAACGCCTTTGAGGGCGAGCCGGGGGTGATCGCATGGGAGTTGATTGTTGCCAAACCAGACGGTAAAGAAGTACGATTGCGGCAAGCGCAATTGATCGATCCGTCATTGGTTGCGCAATGGCAACATGCCGCAACGGTACCGGTGCGCTATATGCCGGTAAACCCGGCGGTATCGGTCTTGGCAATCGAGTAGCGGCTACGCGCGGGGCCGGTGATCCCGAATATCCCACGTTACTCAGATCATAGGCGGCAGCGGAGCGCGAAGATGCTGGCGGCCCGAATATCCTGCACCACACGGTTCGCAGGCGGTAGCTGCGCTGTCACACGCCGCCATCGATCACGGTTGCAGTGCGAGCATCAGAGCCGGTACAATGACAAAACTGAAACACTGGCAGGATAATGAATATGCTATGATGTCCTTGCAACTGTTGCCGATCACGCTATATCACAACCATCATCACTGCCTATGAAGCGCCGATTGCTGCTGATCCTGCTGATCATCGCTAGCCTCGCCAGCTTGCTGGCGCTTGCACCCGCCGTACCAGTACGCGCCGACCCAGCCACTCTCAGCGCCACTCCCACCAGCCTTGCCGCCACGGTCGAACTCGGCAGCACCGTCACCCTTAACCTCACCATCACTAACACCGGCAGCAATCCGATAACGCCGATGATCTACGCTGGTCTCCCGCCTGCTGCGGCGCCAGCAGCCCGAATGGCGCCGCCATCGCTCCCGGTGCCGCTGCCGCAACAGGCCGAGCGGATCGATCCCGATTTGCAAGCCGAACTGGCGAGCGGCCCTACCCAATTTCTGGTCTTTTTCGCCGACCGGCCTGATCTCGGCGAGGCGTTATTGATTCGTGACTGGGAAGCGCGTGGCGAGTATGTCTACCGCACGTTGGTCGAGCATGCCGAACGCAGCCAGCATGCCGTGCGTGCGATGCTCGACGCCGCCGGAGTGAGGTATAAACCGCTCTGGATCGTCAATGCGTTGTTGGTGGAAGGCAATGCCGCGCTGGCCAATGCCCTCGCTACCCACGCCGACGTGGCGATGCTCACCGCCGACCACGAGTTGCAGATGAGTGAACCGGTGACAACCGCCACCGTCTCGTGCAACGCGACTGCGAACAACGTTTGCTGGAACATTGCCAAAGTCAACGCTGACCGGGTATGGCGCGAATTTGGCGTCACCGGGGCTGGTATTACGGTGGCGAATATCGATAGCGGCGTCGTCTATACCCACACTGCCTTAATCAACCAATACCGCGGCAACCTCGGCGGCGGCAGCTTTGATCACAACTACAACTGGTTCGATCCGGTCGGGAACAACCCAGAACCGGTTGATTCGGGTATTCATGGCACCCATGTCATGGGCACGATGGTGGCGACCCCCCCCGGCCAACCGGCAATGGGCATGGCACCGGGAGCGAAGTGGATCGCAGCACGGGCGTGCGATAGCAGTAATTGCAGTAATAGCAATATTATCGCCGCTGCCCAATGGATGCTGGCCCCTACCGATTCGAGCGGTAACAATCCTCGCCCAAGCATGCGGCCGCATATCCTCAACAACTCGTGGGCATTCGAAAGTGGCGGCAACCCGATCTATGCCGGCTACACGGCAGCTTGGCAGGCGGCAGGGATTTTTAGCGTCTTTGCGGCAGGGAACATCATTGGCAGTAATAACTACACCGGCTGCGGCTCAATTGCCTCACCCGGTGATTATCCTGATGTGACAGCGGTTGGCGCGACCGATCAAAACGATTTGATAACCTCTTTCAGCCGGATCGGCCCCACGACCGATAACCGGATCAAGCCCGATCTGGTGGCACCGGGTTCCGGGATCATCTCAACGAAGTATAGCAATGACTACCAATCGTTATCCGGCACCTCAATGGCCGCGCCGCACGTTGCCGGCGCAGTGGCGCTGCTCTGGTCGGCAAACCCGCAGTTGATCGGCGATTACGCAGCAACCTATGCTATCCTCACCGGCAATACGCTGCCGATCACCAGTGACTCGCGGTATATGGGGGCTGCCCATACCGCCTGCCGGCCAACGACCGTTCCCAACAACATCTACGGCTACGGCAGGCTTGATGCTTTTGCAGCGGTGGCCGCAGCGCGGGTGCAAGTGCCGTGGCTGGTCTTGCCTGCCGCAGCGCCGGCCAGCCTCGCTAGCAGCGGTACGCAAACGATCGCGATCACGCTCGACGCGCGCAAAGTAGCCGGGCCGGGCATCTACACGGCGCGGGTGTTGATCTACGCGAACAATCTGACCGATCCGCCGCTGGCGATCCCGGTGACGATGACCGTGCCGGCGCGGCCAACCCACGCTACCATTACCGGCACGGTGACCGATAGCGAAACTGGCCAGCCCTTAAGCAGCACGGTGACAGTGGCTGATGGCGTGACGCTCACGACCAACGCGGCAACCGGCGCTTACACCCTTGTCGTACCCGGCGGCGTGGCCCAAACGCTCTCGGCGGCTGCCAATAACTTCGCGCCCCAAAGCCAGAGCATCACGCCCGCCCCCGGCAGCACAGTCACGCTCAACTTCGCGCTTGACCCGCTGCGGCCTAGATTGACCGTTCTGCAAGACCCCGTTCCTGCCACCGTTGACTTTAACCAGACAGTAAACGTAGCCTTACCATTACGCAACGACGGGAACATTCCGCTCAGCTACACCCTCCGGATCGACAACGAACCGTACGGCGTCTGGCGGAGCGACGAGCCGGATGGCCCAACCGGCGGCTGGATCAACCCGCCGCCGAGTCGCGACGTGCTGAACCTGTACGACGACGAGAGCAGTGGTGCGCTTGATCTTGGCTTTGACTTCCCCTTTGGCAATAACTATTACCGCCATATTTATGTTGGCGCCAACGGGATCATCGCGTTTGCGCCATTTGTGTCAGCCACGAACTATTTTAGCCCCTCGTGCATGCCGCTGAATGAAACCGGCGCACCGGCACTGACACCACTCCATGTTGATTTCAATAGCAGCGCCGGCGGCGAGATCAGCTTCGCTCACACCAGTGCCGGCGCACTGATTACGTGGGACGATGTACCGCTGTACGGCGCCAGCCGCCGGTTGAGCGTGCAGGCGTTGTTACAACCCAATGGGCAAATTCGTTTCCACTATCGCGATGTGAGCAATCTGCTCGATGCTGATGCAGGGGTGATTGGTCTGCAACTCGACGGTGCTGTCCAAACGATCGGATGCTCGTCCGGCAGCCATCCGCCTCTTAACCTGAGCAATGGCCTTGTGATCGAGCTACGCCCGCAAATCAATCCGCAGGCTTGGCTCAGTGCGGCTAGCAGCGGGAGCACGACGGTCGCTGTTGGCGCCACCAGCAATGCGCAACTCACGGCGCGCTGGATCGGCCCGATCTACCAGACCCAGCAGGCGCGATTGCGGATTATCAGCAACGATCCGCGCAAGCCAGTCGCAACCGCCCGTGTCCAGCTCAACGAAGGCGTACCAGCGCCGTATCAAGTGATCATCGTGATGGTCTATCGCTAACATGCAACGTTTTGGCGGTGGCGTTCGTCTGTTCTGCTACCAACATGCTTTGGCAGAGAGGACAGTACATCTGTATGGAACGCCACCGCAACGATGTCTTTGCGCCGATTGACATTGATCATGTGATGGAGCGGGTTGCCGGCGGCAACGAAACCGATGTCTACCGCAGCGACGATCACCGCTTCGTCGTCAAACTCAAAGGCGAACTCGGCAGCCGTGACGCCGCAGCGATGCTGGCCGATGCCCACCGCATGCAACAGGCGGCCCGGCGATTTGCTGCCTGCCTTGGCCCGCGCCACACCATTCCAACCTATTTCGTGCTCAGCCGCGACAGCGAGGGGTTTGTGCATGCGTTGGCGATCCAGCCGTACCTCGCTAACGCGCGCGTCTTGGCCGGCGTTGACTGGAAGTCAATTGATGCGGCCCAGCGCCGCCAGATCGGGCGCGACCTCCGCCACATTATCGCCCGCGCAGTGGGTTGCCTGTTCCGCACCGGCCATCTGCCCGACCTGTATGGCCGGGTTAGCGCCAGTGACGCCGAACGCAAGCGCCGCAAACAGTTGCGCTATCTCCCCGAACGGATTTGGAGCTTTCTGGTCAAGCGCACCATTCTGCATTCGCAGAACCTGATGCTGACTGCCGAGCAGCCGCCGCGCCTCGTCCTGATCGATTATGACGAGGTGCGGCGGAGCACGCTCTACCGGGTGATCTATTTTTTGACGAGGCTGATCTTGTTTGGACGCGATCTGATCGTCATCTGGTGGCGATTGGAGCGCGGATAAGGCCGAGCAGCCCCGCCGGTTTCACCATCGCTGCTCGGCCAATGGTCAAACTGTAAGAGCAGATGTTGGTGGCTTTTGCGTCTTTTCGTGGCTAGTTCCAATAGCGGCGATTGGAACGCGGATAAGGCCGAGCAGCCCCGCCGGCTTCACTAACGCTGCTCGGCCAATGGTCACACCACGCTCTGGTCACGAGCCACAAGACCCGGTGTTTATGGCTTTTGCGTCTTTTCGCGGCTATTCCCAACCATCATCACCGCACTTCACGCACGCCTCGCGCCAGATCAAGCAGCGCCGCCCGCCCGCCATTGCCCAGATCCCAGACCCACAGCGTCGTGAGTGAACGCTGGTTCTGAGCCTGCGGGCCGCGCGGCCCAGCGCCGACTTGCTCAACCGCGGCATAGACCAGTTGCTGCTTGCGCACCGTCGCCGGGCCAATCCCACCCAAACTCTGGCCGGTCGCCAACAACTCGCTGCGTTGCAAGCCGCGCCAGCGGTAGAGCTGGTAATCTTGCAGCAGATCGCTTGGGCACAACGTGGTAAGGTAGAGCAAACGCCCTTCGCTATCCCAACCGAGCGGGCGCGTCCAGAAGGGCCCTTCGCGCACCGGCTGCGGTGGCAACGCTTCTGGAGTGGCCGTAGGAATAGCTGTAGCCGTCGGTGTTGCCGTAGGCGGCTGCGGCGTTACCGTACCGGTTGGCGTGGCCGTCGGGGTGGCAGTAGGAGTCGCAGTAGGCACGCGCGTTGGCGTGGCCGTGGGAGGCGGCAACATCACCCGCTGCTCACCGATCCGCTCGACCAACTGGCCGGCGCTATCGAGAACGAGCAGGTCAGCGCCGGGGTCATCGGCGCGCAGCGCCTCGACGGCAACATACTCGCCGGAAGGGCTGGCGATCAGCGCGCCAAACCCACGGTAGCGCACGACCAGCCGGGCATCGGTCAACAGATCGGCTCCCACATCGCGCACTTCACCACTCGGCAAGCGTAGAAAGAGCGAGCTACGGCCATCAGGCGCCTCGGCGCGATAGATCAAGCGATTGCCGCTCAACCACTGCGGCGCAAACCGGCTCCACTCATCGAGCGCCGTCTCAACCCGCACCGGCTCGCCGCCGGCAACCGGCGCCGTGTAAACCGTCCACTGGGTCGGGACAGCGCCAGTCTCATCCACTGCAAACGCCACTGTGGCCCCATCGGGGCTAAAGACCGGATCGGCGCAACTGACGCCAACTTGGGCCAGCGGACGGGCCTCGCCGCCGGCCAGCGGCAACAGCCAGAGGGTGGAGGGAACCGCCAGCGTCGCATCTGCCGGATCAAGCCCCGCCTCAGCGCGGCAGAAGGCCAGATAATCACCGCGCGGGCTTACCGCCAGATAGGTCTCGGTTTCAGTGGAATTGGTCAAGTTGACCGCGCCGGCCAGCCGGGGTTGCATCCCTTCGCCCGCGGATGCCGCACCCGGATCAAGCCGCCAAATATCGCCGTCAAAGAGGATATAGAGCGGCTCTAGCTCACGGGGAGGCGCTCCCTCTGGCACTCGCAGCGTATCGCTCGCGATGCCAAAGGTCGCCGAACGAGCCACTGCCACCGACAACCGGTTCGGCGCCAGCGTCACCCGGAACGGAACCGGTTCAGCCAGCGGCAACAGAATCGTCGCACCGGTATCGGCCTGTGGATCAACCAGCACCAACGCCTGCGAGAGGGTCCGCGTGCCGGTAAAGGTGATCGTCTGGGCCGTAGCCGAGGCTGCAAACCGGTCATCGCGAATCCAACCGGACAGATCGATCTGCAAGGCATACGGCGCATTGAGAGCCGCCGTCGCCGGCACAATCCGAGCATCGGCCAAGGCAAGACAACTCACCGCAGCCCCGATTGGCGGCGAATTGGGGCTCAACTCAAAGAGGAGATCAAGCTGTTCAAAGGCCGGATTCCCACTCGCCCGCACCTCTTGCAATGCTGCCGAGAACCGGCTGGCCGGCAAACCGGCCACTTGCGTACAGTAGCTAAACCCAGCCAGCGCCGGATTGGGGGTCGGCGTCGGCGGTAACGGTGTTGCCGTCGGTGTCGCCGTGGCGGTTGGCGTCGGCGACGGGCCAAAGGTTGGGGTAGCAGTTGGCGTAGCAGTCGCCGTCGCCGTAGCAGTCGCCGTCGCAGTAGGCGACGGCGTGCCGGCCACAATCGTCTCAATATTCGAGATCCGCTCCTCCTCGCCAACAGGAATCAGATCGCATCCAGCCAATAAAACGCCCAGCAACACCAGTAACAGGTACGGGCGGGCAAAACGGAAACGCCTCACAAACGTCTCCTGTGTTGTACCCGGCCAATCACCGGATACAACGCTGACACAGAACCCAGCATCGGGGCTTACGAGCCATTCGGCAGCACGACTTTGATCCAACCGCGCCGCATGGCATAGACGACCGCTTGCGTGCGATCATTGACAGCCAGTTTCCGCAGGATCGATGAAATATGGTTCTTGACCGTCTGATTGCTAATATCGAGCAGGGTAGCAATCTCGCGATTAGTGCGGCCAGCGGCGACCAGCTCAAGCACCTCAAGCTCGCGCGCCGACAGCGGCGAGAAGACGGTCTGCGTATCATCATCGCCAACCATCTGGCGAAACGCTTCCAGCACCGTCGCCGCCACTTCCGGCGAGGACAACACCAAATCATTAATCGGATATTCGCCGCGCCGCACTTGCCGCAGCGTCTCGAGCAGTTCGGCAAATTCAATGCTCGGCGGGATAAATGCCGAGACGCCGGCCCGAATCGCCTTCACCACGGACGAACCATCATTCACCGGCCCAAACAAGATCACGGCAATGTGAGGGTGACTCCGCTTGATCGCGCGCGCCACTTCCAGCCCATGGACACCGGGCAGATCGATATCCATCAACACGAGATCAGGGTCAACTTGATCGACCATCTGGATCGCCTGTTGGCCATTGCCGGCTTCGCCCACCACCTTAAAATCAGGCGTGGCCGACAGCGCAAGGCGCAAACCGTCGCGAAACATCGATACGGTATGCACAATGATCAGCGTTGTCACACTCACAGCCAACTCCTCGACCACTGAAGCGGACGCCACCGCTACCGCATACTCATGGGCATCACAATATGAATGTAGCCATCTTGCCCCACCGGCTTGAACACCGCCGGACTTTGCGAACTCTGCATCTCGAAGGCGATCTGGTTCGAGCCGACCGCCGCAATCGCATCGGCCAAAAACTTCACATTGAGCGCGATCACGCCGCCTTCACCGGTCACACTCCCATCAAGCTCACTGGTATTATCGCCCAATTCGGCAGAATTGGCACTCAGAATGACCCGGCCCGGCCCAAACTCACCGGCTGGTTCGATCTTCAGTTTCACCACGTTTTGACTAGCGCCGGCAAAGAATGACGCCAACTTCACCGCTTTAGCCAACTCATTGCTGTCAAGCACTGTGCGCGTCAAATACTGCTGCGGGATAATCCGCTCAAAATCAGGAAACCTTCCCTCTATTAAACGTGACACCACCTCAATATTTTCGGTATGGAAGAGCACATGGCTGCCACCCGGCATATAGACCATCGCTACCTCAGCTTCAATATCGCCAATAATGCGGGCCAATTCGGCGAGGGTGCGCGCCGGGATGAGACAATCAACCGCGTGAGCCACCGGCTCGGCCACGTGGATCGTGCGCATCGCTAAGCGGAAACCATCGGCAGCGACCAGCGTGATCTGTTGGTCGCGGGTGCGCACCAGTACGCCGGTCAAGATCGGGCGCGACTCATCAGAAGCAGCGGCAAACGCCACCTGCTCAATCGCCTCGCGCCAGACCTCCGCCGGCAAGCTCACCAGCGGCGCGCGCGCGCTCACTGCCGGCAGCGACGGAAACTCGTCCGCATCAACCCCTTTGATATTGCTTACAAAGCGCCCGCACTCGACACGCAGCGTTTGCGTCTTCACATCAAGCGTCAACGTCACTTTATCATTTGGCAGGCCGCCCACCACGTCCGCCAACAACTTCGCCGGCACCGCCACCGCGCCGTCTTGCACCACATGCGCGCCAATCCAGCGGTTAATGCCCACCTCGAGATTGGTGGCAGTCAATTTCAAACGGCCTTCATCGGTTGAAAGCAAAACGTTCGCCAGCACCGGCAAGGTCGAGCTTTTACCTGCAACGGCATGGCTCACCGCGGCCAGACCGCGCTTGAGATCATCCTGCATGCATGTGAGCTTCATCATCGCTCCTTAGAAGAGACAAGCACAACCGCGGCGCTCACGCGCCGCCCACATCCGGGTGTGGCGCATTATAGCATATCGCGTTCGCTTATGGCAGCGCAAGCCGCGATCGGCCACCGGTGCTGTGCAAAGGTTGTGCGTTTTCGCAACAAACACCTTGACTTTTTTCAGAGCCGTGGTACCGTTCTATAGGGAAGAGATTTTAGACCGCGATGGTTGACGTAGCGATGGTCAACAGTCAGAAGGGATTCTTCGTATGGTGATTGCGACACGCCGCTTTGAATTTTCGGCCGCTCACCGGTATTGGCGCGATGATTGGAGCGCCGCTGAGAATGAGCGGGTGTTTGGGCCGTATACTAGCCCGTATGGTCACGGGCACAACTATATCCTCGACGTCAGCATCACTGGCCAGCTCGACGAGCGCACCGGCATGGTGATGAATATGACCGAGCTGAAGGCGATTGTGAACGAGGTGCTGGAGGAGTTTGATCATAAGCATCTCAATTTCGATACGCCATATTTTCGCGATCAGGTGCCGACGACTGAAAACTTTGTCCGGGTGCTCTGGCGGCTGATTGCCGCTCGCCTGCCGGCCCATGCCCGGCTGGCGCATCTGCGCCTCTACGAACAGCCCGATTTGTGGGCCGACTATGATGGGGTGGGTGAGACGCAATTCTCGCGCTTGTACATGTTCGCCTCCGCTCACCGGCTCCACGCGCCGGCGCTCAACGACGCCGAGAACCGCGAGATTTACGGCAAGTGCAATAATCCCAACGGTCACGGCCATAACTATACGCTGGAAGTGACCGTACAAGGCGAGATTGACCCGGCCACCGGCATGCTGGTTGATATGGCATGGCTCGATCAGACGGTGCATTCGGTGATCGATCCGCTGCACCTGCACCATCTCGATAACGAGATCGCCGCCTTCGCCGACCGGCCATCAACCGCCGAGAACATTATTGTCTATCTCTGGAACGAGCTCGCGCCGCGCCTAGCAGGCCGGCTTGCGCTGCTGCGGCTGTGGGAAACGCGCAAGAATATCTTCAGCTACGCCGGCCCGGTCTCAGTTCCCGCCTGATCGTTCAATCGTCTCGTTTTCGCCTGCCAGCGCGATCGTCGCGCTGCCTACCTCTGTAACGGAGAATTAGTTTTATGTCAAGTAATGGCAATGGCTATCACCACATCCACGATCACGATATTGACGAAGAGCACTACGACAGCCTGATCATTCCGGGTCGCGGCAAGATCGAGGGGATGTCGTTCAATTCAGACCCGCACATCGAAGAGGCGGTGCGCACGATCCTCGGCGCCATCGGTGAAATTCCCGACCGCGAGGGTTTGCAGAAGACGCCGTCGCGGGTGGCGAAGATGTATGCCGAATTGACCGCCGGCTACCATATCGACCCGAAGGCGCTGATTAACGGTGCGGTCTTCAGCGTCGCCTACGATGAGATGGTGCTGGTGACGAATATCGATTACTACAGCCT
The DNA here is from genome assembly GCF_001650695.1 of Chloroflexus islandicus. Classification (GTDB taxonomy): domain Bacteria; phylum Chloroflexota; class Chloroflexia; order Chloroflexales; family Chloroflexaceae; genus Chloroflexus; species Chloroflexus islandicus. The sequence continues at coordinate 25,211 of NZ_LWQS01000033.1, forward strand.
GTGCGAGCACCACATGCTGCCGTTTTTCGGCCAAGTGCATGTCGCCTACATTCCAAACGGCAAAGTGGTGGGGCTGAGCAAGATTCCGCGTATTGTCGAGATGTTTGCCCGCCGCTTGCAAGTCCAAGAGCGGATGACGGTGCAGATCGCCGATTTCATCAACGAGACGCTTGAGCCGGCTGGCGTGGCCGTCGTGGCCGAGGGTGTCCACATGTGCGGGGTGATGCGCGGTGTGAAGAAGGCAAATGCCCGTATGGTCACTTCGGCGATGCGCGGTGCGTTCCGCGAAGACCCCAAGACGCGGGCCGAGTTTATGGCGCACATTGACCGCAACCGGCAAGAGCGATAATACAGGCGCGAAGGGGGAAAAGGCGCCGTAGAGCCGGACGGCTGTCCGGCTCCGCAAAGGGCGCAGAGGGTATAACAATTGTCTGGTTCTGCCTTACTCTTCCTTGCATCTGTGCGCGTGGAGCGTTCCAGCGCCTCCCCCTAGTGTTCAAGGGCGGACTGAACCTCTACGCTCCGGCACCCGGCCCTGAAGGGCCGGGCTAGGCTTACGAAGCCCGCTGCGCGGGCTGCTGGCCCTCACCCCCAGCCCCGCTCCCACTGGCGCGGGGGCACGGGTGGCCTGAACCGCTGCTCCCGAACCCGGCCCTGAAGGGCCGGGCTAGGCTTACGAAGCCCGCTGCGCGGGCTGCTGGCCCTCACCCCCAGCCCCGCTCCCACTGGCGCGGGAAAGGGGAAGGCAGCGTTCAGCGTTGAGGCATCGCACCGCGATCAAGGTTGTCTCCTCAAACGTGCTGTTCACCCCTGAACCGCCAGTGGGGGGAATTGGGAGGAGAACCGAACGAGCAGAACTCTTCGCTGACACGCTACCGTGATCGAAGTGTTGCGTTTTTGCGTTAGAATCTTGGTGTCTCTGCGGTTGAACATTGCGTCTGTGAGTGAGAAGAATAGTACTATGCGATCAATCCTGATTACCGGCGCGTCACGCGGGATCGGCGCCGCCACCGCGCTGGCGCTGGCCCAACCCAACACCCGGCTGACCCTCGCCGCGCGCAACCGCGCGGCGCTGGAGGCAGTGGCGGCGCAAGCTACCGCTGCCGGCGCAGCATGCGTCGTGGCGCCATGCGATGTCACCGATCCTGAGCAGGTCGCCGCCACCGTGGCCCTCGCTGCCGGCGGCGGACGGCTCGATGTGGTAGTGCATAGCGTCGGCGGCGCGTTGGTGGCGCCGCTTGAGGCGATGAGTCTCGCCGAATGGGAAGCACACCTCCGCGCGCAACTAACCAGTCTTTTTCTAGTGGCGCAGCAGGCCGTTGCGCACATGGATCGCGGCGGACTGCTGATCAACATTGCCTCGGTTGCGGCCCGCCAAGCCTTTCCCGGCTGGTCGGCCTATGTCGCCGCCAAGCACGGCGCGCTCGGCTTTGCCGCTGCCATCCGCGAAGAGCTGCGCCCGCGCGGCATCCGGGTCTGTTCGGTGTTGCCCGCTGCGACCGACACTGCGATCTGGGATGCTATTCCCGGCGAGTGGTCACGGGCGAATATGCTGCAACCAAGTGATGTGGCTGCGACCATTGCGGCCATCGTTGCCTTACCGCCCTACGTGACGGTTGAGGATGTGACGATCGGGCATGTGGCGGGGCGGTTGTAAGCGCAGTTGGTGTAGCTGTGAAGAAACGCACAGACGTCGTGGCGTCTGTGCGGCGATGCAAGCAGCGAACGCCCCAACCGGCACTAACACTTACGCCGCGCTCACAGTGGTCACATCGCGGCTCAGCGAGCGCAGCCGTCCGCGGATCTCAGCGAGGCCGTCGCTGAATTGGGCCGTCACTTCATGTTTGCGGCGGATGGCCCCAGCAACATCACCTGCCGCCACTAAGGCATTGATGGCGTCGAAGGCGTCATTGAGTTGATCGAAGACGATGCGCAGCGTGTCGATCAACCCGGCCCGTGTTGCGATATGTTGTTGCAGCAGCGCATTGAGCTGGGCATGATCAGACGGCGCGAGCGCCCCCGCCAGTTGGGTCAACGCCGTGCTCGCCACCTTGATCGTGCGGCGCAACAATGCCTCTTCGTCGGCCCACGTTTCGCGGTCGTAGAGGTCTTTGAAATCGTTGTAGACGGTATCAAATGCATCACTAAAGCGGGCCGGATCGTTGGGCAACCGGCGCAAGCGGCTGCCGTACTCGGCCAGCACGCTATAGCGAGCCTCCCATTCGCGTAACAGCGCTTCCAGTTCGTCGATCAACGCCGTACCCGCCGCTTGCCGCCGCGCGATTGCCAACATCTGGCCAGCAGCCTCCGGCAGCGCCATCCCGGCTTGCAACGTCTGGTCAAGCGGGAAGGCAATGGCCGTGCAATCGACGGTACGGCTCAACAGCGTCGCTGCACCCCAATCCCAGCGTTCACTGACCATCGCCCGCGCCTCATTGAGCGCGAGATCGGCTTGGCCGTGGGCAAACAACCGCTCGAAAAAACGCGCCATCAGGATGCGCGCCGTCGTCACTTGCAACCGTTCGCGCATGGCCAGCACCAGCGGCACGCCGGCCTCAACCAACGCCTGCGCCAGTGGGCCAAAGGAATCGAAGGCCGCGCGAGCGGCGCTCTCGCAAGCCGCCAGCACAATCAGGCGCGGCGGCGAAGCCAGCGCAGCGACAGATTGAACCAGTCGCGCCGTCGTCACCGGATCGACCTTGCCGTCATCGCCTTCGAGGTAGAGCACCGCACCCGCCGGCGTCACCCGTCCGTGGCAGAGCAGGTACGCTACATCGGCTTCGGCCCACGCTGCGGTGAGGGCAGCTAACGCCGGCGATTGTGCACCGCTGATGAACGCGGTTACGGCGCATTCGGCGCGCTCGAAGAGTGACTGAGCGGCAGTTACATCAGCCTGATCGATCGGATCAAGCCCAAATGCCGGCAGGTCTGGCGGTGAAGCAGCGCCAAACACGACCCGCAACGGACGGCGGTCAGATGGTTGCGGCCCGCCCCAGCGTTGCACGGGGATGAGGCGCGCAAACGGCGTATCACCCAGCAATGCCAGCGGTTGCCACTGAGCGCCAACCGGCCCATAGAGCCGTTCCCATGCTATCGCGGCCAATGCCGCCGGCGCCGGATCAAGATCGAGCCGCACGCGCAGCAATTGCCCGCTGGCGCGCACCACCGCCAATGCTTCACCGACAAATTGGGCCAACGTTGGATCGGCAAAGAGACTCTGGCCCAAGGCCAACCCATACGCATCAGGATCAGGAACCGCCAGCAACGCGGTTTGATCCAGCCGGGCCAACCCACTGACCCGTGGGCCATCAACGATCTCTAATTCGACGGCATATTCAGCCGGCGCTGCGCCGCCGCGCACCCGGATCAGCAATGTCTCTTGCGCGCCGCGCGCACCGGTTAATAGCACAATCTTGCTCCGCTTCTTTGAAATTAGTGGGCAATACTGCCGGCTGCCGCCTCTTGCAAGGCCGTTAAGGCATCAACACCGCCTTGCCGGTAGGCCAGCCAAGGCATCGCCGGTTTCGGCTGCGCTTGCACGTCAGCCAGCGCCTGCTGCCACTGGGCCAACTCGGCAGCCAGCGCCTGCTGCCACATCGCCGGATCGGCGCTGCGCAAACGGCGGCGCACCGCCATCAACGCCGCCAGCCGGCCCTCATCGTACTTCACGCCGCCGGTTACGCGCCCATCACGTTGCAACTGGCACCACGCCGCGCCACCGGTGCTCGCCATCACTGCCTGTTCGGCGGCAGCCAATTGTTGTTCAAGGATTGCCATCAGCGATGCGGTCATGACAATTGCTCCAGATAAGCACGCAACCACGCCAGAGTATCAGCATTGGCATAGTGGCAGACCGCCGCACCGTCATCGTAGGCGTCAATCAAGCCAGCCTCGCGCAGCACACGCAGATGTTGGGAAATCGTGGACTGGGCATGCGGGCCATCGTCGGGCATATGCAGCAGGATCTGGTTGCCGATGCAGCCGGGGTTACGCATCACGTAGCGGAGGATCTGCACGCGCGCGGGATGACTGAGCGCCTTGCACAGCAGCGCCAGTCGCCGGTCGTCTTGCTCGAGCGCATGTTGGTACGCCGTGGCCATCGTTGGCCTCCTTTCCGCGTGTGATTTACTGTACGACGGCGCAGGGGCGATTGTCAAGAGGGGAATAGGTTTCATCGCCTTACAGAAATCTGCCGCTGCCCGTCGCTGCAACCACGCGAGCGTGAACCAACGCGAGCCGCGACCGGAAAACAACATCTGGCCCCGCTTCCTATGTCGGGAGCGGGGCCGGGTGTAGAGGAACAATCACCGTTCCAGCAGAGGGTTAAAGCGTTCCATTGGCGCCGGATCGTTATGACAATCCAATACTAGCTTTACGCACCCCGGATCGCATCGAGCGCCTGCTGGATGGCCAACCCATCTGTAAACGTTGCTGCCGGAGTAATCGCTTCGCGCTGGCCGGCCAACGCCGCGTGCAAGGCATAACCGAGATAGACGGTGCCATGGGGAAATTCGCCGCTCAGCGCCGCCGGCAGCTCAACCGTATGCGGCGGGGTGACATCGTGGAACGTGTCATCGCTGCTGATGAACAGTTTCCCATCGCTGAAGCGCAGCGTACCAGCGCTGCCATAGACCGTCACCGAGAGCGGCTCATTCGTGCGCGCCACGACCGTCGCTGTCAAGGTTGCCGCTGCGCCATTCGCAAACCGCAGCGTCGCCGCGGTGTAGTCATCGCTCGTCACCGGGCGCAGCGCACCGGCAGCGTCAGGCCGCTGCGTAATAAAGGTCTGCACCACCCCTTGCGCCTGTGTCACTTCAGTGGCTAGGATAAAACGCAACAAATCAATCTGATGCGAGCCAATCGCCCCCAACACGCCACCGCCGGCAGCGCGATCGCTCCACCAATCCCACTGCCGCTGCGGATCGGCCCGACCGCTAGCGATGAACCGCACTTCAGCGGCGCGCACCTCGCCGATGTCACCGGCAGCGACGCGCGTTCGCGCTGCTTGCACTACCGGCAAGAAGCGCAGTTCGTGATCGATCAGGGCCAGTTGGGCGGGGTGAGCCTGCGCCGCCGCCAGCATCGCCGCCGCCTCGGCTGCGTTCAACGCGGTTGGCTTCTCGCAGAGCACGTGCTTGCCGGCGGCCAATGCCGCTTCCGCCATTTCACGGTGCAAATAGGGCGGCGTGACAATGCTCACCACCTGCACATCAGATCGTTCCAACACCTCACGCCAATGGGCAGTCGCAAACGGAACTTCCAACTCTTGCGCGATCCGCGCTGTCTTGGCCGGATTGCTGCCGGCTAGCGCGGTCACCGCTAACCCGGCGGCGCGAAACGCGGGCACTTGCACCCGCGCTCCCCAACCGGTGCCAATAATGCCGATCATAGTCTACTCCAATCCATAAAGGCACAGAGGATGCAGAGAACGCAAAGGATGGTCAAACGCAAAGGCGCAAAGCACGCAGAGGTCGCAAAGGGGTTGGGTAGGGTCGCATAAGCGTACTTTTACCCAACCCAAAAGATCTTTGCGCCCTTTGTGCCTTAGCGTTAACAATCTTGGCGCCCTTTGCAAACGCAAAGGCGCAAAGCACGCAGAGGTCGCAAAGGGGTTGGGTAGGGTCGCATAAGCGTGCTTTTACTCAACCCAAAGATCTTTGCGCCCTTTGTGCCTTAGCGTTAACAATCTTGGCGCCTTTGCCACCTTTGCGTCTTTGCGTTAAGAACCTTTGCGTCTTTGCTGCCTTTGCGGCTAATACTTCGGCACTGACGGATCGACCTCGTCGGCCCAGCGGAGAATGCCGCCAACCAGATTCTTCACCTTGCGGAACCCCACGCTCTTGAGCAACTCGACCGCGCGGCCACTGCGCGCGCCACTGCGGCAGTAGACAACCATCTCGCGCGCCGAGTCGAGTTCGTTGATCCGTTCGGGCAACTGATCAATCGGGATCAGCTTATCGGTGCCGGGGATCGAGGCAATCGCCACCTCATAGGGGTTACGGACATCGAGCAAGAAGGGGCGGTCGGGCCGCTCCAGCCATTCCGCCAGTTCGCGGGGCGTAATCTCAAATTGGTTCGACAACGTAGGCTCCTCTACAAGACCACAAAACTGCTCATAGTCGATCAGCTCAGTGATCGTTGGATGATCACCGCAGACCGGGCATGACGGGTTGCGGCGCAGCTTGAGCTCGCGGAAGCGCATCGCCAGCGCATCGTAGAGCAACAGCCGGCCAATCAACGGCTCGCCGATGCCTGTGAGCAATTTTATCACTTCTGTGGCTTGAATGGTACCGATCACGCCGGGCAGCACCCCTAACACGCCCCCCTCGGCGCAGCTCGGCACCAACCCCGGCGGCGGCGGTTCGGGGTAGAGGCAGCGGTAGCACGGCCCGCCATCCCGTGCCGAAAAGACCGTGGCTTGCCCTTCAAAGCGGAAGATGCTGCCGTAGACGTTCGGCTTGCCCAGTAGCACGCAGGCGTCGTTGGTCAGATAGCGCGTGGGGAAATTGTCGGTGCCGTCAACGATGACATCATACGGCTGCATCAGTTCCAGTGCGTTCTGCGAGGTGATCTGGGTTTCGTAGGTAGTGATTTCGATATAGGGATTAAGATCCTGCAACCGGCGCTTGGCCGACTCGGTTTTGGCGACGCCAACCGTACTGGTGCCATGGACGATCTGGCGCTGCAGGTTCGAGGCGTCAACCACATCAAAATCAACCAACCCAATATGGCCGACCCCCGCCGCCGCCAGATAGAGCGCCAGCGGCGAACCCAACCCGCCGGTGCCAATCAGCAGCACACTGCCCTGCTTGAGCCGGCGCTGCCCGGCCATACCGACTTCAGGCATAATCAAGTGACGCGAATACCGGGCAATCTCTTCGTTCGAGAGAGTCACCTCGCTCATGACCGTCCTCCACCGGCAATTGCCGGGATAATGCTGACCGTATCGCCGTCGCGCAAGGGGGTTGCTTCCCCATCGAGGTAGCGAATATCCTCATCACCGACATAGAGATTGACAAAGCTGCGCAGCCGGCCCTGATCGTCGAGCAGATGGCGGCCCAACGCTGGGTAGAGTTCAACCAACCCGCGAATCAGGTTGCCGACATCACTGGCCTCAAGGCTGACGCTCGCATTGCCGCCGGCATACTGGCGCAGCGCCGTTGGGATCGTTACCGTTACCGCCATAGCTAATTCTCCTTTATCTTCAACTCTGCCGAGTGCTGTGACATTGCTTACTCAACCGGTGCAATCTGCACGTCCTCTGCAATAAAGCGCACCCCTTCATTCACCAACAGCCACGAGGTCAGTTCAGCAGCCACACCATTGCGAATCGCCTGAATCACAAACGAAAAGCCTGAACCGCCAATTGCCTGCGCACCGATGCGATCTCGTTCTGACGGTATCGGATCGGCGTCTGGATGCGAGTGATAGCAGCCGATGATCTCGTAGCCAGCGGCGCGAGCGGCGCGTTCGGCGCGCAGATAATCGCGGGGGTCGAGATAGAACCGGTCGCGCCGCGAGGTAGGATCATCGGTTGGCGCTAGTTGCACTTGTCCGCTCCAGCGATTTTCGAGCGTCACCACCTGTAAGACTGTCTTCTGCTCGCCGTTGAGCGTTCCCACCAGCAAACCAACGCATTCGTCAGGATAGGTCGCTTCGGCATGGGCGACAATGGCCGCCACTGCCTTCGCCGGCAGTATCAGGGTCATAACCACCTTGCTCGTGTTGTAGCCTGTATCCGAATTCAGTTGCGTATATCTTTACGCCGCCCTCCTGTTGTCATTGCGAGCCGCGCGGAGGGGCAGCGCGGCGCTCTGCCCTTGTGCGGCGAAGCAATCCCCCGCGAGTACGTTGCGGAGCGGACAGAACGTTTGATCGAGTACAACTGTCGATCGCTGTGCGATGCCGTAAAGCCTCGTGCGGCCCTCCCCATCACCCCTCCCCCAGCGGGGGAGGGGCCGGGGGTGGGGGCATCAGCCCGCGCAGCGGGCTTTGTACCCCTAGCCCGGCCCTTTAGGGCCGGGTTCCAGACAGATGTGCTGTCCACCCTTGAACCCGCGAGCACGGTTCCATCCCGCGCAGGCATCCCTCCCGCCGAAGCGGGGGATTGCTTCGGGCGCTGCGCGCCCTCGCAATGACAATACGGCTGCGCCCCCTCGCAATGACAGTTGCACATCAAATCCCAGCTCCCTCCGCGAAACCCGGCTCTTCCCAGAACCGTTCGCTGAGATACCGATTGGCGCTATCGCACAAGATGGTCACCACCACACCCCGCCCCGCTTCACGGGCCACCCGCGCTGCTGCGACCACATTGGCCGCCGCCGAGATACCAACCAACAACCCGGCCCGCCGCGCCAGCCAGCGCGCCATCGCAAACGCATCTTCGCTCCGCACTTCGAGAATGGCATCGGCTTGTTCGGGCCGGTAGATCGCCGGCACAAACTTGGTCGAAGCCATGTGCTTCACACCTTCAAGGGCGTGGTACGGGCTGTCAGGCTGTACGGCAATCATCCGGATCGCCGGATTGTATTCGCGCAAACGGCGGCTCGTGCCCATAAAGGTGCCGCTCGTGCCTAATGCGGCCACAAAATGGGTGATGCGGCCATCGGTCTGTTGCCAAATCTCAGGCCCGGTCGTCTCGTAATGGGCTTGTGGGTTAGCCGGATTGCTGTATTGGTCAGGGTAGAAGTAACGATCGGGATGCTCGGCTACCAACGATCGAATCGCCGCAATCGCCGCATCCATGCCCTCCGCCGCATCGGTGAGGATCAGCTCGGCGCCGAGCGCGCGCAGAATCCGCCGCCGCTCAAGGCTGGCGTTGGCCGGCATCGCGAGCGTCACCCCATACCCCAACGCGGCGCCAATCGTGGCATACGCAATGCCGGTATTGCCGCTCGTTGCGTCGGCAATCCGCATCCCCGGACGCAACAAGCCGCGCCGCTCGCCATCCCGGATCATCCAGAGCGCGGGCCGATCTTTTACCGAACCGCCGAGGTTGTACCATTCCGCTTTGCCGTACAATTCGACTCCCGCCGGCAGATCGAGCGCGCGGTGCAACGGCAGCAACGGTGTATGGCCGATCAGATCAAGGAGTTCTGTCATAAGGTTGGCTCGCTCTCGCCTTCGCCGTTGGGACAAGATTCTGTGTACACAATTCCGTCCGGCATTGGCCAGCGCCGCGCTCGTTGCGATATGCGGCAGTGTTACTGCCGCATGCCATCACGGGCCATCATTGCTTTCACCTATCCGCCGGACGGTCAACCAGCCGGGCCGCCGCCTTGAGCGCACTGAACACCAACGTTGCACAACGAGGCCGCGCTTGCATAATCTCAGCGCCGACAATGTTCACCGCTGCCGCTTCATCGAGTGCCAGCAAATCGGCGAGGGTCGCCCCTTGCAATTGTTCGATCACGATCGAGGCTGTCCCCATGCTGACACTGCACCCTTGACCGGTAAATTGCAGCGCCTCAAGGTGACGATCCGGCGTAGCGCGCAGATAGACGGTGAGCGTATCACTGCACTCAGGCACGCCAATAGTGTACGTTACCGCATCGGCCAGCTCGCCGTAGTGGCGGGGCCGCCGGTAGTGGTCGAGCAAGCGATCAATGATGTCTAAGTGAGTCATAGGCGTCAACGAATGCCTAGATAGTGGGAACGAATAAACGACTGGCCAGAACATTATAAAAGTATTTGTCCCGCACTATATCCATGCGTTTATTCGTTCCCCCGCTCGTTGACGACGCTACGTATTCTTCTCGATCGGCAGACCGACGCTATTGCCCCACTCCGTCCAGCTCCCGTCGTAGTTGCGCACCTGCGGGTAGCCAAGCAGGTAGGTCAAGACAAACCACGTATGGCTGCTGCGCTCGCCGATGCGGCAGTAGGCGATCACCTCTTTGTCGGGGGTAATCCCTTGTGAGGCGTACAGCGCACGCAGCTCTTCAGGGCTCTTGAAGGTGCTGTCTTCGTTTACCGCCTTGGCCCACGGAATGTTGACCGCCGTCGGGATGTGGCCGCCGCGCAGCGTACCCTCTTGCGGGTAGTCAGGCATGTGGGTGCGCTCGCCGGTATACTCCTGCGGACTACGCACATCGACCAGCGCCCCCTTGCGCTGGCGGACAAACTCCAGCACCTGATCGCGGAAGGCGCGGATGCGGGAGTCATCACGCGGCGGGGCAACGTAGTTGCCGGGTGGATACGACGGCACCTCGCGGGTGAGGGGGCGGCCTTCGGCGATCCACTTTGCCCGCCCGCCGTTCATAATCCGCACGTCGCGGTGGCCGAACAGCTTGAAGACCCAGAACGCATACGTTGCCCACCAGTTATGCTTGTCGCCATAGAGCACGACGGTGGTGTCGTTACTAATGCCTTTGGCGCGCATCAGCGCCGCAAACCGCTCGGAGTCAAGATAGTCGCGCACTACCGGATCGTTCAGGTCTTGCACCCAGTCAATCTTGACCGCGCCGGGAATATGGCCGGTCTCGTACAACAGCAAGTCCTCATCGCTTTCCACGATGCGGACGGTAGGATCGTGCAGGTGATCGGCAACCCACTGGGTTTCGACCAGCGCTTCAGGATGGGCATAACCGCTCATAGCAACCTCCGCTTAGCCGGCAGCAGCTTCTTGATACTGCCATTGTAGCGCGTTTCTTCCCATTAGTCAAGTTCTTACGCTGAAAACTCAACAAATATCCGGCCATCGCGTACTTCACTGCGATAGGTCGCCACCGGCGTAAACGCCGGCAGCGTGCGCGGCTTGCCGGTGCGCAAATCGAACAGCGAACCGTGCATTGGGCACTCGACGCACAACTCGTCGAGATCAACATCGCCTTCGCTCAGCGAAGCTTCATCGTGCGAACAGCGGTCATCAATCGCGTAGACTTCACCTTCCGCCACCCGAAAAACCGCAATCCGGCGGCCCGCAATCGTAAACGCGCGCCCGCCACCCACCGGCACCTCGTTGACATCGCACACATCAATCATGGCTTGCTCCTCTATGTATGGACAGCGCGCTGCACTGCCCCTGCTTCCCCACTGGTACGGGCAGAGCGGCGCGCTGCCCCTGCTTCCCCACTGGTACGGGCAGAGCGGCGCGCTGCCCCTGCTTCTCCGCTGGTACGAGCAGAGCGGGTGCTCTGCCCCTTCTTCTCCGCTAGTACGGGCAGAGCGGCGCGCTGCCCCTACTTTGCCCAATAACAGAGCGCCCCCAATCCATGGGAGCGCTCGTCTCTCTCACCCCTACGCCACGCTCTTAGCCGACCGACCCTTCCATCTCAAGCTGGATCAGGCGGTTCAACTCGACCGCATACTCCATCGGCAGCTCGCGGGTGAACGGCTCCATGAAACCGAGCACGATCATCGAGAGCGCGTCCGACTCGGAAATGCCACGGCTCATCAGGTAGAAGAGCTGCTCGGCGCCGATGCGGCCAACGGTCGCCTCGTGGGCCAGCGTGCAGCGATCCTCTTCGATCTCGATGTACGGGATCGTGTCCGATGCCGACTTCTCGTCGAGGATCAGCGCGTCGCAGTTAACGTTGATCTTGGCGCCATACGCCCCCGGCGCAACTTTGGCCAGACCGCGGTAGGTAGTCTTGCCGCCGTCTTTGCTCACCGACTTGTTGGTGATGCGCGAAGTCGTTTCCGGCGCGAGATGCACCATCTTGGCGCCGGCGTCTTGGTGCTGGCCGCGACCGGCATACGCCACCGAGAGCACCTCGCCGCGCGCCTTGCGGCCCATCAGGTAGACCGACGGGTACTTCATGGTCAGCTTCGAGCCGATATTGCCGTCCACCCACTCCATGCTGGCCTCTTCGTAAGCCACTGCCCGCTTGGTGACGAGATTGAAGATATTGTTGGCCCAGTTCTGGATGGTGGTATAGCGGAACTTGCCGCCCTTCTTGACGATCACCTCGACCACCGCCGAGTGGAGCGAGTTGGTGCTGTAGATCGGCGCGGTACACCCTTCGATGTAGTGCGCTTCGGCCCCTTCGTCAATGATGATCAGCGTGCGCTCGAACTGGCCCATGCGCTCGGCATTGATGCGGAAGTAGGCTTGCAGCGGAATATCGACCTTGACCCCCTTCGGCACATAGACGAACGAGCCACCCGACCAGACCGCAGTGTTGAGCGCGGCATACTTGTTGTCAGCCGCCGGCACAATGGTGCCGAAGTACTCCTTGAAGAACTCAGGGTACTCTTTCAGCGCGGTGTCGGTATCGAGGAAGATCACGCCTTGCTTGGCCCACTCTTCGCGCAGCGAGTGGTAGACGACTTCCGACTCATACTGCGCGCCGACGCCGGCGAGAAACTTGCGCTCGGCTTCGGGAATGCCTAGCCGCTCGAAGGTATTCTTGATCTCCGGCGGCACCGCATCCCAGTCGGTCTGCGGACGCTCGTTGGCGCGCACGAAGTAGTGAATGTCATCGTAATTCAGCTCGGCCAATTCCGGGTTGGCCCACGTGCCCACCAGCGGCGTCGGCTTCTTGTTAAAAATCTCGAGCGCGCGCAGCCGCCGCTTCAACATCCACTCCGGCTCGCCCTTCATGCCGGAAAGTTCGCGCACAATGCGCTCGTTCAAGCCTTTGGGCGCTTTATAGACATAGCGCTCTTCCTGCCGGAAGCCATAGCGCGAGTAGTCAAACTGCAAATTGACTGCCTCAGAAACCACAGTCGCTCTCCTTTGCTAGTATGATCGACGCCACTTATATCTCTTCATCCTCCTGACCCACCCCATATAGGCCGGCTTTGAGCGCCTTGAGCGAAAGCAGCGCGCACTTGAGCCGGGTCGGATTGTGAGCCAGCGGTATCCCGATGATGTCGAGCAAATCATCCTTACTAAACTGCTTGGCCTCGGCGACCGGCTTCCCCTTGATCGCCTCGGTGAGCAGTGAGGCGCTAGCTTGGCTGATCGCGCAGCCGCGCCCGGTGAATCGCACATCAGTGATCACATCGTCAGCGATGGCCAACTCGAGCCGGATCTGATCGCCGCAGAGCGGATTGCGCTCTTCCCGCACGACCGTTGGCGCCGGCAAATGGCCATAGTTGCGCGGATGACGGGCATGTTCGAGGATCTGTTCGCGATAGATGTCATCCATAGCCATAGCTCGCTGTCGTTCAGGCAAAGATCTGGCGCGCCTTCCGCAGCGCCGCCGCGAGCCGGTCGATCTCTTCGGGCAAGTTGTAGAGATAGAAACTCGCTCGTGTCGTCGCCGGCACCCCCAACACCCGGTGCAACGGCTGAGTGCAGTGATGGCCGGCCCGCACCGCCACCCCCTCTTGGTCGAGAATGGCTGCCACATCGTGCGGATGCACCCCTTCGAGCGAGAAACTCACCGCGCCACCCCGATCCGGCCCTGCCGGCGGCCCATAGACGGTCAAACCCGGCACCTCAGCCAACCGCTCGAGCGCATACGCGGTCAACTCCTGCTCGTGGTGATGGATCGCCGCCAAGCCTACCTCGCGCAGGTAATCAGCCGCTTCGCCGAGCGCAATCGCTTCGCCGATTGCCGGCGTACCCGCCTCAAAGCGGGCCGGCACCGCGGCAAAGGTGCTGTGATCCAGCTCCACCAGATCGATCATCGAGCCGCCGCCGAGGAAGGGAGGCATCGCGTTGAGCAGCTCGCGCCGGCCCCACAACACGCCGACGCCGGTCGGGCCACACATTTTATGCCCGCTGAAGGCGAGAAAATCGATCCCCAGCGCCTGCACATCGACTGGCATATGCGGCACGCTCTGGGCCGCATCGAGCAACACCCGCGCACCAACCGCCCGCGCCCGCGCCACAATCGGCTCAACCGGATTGATGGTGCCAAAGACGTTCGATTGATGGGTAAAAGCAACCAGCTTCACCCGCTCGTCGAGCAGGCGATCGAGATCATCCAACACCAAGCGGCCTTGGCCATCAAACGGCAGATAGACCAACTCGGCGCCGGTGCGCTGGGCCAGCAACTGCCACGGCACGATATTGGAATGGTGCTCCATCATCGTCAGCAGGATGCGATCGCCGGCCCGAATATTGGCGCTGCCCCACGAGTAGGCCACCAGATTAATCGCCTCGGTGGTATTGCGCACAAAGATCACTTCACGCTGGCTCGGCGCGTTGATCAGGCGGGCCAACTTGCCGCGCGCGCGCTCGTAAGCAAAGGTCGCATCTTCGCTCAGACGATAGACACCGCGGTGAACGTTGGCATTGTAGCGCCGGTAATAATCTTCCAGCGCCTCAATCACGCGCCGCGGCTTTTGTGACGAGGCGGCGCTATCGAGAAACGCCAGCGGCTTGCCATGCACCTCTTGATGGAGGATCGGAAAATCGCGCCGCAGCGTAATCACATCAAACTGTGACAGTGTCGCCATAGCTCCACCTTATCTGCACGCCGGCCCGCGACCGGACGCCAGACCCACCGGCGAGGCACTTCCCTCGCCCATCGCACGGCGAACTACCTAACAACGAACCCAGTGTAACGGGCTTGTGCCGCAGCCTGCGTACGGCTTGAGCCCACAAGTCAGCAGAGCGGCGCTCTGTTGGGGGTGCGGCAGTGAGCCTGCCGCACGCCACCCGATTGCAATCAAATCTTGGCCGCAATCTCAGCCGTCAACTCTGCCCGCAGCTCTTCCAGCGGCACCGTTTCCAAGGCCGGCTCGAAGAAGCCCATCACGATCATCCGCTGCGCTTCGGCACGCGGAATGCCGCGGGTCTGCATATAGAAGAGCTGCTCTTGATCGATGTCGCCGCTGGTCGAAGCATGCCCGCCCTTCAGCACATCGTTCGTGCTAATCATCAGGCCGGGGATGCTATCGTTGCGCGCCTTGGGGCTAAGGTGCAACGCATGCTCTTCCAGCCGGGTGCTGGTCGCCGCCGACTCGTGCTCGATCTTGATCATGCCGTCGAACACGCTATAGGCGGTATCGTTGACCACTGTCTTAAACTGCATGAAGCTCTCGCAGTTGTGGCCAACGTGGCGCATCCACGGCGCAATCACCAGATGCTGCGTATCGGCGGCAAAGGTCGCTCCCAGCCAATTGAGGCGCGAACCATTGCCAACCAGCGTGGTTTCGGCCTCGATATGCTGCACCTGCCCGCCCAGTTGGATCGACGTCCACTCAATATTTGCATCGCGGGCAAGGATGGCACGCTGGCCGGCCAGATGGTAGACCCCGCTGCCCCAATGCTGGATGCTGACAAAGCGGACACTGGCGCCATCACCAACGAAGAGTTCGGTGATCGGGCCGGCAAACGAGCCAGCACGCAGATCAGGTGAGGTAAACTCCTCGATCAAGGTCACACTAGCGTGCGGCTCGACGATCACCAGCGTGCGCGGGAAGATCGCCGTACCGTCGGTAGCGAGCGTATAGATCAAGCGCAGCGGCACCTCAATCGCCACGCCCTTAGGCACATACAGCAATGCGCCATCTTGCCAGAGCGCCGCCCGCAGCGCGCTAAATTTATGCTTCAACGGCTCAACCGCCGTATCCATATACTTCTGGATCAACGCCTCGTGGGTGTGCAGCGCCGCCGCCAGTGTCGTAAAGACGACGCCTTGCGCCGCCAAGGCCGGATCCCACTGGATCGCAGTAGCATGCGCACCGTCAGACGGAGCAATCGTGGTCGGATCGAGCTTGCTCAGATCGGTGCGCCGCCACTCCGGCGGGTTCATCTGGGCAAACGCAGTCCACGCCTCGCGCCGCCGCTCGGTAAGCCATGCCGGTTCGCCGGCTGACTGCGAACGAGCCACGACCATCTCGGCGCTGATCTCATTCAGGGTTGGCAATGTCGTTGTCATGCGCATCTCCCTTAAGCCGCACCGGTCAGCTCCTCGCGGAGCCAGTCGTAACCCTTCTCCTCCAGCTCAAGCGCCAATTCGGGGCCGCCTTCGCGCACGATGCGGCCATCCATCATCACCGACACGACATCGGGCTTGATGTAGTTCAGCAGGCGCTGGTAGTGCGTAATCACCAACACGCCCATCTCGGGGCCGGCCAAGCGATTGACGCCATTGGCCACAATCCGCAACGCATCAATATCAAGCCCCGAGTCGGTCTCATCGAGCACCGCCATCGACGGCTTGAGCAACATCATCTGCAAAATCTCCAGCCGCTTCTTCTCGCCGCCGCTGAAGCCATCGTTGAGGTACCGGCGGATAAAGCTCTCGTCCATATCCAGCACATTGAGGCCTTCGCGCAGCAGCTTACGGAACTCGGCGGCCGGAATCGCCGTCTCCTTCGGATCCTTACCCTCTTCGGCGCGATGGGCATTGATTGCTGCCCGCAAGAAATTCGCCACTGTCACCCCCGGCACCGCCACCGGATACTGGAAGGCAAGGAAAACACCGAGCCGGCTGCGCTCATCCGGCTCCAGCTCAAGCAGATTGTGGCCCTTGTACCAAATCTCGCCGCCGGTCACTTCATACGACGGATGGCCGGCAATGATATACGACAAAGTGCTCTTGCCGCTGCCGTTCGGGCCCATAATTGCATGAATGGTGCCTTGCCGCACCGTCAGATTGACGCCGCGCAGAATCTCTTTGTCACCGATCCGCGCATAGAGATCTTTGATGATCAGATCGTTGCTCATGTGCTCCTCATCAAACAAAGCAGAACAACCCTAAACCTTCGCATCAGAGTCAGCAACCGATGGCGCTACCGTGAGCGGAATATCGTTTGGACGCAAAACGAAACGGCAATTATGCGCCCCCGCCCGGATGGTATCTTCGAGCACGAGCTTTTCGCCGAGCACGTACTCGATCATGCGCCGCTCCATCGAGCAAACTTCCGGATGATCGGCTGCGACATCGTAGAACGGGCAGGCGAACAGGCGCAACACGTCACCTTCGGGATCAATCTCAGCCGGCACGCCGCGCTGTTCTAGCAACGCACGCAACTCGTTGAGGCGCGCCGCCACATCGCTGCCGGCCATCCGGTCGGCATACTCGCTCGCCAGCCGCTGGCTGACCCGGTCGAGCAACTGCTCAACCTTCCCCTCACCTTCCAGCTCGATCAGCTCGCGCAACAAGCTGCTGATCAGCCGGTCGTACTGCTTGGGGAACGACTTTTGCGCCTTCTCAGACAGGGAATAGACTAACCGCGGACGGCCCGGCCCATTGCGCTCGCTCGTCACCTCGACCATGTCTTCGGCTTGCAGATGCACGAGGTGATCGCGCACCGCCGTCGTGCTGACGCCGAGCAGATCGGCCAGCTCTTTGACGGTAGCCCGCGCATGGCGCTGCAAGTAGCGCAAAATGATGCCGGCTGGACTATCGGACGGATAGCGTGAGATTTCCATAGTCGCACTACTCCGAACTACTACGGTGTAGTCTACCAGCATTTCAAGCTATTGTCAATAAAAAAGCCAAAAACTTCTTTTATTCCAGCCGTACCGCCTTCGCCGCACCGTGGTGCTCTTGCAAGAGGTGTAATTTTGTAATTGACATTACGTGAAATCGGTACTACACTGCTCATGTGCCCGGCAGACCGGGGCACAGCGGCAGCGACGGGGGCCGGCGCCACGGCCACCCGCCGCGTAACACCAAAAGGAGCATCGTATGCGTTGGGAGTACAAAGTCGTGTTTGTCGAGGCGTGGCAGCGCGTCTCGGTCGAGGGACAAGAGAGCTATCCCGAAGCGGGTGAGCGCAATACCGGCTTTGCCCGTCGCTTTCTCAACGGGTTAGGCGCTGATGGGTGGGAAGTGTGTGGGGTGCAAGCGGTGATGCCGGGCCGCAGCTATCTCTTGCTCAAGCGCCCCTTAGCTGATGGCGCCGAACCCGATCTCTCGGTGTCGCGCCGGCCCAACCCAAACGTGCCGTAAGCAGCCGCCACGAGGCAAAGGCGCAGAGGGGGCAAAGACGCAGAGAAATCTTAACGCAAAGGCGCTAAGACGCGAAGGTTATGGCTGCCAGCACACTCAAACATCCGCCCAAAAACCCTCTGCGTTGTAAGAGCCGGACAGCCGTCCGGCTCTACAGCGTCTCTGCGCCTTTGCGTTTACCAGCCTTTGCGTTCTTTGCGCCTGCTACCTGCCATCACGCGGATCGCGGCGCGGCGTGGCCCGCGGGCCGCGGGTGGTAAAGATCCCGCCTTCAGCGGCGTTACTCCGCTCGTGGGTCAGGCTAATGCTCGGCGGTTGCGGCCCATCGCTCTGGCCGACCGCCAACCGTTGCAACTCGTGCTGGCGCAACTCCTCGGCCCGCTCGATCAATTCCGGCGCTTCGTCGTAGTAGAATTGCAACGCTTGGCCGTGCTGATCGACCCCGGTATAGCGCAATTCAATCATACTGCCGGGGGAATGCCACCCGACGCCAGCAAATCGGCCAGCGGCGCTTCGATATCTTTCAGAATGCGCTGGCGCAATGGCCGCGCGCCAAACCGCGAGTCAAACCCTTTGGTGAGCAGATACTCTTTGGCGGCTGGCGTGACGCGCAACTGCACCGCATACCGCACATACTGCTGATTGCACTCGGCAATCATGCGATCAAACACTTGGCTGAGCGTTTCCGCCGAGAGCGGACGGAAGGCGATGATTTCATCAAGCCGGTTGATCCACTCTGGCTGAAATACCTTCTGCAAGGCTTCAAACCCGATCTGGTAGATCTCGCGCCCAGTCGCTTCCACGTCTTTATGCGGCGTGCGGAACCCAATCGTGCGCCGATCGAGAAAATCGACCATCTCTTTCGCACCAACATTGGTGGTGAAAATCACGATACTGTTCTGAAAGCTCACCCGCCGGCCGCCATTGAGCAAGAGGATCTCGCCGTCTTCCATCACCTGCAAGAGCAGGTTCCACAGTTCGGGTTGGCCCTTCTCAATTTCATCAAACAGTACAACGCTATTCTCTTGCTCGATAATATCGGGGTTCAGCAGCGGCTTTTGGTCACGCCCGACATAGCTCGGCGGCGCACCCACCAAGGCGCTCACTTCGTGGCCTTGGCTAAACAGCGAACAGTCGATTTTGAGAAAGGCGCTGCCATCGGGCCGGAGCAGCTCGGCCAACGCGCGGGCGGTGGCCGTCTTGCCAACGCCGGTAGGGCCGAGGAAGAGGAGGGTCGCGCGCGGACGGCGCGTATTGCCGGCAGAAAAGCCAAACCGCGACCGGTTGAGCACCCGGATCACACTCTCGATCGCCCGCTCTTGGCCAAAGATCTGTTCGCGCAACCGGCGCTCGACCACATCGAGCGGGTTTTTGTCACCGCGCACCGCTAACTTCATCTGACCTTCGTTCGCCATAACGCCTCCCCTGCCAGCCACTGGCAACTACCATGCCATTGCCTCAGCGCCGGGTGAAGCGCCACGATGCTGCGTCATGATGCGGAAATGTGCGCCTTGCCACCCGCCCCTCGTTCATTGTACATCCAGTATAGGATGTTTCAGCCTTTATTGTACCACTGCCAGATAGCCTGTCCACGTGGTTAAGAAAACTGTCATCAGCGTAACCACGCCAACGCGGTGGTCACGACGATAATCGAGTAAAACAGCAGCGCCAATGGAAAGCCGCCGATCAAGATGACAAAGCCGATGTAGGGCAACGAGCCGCACGCATACGCGACGCTCACCACGATCATGAGCATCCGCCCGCGCTTGCGCCCGGTGGCCCAGTCTACCAACCGCGACAGGGCATTGCCGGTCATCGGCCCAAGCAGGAAGGCGACAATGAACCCAAAGAAGCCGGCCCAACCGATCACCACGCCGGCCACTAAGGTCACAATGAGCGCATACACCAGTGCAACCACGCCGGCCACCAACAACTGCGCTGGCCCGACTTGATAATTGACAGGCGTGCGCTCGCGCGCGCATTCGGGGCAGATCTGGCCAACCGGCGTCGCCCGCGCACATTCAGGGCAGATCGGGCGACCGCAACTAATGCAGCGCAACCCGGTTTCGCGCTGCGGATGGCGGTAGCAGACCAAGGTCTCGGTAGCCGGCTCAACCGGCGCCGGTGGCGCTTCCACCGCCACTGCCGGCTCTTCGCGCTCGCGCACCTGCACCCCTGTCGGCGCGAGCAGCTCACCGGCGGCCAACCGCGCCTCAACCTGCGCCAGCGTCGCGCGCGCTTCGCTGTTATCAGGTTCGACTGCTAAGGCGCGCAGCAGATATTCGCGCTTATCGCGGTAGGGCCGCACCGCCGCCGCCATGCCGAGCAGCGCATCAACGTGATGTGGATCTATTTCCAGCGCCTCGCGAAACCGCAAGCGCGCCGTCACCGTATCGCCGGCAATCAACGCTGCTCTGCCGGCAGCAGTTAATTCGGCGGCTGTGATCGTTGACTCAGTCATATCGCCTCCGCAAGACGAAAAAGTAGCAGGCCCCATCATCAGGCGCCGGCGCTTCATAGATCCGCCGCAAGATCGGCTCCCAAAGCAGATTCGGGGTGAAAGGCGGCGCCAACAGCCAGCGCCCGGTCAAGGCCCGGGTAATGAGGCTCGGCGCACCGTAATAATGGCTAATATCAAACAACTTGAGCGCCGCATCGCTGATGTACGGCCGGCACACCTCAACTGTAAAGCCAGCTTGCCCAAAACGCGCCGACCACTCGGCCCGGCTGAGCGTGTTGTAGTGATAGGCAATGCGATTAAACCACGCTCCATACCAATTGCCGTTCAAGCCTAACCGGTTCAGCAGCCACGTACCGAGCAACTCGCGAGGAAAGCGATCACCCACGACCGAGGCCACAAATAGCCCTCCCGGTTGCACCACCCGCGCTATTTCGCGCAATGTCTGATCGAGAGGCACAACGTGCTCAAGCACGCAGTTTGAAATCGCAGACGCAAAAGTTGCATCGCCAAATGGCAATGCTGCGCCGTCAGCAACACACAAACCGGCATAGACCTGACGTTGCGCCGCTTCACGGGTATCGCTCACGCGCGGATCAATCCCTACAATTTGCTTGCCGGGTAAGGCAATTTGGACAAAGGTACCGTCACCTGAACCAATGTCGATAATCGGTTCGGGCAGATCAGGCGCTAGCTCAGCAAAGAGGCGCGCTTCAACCGAACGAATCATCGCTCGATGAATGGGGAGCGTCATCAAATGTGGCCGTAAGTAATCAGGCATAACTGTATCGTCATCAACCTCATCGTGCTATGATCTCGCTGCACGTATGTATTGTACCGCGTTCATTCAACCGGCGACTCCCAATTCACGGAACAAACGCTCATACTCATCAATGGTACGTTCAGTGCTAAACAACGCCGTGATCGCTTCCCGCGGGCGCACGTACCGTTCGCGCTGGGCAATAATCTCAAGGATTGCTTCAGCCAAGGCCGCTGAATCACCGATTGGCACCACTTTTCCCATACCGGTCATAAGCGGCGGTTGGCGCACCCCCGGCAAATTGCTGGCCACCGTTGGCGTGCCACACAACATCGCTTCAACCTGCACCAGTCCGAATGTCTCGGTCGAATTGAGCGACGGCACCACCAAGACATCAAGGTTCGGGAAGAAGGCAGCCATCTCGCGCGGGTTCAACGTGCCAAGAAACGTCCAATGATCACGAAATCGCTCGAACAGGGGTGCTAATCGGCGCGCATACGCTTCTTCACCCAAGACCTGCTCGTGCTGGCCGGCAAAGAGCACCTGTGCGGTTGGGTGAACGGCAAGGATGCGGGGTAATGCGTCCAGCAACACTTCTACCCCTTTCTCAGCCGCCAATCGGGCCGCCATCCCAATCACCGGCCGTTGCACATTCCAGCGCCGCCGGAAGGCAGTAATCTCTGCTTCAGGCACCTCAGCCACCTCGACTGGCGGCGGAATGATCGTCACCTTATTTCGCCAACGCCGGAGATAGGGCGAGTGATCGGCAAAATCCTGCGTGTAAGCGACAATCCGCGTCGCTAAAGCTGCCGCAGCTTGATTTGCCGCGTGAACGACGTAATTCGCCACTTGGTTCAGCATCCCCGGCGGCAGCTTCAGATCGCTATGGTAGGTCAACACGACCGGTTGTTTGAGCACCTTGCCGCGCAGCGCTAGCCCCGGGGCATCAAATTGCGGCAAATGCAGACTCATTACGTCGTGCTCGAGCGCAAGGCGGGTGGCTAGCCAACCAAAGGTCGGCATAATCACCCCTTTGCTGATGCGGGCCAGTACCGGCGCTCGCACGACGCGCACCCCATCGATCACCTCATGCTTGGGCAAACTCGGATCGTACTGCGAGGTCAATACGGTCACGTGATGGCCACGCCGGGCCAAGCCGCGCGCCAATCGTTCAACATAGATGGTAAGGCCGCTGGTGTAGGGACGATAGTAGGTCAGTGCGCAGAGAATTCGCATATCGCTGACATTGAAATAAAGAACGAGAGGCGTTCAACCTCTCGTCATTAGGTACCTCTGGAGGCGACGGCGGGAATCGAACCCGCGAATGGCGGTTTTGCAGACCGCTGCATTACCACTTTGCTACGTCGCCATCGCCCTTTATTCTAGCACACCCTAGCCTATGACGCAAATCGGTGGGGATAGTGGTCACTTGCGCCACCAGTACTATTCATTCAGCACCTCCTGCGTAAGAATAGCCTTTTGTGGATCAAAGCGCACCGTAACAGACATGAGATCTCTTTTATAAGAAGAATATTATCTATTATTATTATATATTACTTAACAAGACTAATTTAATTATGTTAAATAAAACTCTTTATTAAACACACTATTATTCTTGTTATTTATTATCATTCTAGCGGAGTTTTTGCAATACAAAACCATCAGTATTCACTGAGGCAACTATTACTACTGCCAGCGCATGCCGGCCCGGTGAAGGATGGACTGGGCAAAATGGCGCACAACGACCCGAGATAGCTGCCACCGTTCAGCAAGCGCTGCATCAGGCTGGGATCGCGGCCACCGTTCAGGCATACAGTTTTGGCGAGGAAGATCCGTGCAGCAGGTTTAGACTCAATGATTTGATCTGAATATGAATATTATGGATCTACAATAGCCTCATTTCGGATTTTTCGAGGCTACTCTTGTTGGGCCGAACGCTTTCTGGTACAATTCACCACCGGTTGCAATGCCGCATACGTGTTGTGATCATCTAGCATACTTGCGCTATTCGTTTAGCCACTTACCGTCCAATCCTGCTTACGGCACGGATCATGTTGCAAATGCTTATTGGAAGAACATTATCGATCCTGCGCTTGCCCTCAATTCGGCTACTGCCTGCCGGTAGCGAGCTGAGATAGTTAGGTTGCTGCATGCTTCGTCGTATCTCGTATTATCTCCCTTCACTGCTAACGCTCTGGCGACAGATTGAGAATTGGTATCTGTTACCACTGCTTGCGTTGCGCAAGCATCGCCTACGGATTCGGTTACGCACCGGCTACACCTTTTGGGTGCGCAGTTTGATGGATGTGTGGATCGTTAAGGAAACTGTGCTTGATCGCGATTATGAGACTTATGGGAGACCGATACAAGATGGTTGGACGGTGATTGATATCGGCGCAGGCATTGGTGAGTTCTCCATTGTGACCGCCAAGGAGCACCCAAACTGTCATGTATACGCCATCGAGCCGTTTCCAGAATCGTTTGCTCTCTTGCAAGAAAATCTGCGCTTAAATGCAATTGGTAATGTTACTGCGCTCCAAACCGCTATCGGCGTCCAATCAGGCCAGATGTTGCTAGCAACGATCGGTGAGGCGGTGCAACACTCGGCAACTAAGCAGGCAACTGTTATTGGATCGAATACATTAGCCGTACCAGCGCTTTCGCTAGAGGATATTTTTCAGAGGTACGGCATCGAACGGTGCAACTTTCTGAAGATGGATTGTGAAGGTTGTGAGTTTGAGGTGCTGCTGAACGCAAATCCTGTCACATTAGCTCAGATCGATCATCTTTGTCTTGAGTATCATAATGGCTGCACCGCCTATGCCCATACCGGCTTAGTGCAGCATTTACAGCGCCACGGCTTCGCGGTAAAACTGGCGGCGAACCCCGTCCATGATGATTTAGGGTTCCTCTATGCGTACCGTCCGGCAGCTTGCTAGGCGCGCTGTTTCCAAACCGGATTGGCGACCCTATGGGTTGGGCATGGTATGAGATGCGCCGCACTGCCGCGCAGTGCTAGAGCGACGACGATACCGGCGCAGCAATTGCTCCTATTATGGCCCCTACCACCCGCACCAAATCAGATGGCGCGATACCGATCATTACCCCGCGTTGGCCGGCATTGACATAGATGATCGGATGCATCAGCGCCGATTCATCAAGATATGACGGCCACCGCTTCGCCGTCAGCGCCAGCGCGCCGATGCCGCCGACCCGCAACCCGGTCAGGCGTTCGGCTTCGGCATGCGGCGCCATATCAAACCGCTTGACGCCGGCCACCACTGCAAGGCGTTTGAGATCAAGCTGGCAATCAGCCGGCACCATCGCCAAGGCTGGCCGCGCACCGGCGCCAAGCACGACTAGCGTCTTGAAGACCTGCGCCGCTGGGACGCCAATCGCCGCCGCGACCGCTACTGCATCCGGCGCTGCTGGATCGTTCTCGTGGACGGTATACGTGATGCGCTGGCGATCGAGCAGGCGCATCGAGTTCAGTTTATCTGCCATAGCGATGTTCGATCACTGTTCATTAACCGCTATCGCTAACGGTGCGCGCGCAGCGACTAGCGGGATGGTCACCAAAAACGTTGCCCCTTTACCGGGTTGGCTCGTTGCCGCAATCGTACCACCCATCACCATACATAACCGCTGGGCAATCGCTAAGCTAATCCCAGCGCCGCTATGGCGTTGGGTTAACGCTTCATCAAAGCGGACGAACGGTTCAAACAGGACATCGAGCTGCTCACGGCTCATCCCAATGCCGGTATCGCTCACACTGAGGCTCAACACGGCCGGCCCTTCCCCGGCATCACGGATCGCCACCGCCAACCTAATCTCGCCTTGGCGGGTAAACTTCACCGCATTTTGCAAGAGGTGCAACAAAATCTGGCGCACCTTCGCCCGATCGACTTCGATGATCGTCGCCGGATCAACCGCCAGATCGATCGATAGCCGGTTGCTGTGCATATTTGCTAACGGTGCAATCGCCGTCTGCACTTCGTCGATCAGCAGCCCCAACGGCCAGCGTTCCCGGCTCACCACCACCTCGCCAGCCTCCAGCCGGGCTAGATCGAGCACATCGTTAATCAGGCTCAGCAACTGTCCGGCTGCTTCTCTGATACGCTGGAGACGAGTAATAGCCTGCTCCGGACTCAGCGCACCTTCCTGTGCGTCTTCGTGCAATAGTTCGCTGTAGCCGATAATCGTATTGAGCGGTGTGCGCAACTCGTGGCTCATATTCGCCAAGAATGCACTTTTGGCCCGCATCGCCACCGTCGCCGCAGCGCGCGCTTCAATCAATTCACGCTCAAGGTCGACAAGATGGCGTTGCAGTTCTTCCCGCTGTGCGCGCTCATGCCAGCTATACCATGCGAGCGCTACGCTTATCCCGCCCAACCCAGCCAACGCCGCCAACCACCAGCCGCTGCCAAATGCCAAGGCGATCGCCGCTGAGGCAAACACTACGCCTAATAACAACAAAGCGACTCGATGCCAAGGTGCCAATGGCAACCATAACCATTGCTTGAGCCACAATACGGCGTGCTTCAATGAACCCTCACCCACTGGTGCAAAAAGGCATCTATATATAGAGCACTGCTATCTTACCGCAAACCAGTGTCGAGGTAAACAGTTTCGTGCAACCGGCGCATTGGCTGTGCTGCCCTTACTGAATGCTTCAAGACGGGCTTGTTATGTGTTCCTCCTCTATTCAGCCGCCAACCGATCAAGGAAATCGCGGATCAATACGCTCTGCATGTCAAGGTCAGTCAGAAAGGCGTCGTGACCGGCATCGGTCGTAATCAGGTGGGTGGTAAACGAACGGCCCGCCGCGTGGGCCGCCGCCGCCATCTGATAGGTCTCGCTCGGCGGGTAGAGCCAGTCGCTGCTGTAGGCCAAGCCGAGAAACCGCGCCCGCGCTTGATCAAAGGCTGCTTCCAGCGAACCGTAACGCGCCGCCAGATCCCAGCTATCCATCGCCCGGGTGATGACAAGGTACGAATTGGCATCAAACCGGTCATTGAAGCGGGCCGCTTGGTGTTCAAGGTAGTGTTCAATCGCAAACCGCGGCCCCAAATCGAGCGTACCGGGATCGCCGCGCCGGCCAAACCGCTGCTCTAGCTTCTCTTCGCACAGATAGGTGATGTGGCCGAGCATGCGCGCCACTGCCAACCCGTCGCGCGGTGGTTCGCCATCGTAGTAGTCGCCGCCTTGCCAGCGTGGATCGGCCATAATCGCGCGCCGGCCAATGTAGTTCCACGCCACCGTTTGCGGGCTTGAGCGGGCGCTGGTGGCGAGCAAGATCGCGCCGCGCACCCGCTGCGGCTGCTCAACCGCCCATGCTAAGGCCTGAAACCCGCCCATCGAGCCGCCGGCCACTGCGAGCAAGGTTTCGATCCCCAACGCATCGATCAAGCGTTGTTGGGCACGCACCATATCTTCGATCGTGATGATCGGAAAACGCGATCCATACGGCTTGCCATCCACCGGATGCGGGCTCGAGGGGCCGGTCGAGCCGCGACAGCCGCCGATCACGTTCGAGCAGATCACAAAGTAGCGGTTGGTATCAAACGCGCGCCCCGGCCCGATCATGCCATCCCACCAACCCGGTTTGCGGTCGGTGGGACTGTGATAGCCAGCCGCGTGCGCATCGCCCGAAAGGGCGTGCAAGATCAGGATCGCATTCGAGCGATCGGGCGCCAATTCGCCATACGTTTCGTAAGCCAGCGTCAACGGGCCGAGCGTCGCACCGCTCGCCAACGTCAGCGGTGTGGTCCAATGCATCCGCTGGGTGCGCACATAGCCAACCCCCTCTGGGGTTGGCGCATGAACAAATGCTTCCATCTACATCTTCTCCTGACTGCAAGGAAGCCGGGCAGCGGGCAAGAGCGGCGACGCCATTGTCGCCGCCCCACCCGCTGAGTATTATGACGGCGTCCCGGCCAGCGCTTGATCGAGATCGGCCAAAATGTCGTCGATCGTCTCAAGGCCAATCGAGAGCCGCACATAATCATCGGTCACGCCAGTTAGCCGCTGCTCTTCCGGCGTCAACTGGCTGTGGGTCGTCGTGGCTGGATGGATGGCGAGGCTCTTAGCGTCGCCAATGTTCGCCAGATGCGAGAAGAGGCGCAGCCGCTCGATGAAGGTGCGGCCTGCCACCCGCCCGCCTTTCAAGCCGAAGCCGACGATCCCGCTCTGGCCGCGCGGCAGATACTTCTGGGCCAGCGCGTAGCTTGGATGGCTGGGCAGACCGGGATAGTTCACCCATGCCACCTTCGGATGTTCGCTGAGGTAGCGTGCCACCGCCAGCGCATTCTTGCTGTGCCGCTCCATCCGTAACGGCAGCGTTTCCAACCCCTGCAAGAAGAGGAAACTGTTGAAGGGGCTAAGCGCCGCGCCAATATCGCGCAACCCTTGCACCCGCGCCTTGAGGATGTAAGCTAGATTGCCAAAGGCCTGCGTGTACACTAAGCCGTGATAGCTCGGATCGGGGTTGGTAAATTCGGGGAAGCGCCCGCTCGCCGCCCAATCAAACTTGCCGCTATCAACGATGATCCCACCGATGGCGGTGCCGTGCCCGCCGATATACTTCGTCGCCGAGTGAATCACAATGTCGGCGCCATGCTTGATCGGCTGCCACAGGTACGGCGTCACCGTCGTCGCATCCACGATCACCGGCACGCCGCGCTCGTGGGCAATCGCCGCGATCCGCTCGAGATCGAGTACATCGAGCCGCGGATTGCCGACCAATTCGAGGAAGAAGGCTTTGGTGCGGTCGTCAATCGCCGCCGCGAAGCCATCGTAGTCACGGGCATCGACAAAGCGCGTGGTAATGCCGAGCTTCGGCAAGGTATGGCGGAAGAGGTTGTACGTGCCGCCGTACAGATCTGACGAGGCGACGATGTTGTCGCCACTGCCGGCCAGATTGAGAATCGCCAGCGTTTCGGCAGCTTGCCCTGACGCCAACGCCAACGCACCCACCCCGCCTTCGAGTGCGGCCATGCGCTGCTCGAACACATCGGTGGTCGGATTCATGATCCGGGTATAGATGTTGCCAAACTCTTGCAGGTTAAAGAGGCGCGCCGCGTGATCGGTATCTTTGAACTGGTACGACGTGGTGGCATAGATCGGCACGGCCCGCGATCCGGTCGCCGGATCAGGGGTTTGGCCGGCATGCAGGGCGAGCGTCTCGAAACCGGTGAAGCGCGGAGCATCG
Organism: Chloroflexus islandicus; assembly: GCF_001650695.1. Taxonomy (GTDB): domain Bacteria; phylum Chloroflexota; class Chloroflexia; order Chloroflexales; family Chloroflexaceae; genus Chloroflexus; species Chloroflexus islandicus. The sequence continues at coordinate 53,440 of NZ_LWQS01000033.1, forward strand.
GACATGAACAACCTCCTCAAGCATTCATCAAAGCGAGCCAAATTGCAGGCAACAAAAACGCCCTCAACGTGCGATGAGGGCGTGAAATCATTGCGGCAAGCCGCGCTGCCACGTCGCTCATCTTCCAGAACACTTCTGCCGGAATTAGCACCGTTCGCACGCGGCGACGCATGCGAGGGTTGCTGCGGTTTCAACGGGCCGGTCCCTCCACCGCTCTGGATGAGTGCGTGTATGTTGTTGAGGTGCGCGTTGGTGTCGCCTACACCAGTACGTTGTTGGTAATATAAACTATGCGACGTGTCTTTGTCAAGTATCTCGGCAAGGAATTTTGCCCCGTTTTCGTTCCCAGCCCATGCCATACCGCAGCCAACTCGACCTGCACATTGCCTTGACAAAGACTGTGCTATTGAGTACGATAGATATGGAACCCATAACGAAACGCACATAAGACCATCTCGAGTATACTACCAGTGTGGAGCATGCTCTCCCGGTTCTGCGGGGAGAGTATGGGACACACAAGGTATACTCGTCTTCCTACAGAGGTTGCCCGGCTCAATACCTCCGAACCGGGCAGCAAGGAGTCAGTGTGAAGATCGCCGGCAATTACACCTTTGCGGCTAGCCGTGATGAGGTGTGGGCTGCGTTGAATGATCCGGAAGTCTTAGCCCGCACCATTCCCGGTTGCCAGCGTCTTGAGCAAGTTGGCGAAAACGAATACGAGAGCACGCTGAAAATTGGCCTCCAAGCGGTGCGTGGCGTGTATAGCGGACGGGTGAAGATCGACAATATTCAGGCGCCTGAGTCGTATGAGATTCACGTCGATGGCAAGGGGAGCAATGGCTTTCTGAAGGGTTCGGGCAGCATTACCCTGCGCGAAGAAAACGGCCAGACGATCCTCGATTACGGGGGCGAGGCGCATGTAGGCGGTACTATTGCCAGTGTTGGCCAGCGCCTGCTCGATGGCGCCGCCAAAACACTGATTGCGCAGAGTCTGAAGGCGCTCGCGGCCCAGATCGAAGCGCGGCGCGCCGGCAGTGTCGAAGCTACGCCTGCCCCAGCCGCCGCACCCGAACCGGTCGCCGTGCCCTCGCCTGCCCCAGCCGCCGCACCTGCACCCGAACCGGTCGCCGCGCCCTCGCCTGCCCCAGCCGCCGCACCTGCACCCGAACCGGCTGAGGCGCCCGCTTTCCGGCGTACCATCCACGTGCCTGCTGGTGAAGGACTGAGCGAGGTTGATGTCGCCCTCGGCGTGGTCGAGGATTTTCTGAAGGAGCGTCCATGGGTGCCGTGGGTGATTGTCGCTTTCTTGCTCGGCTATTTGCTCGGCCAGCGCCGGTCTGGCTAGAGGCCTGAACGCCGGCCTGCCCACTGTGCGCCGGGCAGAGAGCAGAGCCTGCGTTCCGCGGGAATAGACGAGGAGGGGGACAAAAGAGCAATGTACAACCCTAGAGGGACGGACAGAACATTTGGCTGAGTGTAACCATTGATCGCTGTGCGCTGCCTGAAAGCTTGGTGGTACGCTTCCCTCTCCCGCGTTAGTGGGAGAGGGGCTGGGGTGAGGGCTGTCAGCCCGCGCAGCGGGCTTTGTACCCCTAGCCCAGATCAGATGTTCTGTCCGCCTCTAAACTGCCAAACCGGGGTGTTTGGGAGGGTCTTAGCCGATTACCAGCGTTCCGTCCCGATTTGTATAGTTCGCTTCGCAGTCAACGAGGAGGTTGGAGAGTGACAACGATTACGGTCACGGTCAACGGCGTTCGCTACACCAGCGAGGTTGAGCCGCGCTTGCTGCTGGTTCATTACCTGCGCGAGCATCTCAATCTGACTGGCACCCATATTGGGTGCGACACGAGCCAGTGCGGCGCCTGCGTCGTTCACATCAATGGGGTCAGTGTCAAGTCTTGCACCACGCTGGCCGTTCAATGTGATGGCGCCGAGATTACGACGATCGAAGGGCTGGCGCATAATGGCCAGCTCCATCCGCTGCAAGAAGGTTTCTGGGAGAAGCACGGTCTTCAGTGCGGCTTTTGCACCCCCGGCATGATCATGGCCGCCGCTGATCTGCTTAAGCGCAACCCTAATCCCACTGATGAAGAGATCCGCCACGGCCTTGAAGGCAACCTCTGCCGCTGCACCGGCTACGAGAACATTGTCCGCGCAGTGCGCTACGCTGCCGAGAAGATGGCGGCGACGCAGGCTGCTGACTAATTCGACCGGCAACTGTTCACAACGAACCTAGTGAGGAGTCGAGGATGACCGCTACCGAGCTGAAGGAGCGACTGGTTGGGCGGGCGCTGAAGCGCCGGGAAGACCCGAAGCTAATTACTGGTCACGGCAATTATCTCGATGATATTAAGCTGCCCGGTATGCTGCACATCGCGCTGGTGCGCAGCCCCCATGCCCACGCCAAGATCGTTTCGATCGATGCGAGCAAGGCGCTGGCAATGCCCGGCGTGGTCGCCGTCTTTACCGGCAAGGATATGCTCGATATCAATCCGATGCCGGCGGCGTGGCAAGCGGCTGGGGTGAAGAATTATCCGGTGCCGCCGCGTGCGCTGGCCGTCGATAAGGTGGCGCTGGTGGGTGACCCGGTGGCGATGGTGGTGGCTGAAGATCGCTATACCGCTCGCGATGCGGCTGATGCGGTCGAAGTAGAGTACGAACCACTGCCGGCAGTGGTCGATGCCCGCAAGGCGGTCGAACCCGGCGCACCCCAGATTCACGAGGCGGCGCCGAACAATATCGTGTTTGAGTGGGAGTGCGGCAATAAGGCGGCAGCCGATGCGGCCATCGCTAGCGCCGAGGTGGTGGTGAAAGAGGAGATTATTAACCAGCGCCTGATCCCCACCCCGATGGAGACCCGCGGCTCGATTGCCCGCTACGATGCCCTCACTGGCGAGTGGACGGTCTGGATGACCTCGCAGGCGCCGCACGTCCATCGCTTGCTGCTGACTGCGTTCGTCTTCGGCGTGCCCGAAACCAAGCTGCGCTGCATTGCCCCGAATGTCGGCGGCGGTTTTGGCCAGAAGATCTTCTGCTACAACGATATGGCCTTCACCATGTGGGCCGCGCGCAAGCTGGGCCGCCCGGTGAAGTTTGTCGAAGACCGCTCCGAGAATTATAAGTATTCGACTCACGGGCGCGACCATATCACCGAGGCCGAACTGGCCGGCACTCGCGACGGTAAGATTACCGGTCTGCGCGTGAAGACGTGGGCGAATATCGGCGCCTATTTCTCGACCGTGGCCGCCGGCATCCCGACGACCCTCTACGGGCGCATTATCACCGGCGTCTACAAGATTCCGGCAGCGTATGTCCACGTCACCGGCGCGTATACCAACACCGCGATGGTTGATGCCTACCGCGGCGCTGGCCGGCCCGAAGCCAGCTACCTGATCGAGCGCATGGTCGATCGGTTCGCCGCTGAGATCGGGATGGATCCGGCAGAGGTGCGGCGCAAGAATTTCATCCAACCCGAAGACTTCCCCTACGATAACGGGTTGGGGCTGCTGCCCTACGATAGCGGCAACTACGAGCCGGCCTTGAATAAGGCGCTCGAAATCGCTGGCTACGCCGAGTTCCGCAAGCAGCAAGCCGAACTGCGCCAGCAGGGTCGCTACCTCGGCATCGGCATCTCGTCGTATGTTGAGATTTGCGGCATCGCGCCAAGCGCGTGGATGGGCGGCCAAGGTTGGGGCGCCGGTCTTTGGGAAAGCGCCAACGTCCGCGTCCATCTCACCGGCAAGGTGGTAGTGACCACCGGTTCGTTGCCGCACGGGCAAGGGCTCGAGACGACCTTTGCCCAGATCGTGGCCGACGAGCTGGGGGTGCCCTACGAGGATGTCGAAGTACAGTGGGGCGACACCCAAGGCACGCCGTTCGGCTACGGCACCTACGGTTCGCGCTCGCTGGCCGTCGGCGGGGTGGCGATCAAGCGCAGCGTCGATAAGATTAAAGAGAAGGCGCGCAAGCTGGCCGCTCACCTGCTGGAGGCCAACGAGGCCGACATCGTGTTCGAGAATGGCCGCGCCTATGTCAAAGGTTCACCCGACAAGGGCAAGACGATTGGCGAGTTAGCCGCCGCTGCCGCCGTCGCGTATAACCTGCCCCCCGGCATGGAACCGTTCCTCGACGAGACCAGCTACTACGATCCACCGAACTGCACCTTCCCCTTCGGCACCCACGTCTGTATCGTCGAGGTCGATCCTGAAACCGGCCACGTCAAACTGTTGCGCTATATCGCCGTTGATGACTGCGGCAACCAGATCAACCCGCTGATCGTCGAGGGCCAGATCCACGGCGGCATTGCGCAGGGTCTGGCGCAGGCGCTCTACGAAGGCGCGGTCTATGACGAAGACGGCCAGTTGCTGACCGGCACCCTCATGGACTATGCGGTGCCGACGGCGGCGATGGTGCCGCACATCGAGACCGACTATACCGTTACGCCGTCGCCGGTGAATCCGCTCGGCGTGAAGGGGGCCGGCGAGGCGGGCACGATTGCCTCGGCGCAGTGCGTGATGAACGCGATCATCGATGCGCTGGCGCCGTTCGGCGTCAAGCATCTGCAGATGCCGGCGACGCCGGAGCGGATTTGGAAGGCGATTCACGGGAAGTAAACGAGTGGAGCGCAGGCGCGGGACAGATTTGGCCTGCGCCTGCTGTGACGCATAAGGGAGCAACTATGATTCCAGCCCCATTTGATTATTACGCGCCAACCAGCCTCGCCGAGGCGCTGACGCTGTTGCAGCAGCACGGCGACGATGCCAAGATTCTGGCCGGCGGCCACTCGCTGTTGCCGGCGATGAAGCTGCGACTCGCTGCGCCGAGTGTGTTGATCGACATCAACCGGGTGGCGGAACTACGCGGGATTAAGGTGAACGGGACGGTGGAGATCGGCGCGATGACGACGTGGAGCGCGATCGAGCACCACGCGGCGTTGGCCAAGGCCTGCCCGGCGATGGCCGATGCGGTCGGCCTGATTGGTGACATTCAGGTGCGCAACCGCGGCACGATCGGCGGTTCGCTGGCCCACGCCGACCCTGCCGCCGATATGCCGGCAGTGGTGCTCGCCGTCGATGCCCAGATTCACGTCGAAGGCCCCAACGGCCCGCGCGCGATTGCTGCCGCCGATTTCTTCACCGACATGCTGAGCACGGCTCTCGAACCGGGTGAGATTATTACCGCGATCACGTTCACGAGCCACGGCCCCGGCGAAGGCTCGGCCTACGCCAAGTTTCCCCATCCAGCTAGCCGCTATGCTATCGTTGGCGCAGCCGCGTATGTCAAAATGGAGAACGGACAGGTGACGGCGTGCCGGGTAGCAATCACCGGCGCCGGCCCCAAAGCTGAACGCCAGACCGCGGTCGAGCAGGCGCTGATCGGCACTGACGGCAGCGCCGATGCGGTAGCCGCCGCCGCGGCCCATGCCGGCGAAGGCATGGAGATGCTCGGCGACATCCACGCCAGCGAAGAGTACCGGCGAGCAATGTGCAAGGTCTATGCCAAACGCGCTTTGCTCAAGGCGATCGAGCGGGCTCGGTAGGTGATATCTAGCAGAAATTGAGGAGCGCAGCAGGCAAGGGCGGGTTTGCAACCCGCCCTTGCGATTCATAGCTTCTGCCGGCGTATTACAATCATCGTACCCGCTGCAATGTAAGGATGGAGCCGGTGATGAGCGTCGAATTCAGCGGTATCGAGCGGCATTGAGACGAACTCAACGAACGCTTGGCACGCTTGACTCCACGCTGTGAACGGCCACGTTCAGATGTTGACCGCGATCCGTATCTGCGTGACATTGCTGAGCGTCATCTCGAAGTGGCTGCACGATGAAGCGCGTAAACCGCGTGATGATCGTGATGCCATTCTGAGGATGGGTGAGCTTGGTGTACTTCCCCCAGATTTTGCCATCCAATGAGCGCTGATTGCCAGCTTTCGCAACATGTTAATCCACGAATATTTATGAATTGATTGGGACAAAGTTGATCAAAATCTCAATGATGTACATCAATTCGTTGCGTATATTCGCGCATGGTTACAGCAACGCAACGCAGTTGAGTAAACACCCCCCGCGCACCGGCACAACGCGCGGGGGGTGTTGTTTCAAAGAATTATCGGCTGCGCAATGGCATTATACCTTCTTGAAGAAGACAATCGCCTTGTTGCCGGATTGCACCCCTTCGAGGGTTAGCGCATAGAGACCCTTCGCTAGCGCAGGGTCGACGAGGAAGGTAACCAAAAATGTACCATCCGCATCGGCAGTATCGCCGCCAATGATTTGCACCCCTACCACCTCGCCAGTCGCCACAAAAGTGAAGTAGGCGCCAATCCGCTCACCGGGGTTAAAGCCATACCCCAGCACTGCGACAACTACCGTATCACTACCCTGAATACAGGCCGGTTCAATGAAAGCGTTCACCGGCGCCGGAATATCGGCGCAGGGATCGGCTGGCGCCGGCGGCGGGGTAGGTTGCGGCGTGGGTTGCGGCGCCGGTTGTGGCGCAAACGCCTCACGACCGAGCAAGCCCAACAGCACCACATCCGGCCCAAGGTTGGTATGCAGCTCGAAGCGCGCCCGCTCAAACCACTGCGTCAACACCGTATCCCCTGACGAGTTGGTTTCGACTCGCGCTTCAGTCAACGGTAAGCCGAATAATGCCAAGCTTTCGGCTTCGCTAAAGCCGCGCCGGCCATCAAAATCCAACCCATGTGACTGCCAATAGCGCAAGAAGGCATCGCACACCAGATGTTGGGTCTGGGCAAAGTAGCGGCAACCGGCCTGTTGGGTTGTGGAGGCTTTCGGCTCGTTCTGCCACGGCGTGCCGCGTCGCTGCAACAAATCATCGCCCAACCGTCCAAGCAGCACGTCATAGGGACGCGCATTCTCTGGGTGCAGCTCGAAGCGGTTGCGCTCGAAGATTTGCACTAGCCGCACCTTGCCTTCCACCTCCTGCTGAAACGCAGGCGTGATCGGGAAGCCAAACACCGGCAAACCACCGTTCTGCTGCCAGTATTCGGCAAACCGGCCTTCGATACAATCCGGCACCTCATTAAAACAGATCCGATTCTGCGCCTGCGCGGGTGCTGCCGGCATCAGCGCTACCAGCGATGCCGCCACAACCAGCATTGTAAACAGGTGCAACCAGCGTGAGATCATGCGAAGCCTCCACAATGTCTTCAGACAACAGAGATATAGCCGGCGAGAATACAATATCAAAATTGCACACCAAAATCAAGACGGAAATCAACCTTATCAAGAGCTTTGAAATTATTAATTAAAACATTATATTCTAATTTATCTATATTCAAAAAAACACATAAATTCATTTATCAATCAAAACTCCCGCGCACCGGTCACACCGCGCGGGAGTTTGCCAGACGGATACGTGAACCTAATCAGCGACCGTCTTCAATAACTTTGAAGAACAAGACGGCTTTATGGCCAGACTGCAAGCCTTCGATGGTGAAAGCGTAGAGACCCGGCGCCAAACCTTCTGGATAGTAGTTCATAACGACAAAACCCGGAAATCCCTCGTCTTCGTTGTTGGCCCGTAACTCCCCGCCGGAGAACTCTAAACTGATGTTCTCACCAGTATCAGTCAATGTCAGCGTGATAGCAACCGGTTCGCCGTAACGAAAACCAGACGCCAAGAGAAAGACAAACCACCCGCTCAGCTCTGATGCGGCTAAGCAGTTTGGCTCCACGTAGCCATTAACCGGATCCGGAATATCGGCACAGCGCGGATCGTTCGGCTGATCAATCGGCGGCTCGAACGCCTCACGTCCGAGCAAGCCCAACAGCACCACATCCGGCCCAAGGTTGGTATGCAGCTCGAAGCGCGCCCGCTCGAACCATTGCGTCAGCACCGTATCCCCTGACGAGTTGGTCTCAACCCGCGCTTCGGTCAACGGCAAACCGAACAGCGCCAAGCTCTCGGCCTCGCTAAAGCCGCGCTTGCCGTCAAACTCCAAGCCGTGCGACTGCCAATAGCGCAAGAAGGCATCGCACACGAGATGTTCGGTCTGGGCAAAATAGCGGCAGCCGGCCTGCTGCGTCGTTGGCGCTTTCGGCTCCTCCTGCCACGGCGTGCCGCGCCATTGCAACAGCTCATCACTCAGCCGGCCCAACAGCACATCATAGGGACGCGCGTTCTCTGGGTGCAGCTCGAAGCGGTTGCGCTCAAAGATTTGCACTAGCCGCACCTTGCCTTCCACCTCTTGCTCAAAGGCAGGAGTAATCGGAAAGCCAAACACCGGCAAGCCGCCGTTCTGCTACCAAAACTCAGCAAACCGGCCCTCGATGCAATCCGGCACTTCATTGAAACAGATTCGATCCTGTACCTGCGCAGGTGCTGCCGGCATCAACGTTGCCAACAACGTTGCCATCATCGCCATTGCGAACAGGCGCCCCCAACGCGACTTCATGCCAAGCCTCCAGTAGGGTTGCAACTCAAGCGAGAACCAGTGACCGGCAGGTTGTATTATACCCTATTTAATTTAAAACAAAACACTGTTTTGATAACAAAATTTATCTAATATTATATAAATATTTAGTCAGTATCTTTATATGCTTACAAAATTGAAGACAATATTATGTAATATTGTTGTATGAGCTTGTTTACCATAACCTTACTGTCTCTTCCTCATGCCTGTCGCCGCAGCACAACCTTCTCGCCACGCGCACTTCATCAGTGTACTCACGCTTTCCATTTCAGTGCCGAGCGAGCTTATAGCCATCGCGTTCCCAGCAACTTTTCCTTAACCTACGATTATCATTTGTTTAGTCAAAAGTTGCCGTTTTTTGCTACAATGAACACAAGAAATCGTTCACAAGCAAGATGGCAAGGAGGCCAGCAATGCTACCGAAAACCCCCGTCAACGAGCGCGGCGAAGTCCAATTCCCTGATCCGCCCTTCGTGCAAGCCCTCTTCAGCAGCACCAAGTTCGCGTGGTTGTTTCTGATTATCCGGCTGTTTCTCGGCTATTCGTGGCTGACATCGGGGTGGGGGAAATTTAACAACCCGGCATGGATGGAGAACGGTACGGCGCTGTTAGGGTTCTGGAAGAATGCAGTGGTGATTCCTGAAACCGGACGCCCGCCGATCACCTACGATTGGTATCGCTCGTTCATTCAATTCTTGATCGACACCGAATCGCATACGTGGTTCGCCAAGCTCGTCGTCTACGGCGAGATTCTAGTCGGCATCGGCTTGATTGTCGGCGGTTTGGTCGGCTTCTCGGCCTTCTTTGGGGCGCTGATGAACTTCAACTTTATGCTGGCCGGCACTGCTAGCACCAACCCGGTGATGTTCACCCTCGCTATCATTCTGATGCTGGGATGGAAGGTAGCCGGTTACTACGGGCTTGATTACTACCTGTTGCCGTTGCTCGGCACGCCGTGGGGTCGCAACAAACCGGCCCGACCGGCATCAGCGGCGGCGTGACAGAACGGCGACGCAGGGAGGGGCCTTGCCGTGCAAGGCCCCTTTCCTCGTGCCATCACTTCGCCCGGCTCTGCATGCGCGCCAGTTCCTCTTCGACCACCGCTTCATCCAGCTTCTTGAAGAGCGGCTGCGGCTGGCGCAAGGCCTGCCCCACCGGCAAGGCCGACGGTTCCCACCGCCCGACCCACTGGTCGTAGTCGCCGGTAAGCACGCGGTGGGTGCGGCCATCGGCTTCGGTCACCTCTTGGAAGCGGAGCGGCCCAGCGATATAGCCGTCATAGCCCAAGTACTCGTGCAGGCGCTGGCTTGAGAAGGGCAAGAAGGGGGTAAAGATGATCTTGAGCGTATCAACACAGCGCAACGCGACGTACCAGATCGTGGCCGCGCGCTCGCGATCGTTCTTGATCACCTTCCACGGCTCTTGCTCGCTCAGGTAGATATTGACTTGGGCCGCCAGCCGCATCGCTTCGCTCAATGCAGCTTTGAACCGCGCCCCCGCCAGCAATTCGCCCACCGTCGCGATCCCGCCGGTCACTTCGGCCAAGACCTGCTCATCAGCCGCCGTGAGCGGGCCGGGTTGCGGTACGCTGCCAAAGTTTTTGTAGACGTTGCTCAGGGTGCGGTTGACCAGATTGCCCCACGTCGCCACCAATTCATCGTTGTTGCGCCGCACAAACTCGGCCCACGTGAAGTCGGTATCTTGATTTTCCGGCCCGGCGATGGTCAGGAAGTAGCGCAACGCATCGGCGTCGTAGCGGCTGAGAAAATCGTTGACGTAGATCACAATCCCGCGCGAACTCGAAAACTTCTTGCCCTCCATGGTCAGAAATTCGCTCGACACGACGTTGTAGGGCAGTTGCAGCGGGATGCCATCGTACTTCCCACCCGGATTGGCGCCGTATTGGCCGCCCGCGCCGTAGCCGAGCAGCATCGCTGGCCAGATCACGGTGTGAAAGACGATGTTGTCTTTGCCCATGAAGTAGAAATGGCGCGAATCAGGGTTTTGCCACCACTCCCGCCACGCATCCGGCTCACCGCGGTTGATTGCCCACTCGATACTGGCCGAGAGATACCCGATCACAGCGTCGAACCAGACGTAAATCTTTTTGTCGTCGCGGTTGGCGTATTCGGGCAGCGGGATCGGCACGCCCCACTCAAGATCGCGGGTGATCGCGCGCGGCTTGAGGTCTTTGAGGAAGTTGAGCGAGCAGTTGCGCACGTTGGGCCGCCAGTGGCCTTGCTGGTCAATCCACGTGCGCAACTGCTCGGCAAAGGCCGGCAGGTCGAGGAAGAAGTGCTCGGTCGGCTTAAACACCGGCGGCTGGCCATCAACCTTCGAGCGCGGGTTGATCAAGTCGGTCGGATCAAGCTGGCTGCCGCAGTTATCGCACTGATCGCCGCGCGCTTCATCGTACCCGCAGAGCGGGCACGTCCCCTCGATGTAGCGATCGGGCAACGTGCGCCCGGTCGTCGCCGAGAAGGCGCCCAAGGTCTCTTGGCGAATGATGTAGCCGCGTTCGTACAGGGTGCGGAAGATATCTTGCGTTACCGCATAGTGGTTGGCCGTAGTGGTGCGGGTAAAGGTATCGTAGCTCAGCCCCAGATGGTACAAGTCATCGCCGATAATCTTGTTGTAGCGATCGGCGATCGCTTGCGGCGTTGTGCCCTCTTTATCGGCCACCAGCGTGATCGGCGTGCCATGCTCATCGGTGCCCGAAATCATCAATACGTGATTGCCCCGCAACCGGTGATACCGGGCAAAAATATCGGCTGGCACGCCAAAACCGGCCACGTGGCCGATATGGCGCGGCCCATTGGCATACGGCCACGCTACCGCAACTAAAATATGCTCAGGCATAATCGCACCTCAAAATAAGCCTCAAACTGAACAGTTTTCTGGCGAAACAACCTGCAATCGAGCAGAACCAACCACCCACAAGGAACACAACTGAGATTCTCAGAGGAGAAATGGCGGTTAGCCCGCCATAAAACCACGGGCAGTGAGGCGTAGACCGGGCCAGTGGATCGGTCGAAAAGCGCAGCGAACCGGATTGCTTGCCAAACTGCGATTCATGCGAACTCCGCGCGCGTCAAGCGTAGCAAGATGTAGTATAACACAGCCGATAGTTGCAGATAGCGCCAGATTCGCATATTATAAGCATCTGAAGCCGTTGTGACTGAGGTTGCTCATGCAAACAACACTCAATCAGATATCACCACCCTTAGCGATTGGTCTCATCGTTCTCGGCCTCGTTATCATTCTGCTGGTAGTGGTGATCATTCGCCGGCGGCGCGCTGCCAATCAGGCGCCACCGATTCCTGAGATTCCGCCGGCAACCACCATTGACTATACCGCTGTACCGCTCGAAGAGCCGCAGAGTTGGCAAGATCGGCTGCGCAATCTTTCGCTGGCGGCAAAGATTCTCTTTGTGCTTATTCCCATCTTGCTGTGTTTAGGGATTGGCGTGCTCGTATTGAGCCTCAACAATGATCGCACTGCTGGGCCGCCGCCGACCCCCACCCCTTCGCCGGTGCCGATCACGCTCACGATCGAAGATGCCACCGTCGTGCGGGCCGAGCCGCCGACGATTAATATCCGGGTACGCAGCACCGGCCTCGCCGATGAGACCGAGTTGCAGGTCGAATTGCGCGCCGACGGCCAACCGTTGCGCTGGATTGATCCGGCCCAGACGATCCGCATCCGGCGTGATCGCGGCGATCTCCGGGCAGCGAAGCTGGCTGATGGCGACCCCACACCAGCCGGCCCCCGTTACACGGTGGTTGTCAGCGCTGCTGACGGCAGCGTCAGCGCCGAGGCCGAGCTGGTGATTCCAGAACGGTTTGCAGCGGCCTTTTACGGTGAAGTCGCCGCAGCGCCAACGGTTACTCCGACGGCTACGCCGGCCCCGGTTGGCCAAATCACCCCGACCCCGCCGCCAACACCCACCGCCACCCCGACCCCGGCGTTACCGAGCGGCCAGCCGGTGGCGGTTACGAACGGCGGCAATGTGCGCAAGCTGCCCTTCCCCGGCATCAATAATGTCATTGGCGGGATCAATGCCGGCGAACAAGTGCAAATCCTTGCCCGCACCCCCAACGCCGAGTGGTACTACGTTCGCACCGTCCGCGATGAGATTGGCTGGGTCAGCCGCACCTTAATCGCAGTTACCGATCTGATCGCCGCCGAAACGCCGGTGGCGAACGTGGTGACGGCCTTTGTCAGCGGCCCTGTCTACTTGGCCGCCGATCCCGCCAGCGCCCAAATCGATCGGGTCGAACGGAACGAAGTCGTTGAGCTGCTCGCACGCACCGCCGACGGCTCGTGGTACCGGGTGCTGAACGTTCGCGACAAAGAGGGTTGGGTGCAGGCAAATCTGCTCGGTATCCCTGATGATGTCGCCAAGCAAGTGCCGGTCACACAATGAGCACGCTTGATCTCCACCAACCGCTGTCTGAGCTACCGTTGCTCTTTTTCGATGTCGAAACGACTGGACTCGACATCCGCGACGGCCATCGGGTCTGCGAACTTGCGATGCTGCGCCGCGAAGGTGGCGCCGAAACCGGCAGGATCGAAACCTTGCTCAACCCAGAGCGCGATCTCGATCCGCAAGCGGCGCAGATCAATGGTCTGCGCACCGAAGATTTGCTCATTGCACCGCGGTTTGCCGATATTGCCGGCCACGTGGTGCAGCTCAGCCGGAATGCGGTGCGCGTGGCGCATAACCTGCCGTTCGACGAAACCTTTCTCAATATGGAACTGGCGCGGGCCGGCCATCCACCACTTACCGGCCCGGCGCTTGACACGCTTGAGCTAGCGCGCCGGCTCGGTATTCGCCGTGGTTCGCTCAGCCTTGGCGCGCTGGCCAATGCCTTTGGCTTGCCAACGCCAACCCACCGGGCAATGGACGATGTGTTGGCACTGAACGCCCTCTTCGATCAGCTTGTCGCCAAGATGGCCGCTTATGGCGTCACCACCCTTGGCGACGCGCTCCGCTTTGCCCGCGGCCTCCTCCCCGGCCAGCCCGAACCGGAAGCGCCGCCGCCATTGGCCGAAGCAATCGCTAGCGGCGGCACCTTGCGCATCATCTACACCTCAAACAGCAGTCCCCAACCAACCGAACGGCGCATTCGACCACTAGAATTGGTGGTTGAGCCAAGCGGCCTCAGCATCCGCGCCTTCTGCTACCTGCGCCACGATATTCGCAATTTTTTGCTTGCCAAAATTAGCGCCTATTTGCCCGATTCTCCTGCCGAATCAGACCAAAGAAGGGGTTGACTTTGGCGCGCAAAAAGTGCTATAGTACCTCTAGTTACGTCTAATGGGGTGCCACGTCTGCGTCCCTCCATCGCAATGACAGCTTGGGGTTTGAGGGCATTCTCTCAACCCCATCTCTTTGCCAAAGCATAACGGAGAGCGCGACGTGTAAGGCCCGGCGTTTCAGACAGGTCGCTGAGGCCTTTCAGTTTTCCTATGGCTAGTCGAGCCAGACAGTTGCAGCAGCCCGCCGTCGCCATGACGGCCTAGTGATGGTGTCATACCGGCCTGACGCCATCAACCGAGCACTGGTTGAACGATGTTGAGCAAAGCTACACCGGAGTCAGAGGCGATGATCGAGCAACTGCTCGCCGCAGCACGGGTGCGCGGGTATATCACCCACGCCGACATTCTTGCCACCTTTCCTCACCCTGAGCACGACATTGCCGAGATTGATCAGCTCTATGCAATGCTGCAAGCCGAGGGGATCAAAGTCGTCGAGTCAACTGATGAGCTTGAAGGGCCGACTGATTTTGAACCAGATGCAGAGCATGAATTAATTGCCGAATTGCCCGATCTGGGTGATATTGCATTTGATGATCCGGTGCGGATGTATTTGCAAGAGATTGGGCAAGTGCCGCTCCTGACCGCCGAGCAAGAGGTTGAATTAGCTAAAGCGATGGAGGCCGGCGCTGCGGCTCGCCAACGGCTCGATCGCGAAGAGTATGCTTCTGCCCGCGAACGTTTTGAATTGGAACGCGCCGTTCAGCAAGGGCAAGATGCGCGCCATCACCTGATTCAGGCCAATTTGCGGCTTGTTGTGAGTATTGCCAAGAAATACACCTCGTATGGCCTGACGATGATGGATCTGGTGCAAGAGGGCAATATCGGCCTCATGCGGGCAGTTGAGAAGTTTGATTACAAGAAGGGCCACAAGTTCAGCACCTACGCGACGTGGTGGATCCGGCAGGCGATTACCCGTGCTATCGCCGATCAGAGCCGCACCATCCGCTTGCCGGTGCATATGGGAGAGGCCATCAGCCAAGTCAAGCGCACCTCGCATCGCCTCCAGCAGACGATGCAGCGTGAGCCGACCCCGGAAGAGATTGCCGATGCGATGGGCATTTCGGCAGGTAAGGTGCGCCGCACGCTCGAAGCCAGCATGCACCCGCTCTCGCTGGAGATGCCGGTCGGCCAAGAGGGCGAAGGCCGTATGGGTGATTTTATCGAAGACGATCGCATCTCGACACCGGCTGAAGCGGCAGCGGCCTCATTGCTGCGCGAACAGCTTGAAGAGGTGCTGATGAAGCTGCCTGAGCGCGAGCGCAAGATTATCCAGTTGCGCTACGGTCTCAAGGATGGCCGCTACCGCACCCTCGAAGAGGTGGGGATCGAGTTTGGCATCACCCGCGAGCGCATCCGCCAAATCGAGGCGGTGGCGTTGCGCAAGCTCCGCCACCCGCACCTCGGCAAGAAATTGCGCGGCTATCTCGATTAAGCAGGTCTGCGTCTGGTATAGCCGCCCCCGTGAGCTTCACGGGGGCGGTTGATTTGTGTTTCGCTGTGCTGACGAAAGAACATTACTGCTATGCATCGCCTTGATGAAGCACAACGCCCCTTTGATGTGGCGATGGTAGTCATCGCTGCGCTGACGTGGGGAACGATCGGGGTGGCCGTAGGCTGGCTCTACCGCGTTGCTGACACCAACTCGCTCTCGATTGGCTTCTTGCGGCTGCTGCTCTCGGCGCCGGTGTTGCTTATCACTGCCCGTCTGCTCGCCGGCCCGCAAGCGTTTCGCATCCAACCCCGCCATCGCTGGACGCTGGCCCTGATCGGGGGTGCGTTTGCCGGGTATCAGGTCGCCTACTTCGCCGCCATTCCCTATCTCGGCGTAGCGGCGGCAGTCTTGATCAACATCTGTAGCGCGCCGATCTTTACCGCCTTGTTAGCGCGCGCCTTTCTCGGCGAGCGGCTGCGACCGAGCACGTGGCTAGCGGTTGGCGGCGCTGTGCTCGGCGCAGGGTTGCTGGTCGGCGGCGCGCCACAGGTGCAGTCAACCGCTGATTTGCTGATCGGCGCGGCGCTGGCGCTAACCGCCGGCTTCTCGTACAGTCTGGTCGTGCTCGGCGCACGCCTGATCGCTGCCAATTACCATCCAGTGGTGCCGGTGGCATTATCGTTTGCGCTTGGCGCGCTCTTGCTCTTGCCCGCCGCTCTCACCACCGGCTTGGTGATCGATTATCCGCCATTGGGCTGGTTGGTGTTGATCTATCTCAGCATTGTGCCGACGGCCTTGGCCTACGCGCTCTATGTGCGCGGGATGCGCAGCGTGCGCGCCACCACAGCGGCCACGATCACGCTGCTCGAACCGCTCGGTTCGGCGCTCTTGGCTATTCTCCTGCTCGGCGAACGATTCACCGCCACCGGCATGGTAGGCGCTGCCTTGCTGATTGCCAGCATCGTGGTCATTGCCCGGCGGTAGGGACGATGCGTCCATCGTCCCTACCACTCCTGAATGGCAGACCTCATCATGAGCAGGAAAACGGCTTGGTGTCGCCGAGAACGGCGCGCGCCGCCTTTTCTTAATCCGCCGAATGGCGCACGTCATTATTGACCGGATTGCTAGGCGTTACAAACGCCTTGAGCGTATCAATCGGCAAGGGGAAGATAATCGTGCTGTTCTTCTCGGTGGCGATTTCGGTCAAGGTTTGCAGATAGCGTAATTGCAACGTCACCGGCTCGCTAGCCAGCACCTTTGCGGCTTCGGCCAGCGTGCGCGACGCTTGCAACTCACCATCGGCGTGGATGAGCTTGGCCCGCTTTTCACGCTCGGCTTCGGCTTGGCGGGCCATCGCCCGCTGCATGTTCTGCGGCAGCTCCACATCTTTCACTTCCACGATCGTCACCTTGATCCCCCACGGCTCGGTCTGTTCATCGATAATCTGTTGCAGCTTCTGATTAATCTTCTCGCGCTGCGCTAACAGCTCATCGAGTTCGACTTGGCCAACCACGCTCCGCAGCGTCGTCTGCGCGATCTGCATCGTGGCCCGGATATAATCCATCACCTTGGTGACGGCCCAGTTGGGGTTGATCACTTGGAAGTAGAGCACCGCGTTGACCTTGATCGTCACGTTATCGAGCGTGATCACCTCTTGCACCGGCACATCCATCGTGATGACACGCATATCAACCCGCACCATGCGCTCGAAGATCGGGATCACGAAGAAGATGCCCGGCCCGCGCGGCCCCATCAACCGGCCTAACCGGAAGATCACACCCCGCTCGTATTCCGGCACAATCTTGATCGCCGAGAGCAAGATCATCAACGCGATAAACGCCAACACCGCCAGACAGGCCAAGAGGAAAAATGTGACACCACTCATGCCCTAACCCCTTTCCGTAAGAAATCTCTGGAGCGACGCACGTCCATGCTCCGCACGGTTGCGCGCCGTTACGACGACGGCAACGACAATTCAGACGGTTCCAGCCGCCGGACGGTCAGCCGCAGCGCATAAATCCCGGTCACCCGCACAAACTCACCCTCTTCGGCAGTGCCGTTTTCGCACACTGCCCGCCAGAGCGCACCCTCTACAAATACCATTCCTTCTGGATCGAGCCGCTTACGCACCTCGGCCAGCCGCCCAATCAACCCTTCTTGGCCGGTGGTCACTGGCCGGTTACGCGAGCGTAACGCCAGCCACACCCCAGTGACCGCAAAGATCGCAATCAGCACTGCCACCACAATGATCACCCACAACGCCACCGCAACTCCGGGCGCCTGCGTTGCATCGAACAGCGTTAATGCGCTGGCGATCATAACTCCCACCCCAATCACAGTCAGGGTTCCATGCGATGGAACGAAGAGATCGGCTGCGACTAACCCAAAGGCGATCAGGATTCCAATCACGCTCAGCCATTGCACTGGCAGCGCAATCATCCCAATAATGGCGCCAACCAGCAGCAACACGCCCAAGCCGGCCAGAATGCCGACCGTCGGGCTGAGAAACTCGGCGTAGAAGGCCAAACCGGCCATAATCAGCAGGATAAAGACGATAGTTGGGTTGGCCAAGACTAACAACGCCGCTTCAAGCAGATTCACCTCAACCACCAAGGGGCGGCTGCCAAGGGTTGCGAGGACGACTTGCGAGCCATCGGCCAGCGTCACTGCGCGACCTTCCAGTCGTTGCAGTAATTCGGTGCGATCACGGGCCACGAAATCAATGAACGGCGGATTCGCCTCAATCGCCTGCGCAGCGGTCGCAATAAAACCGCTCCGCAGCGCCGTTTCAGCCCAATCGACATTCCGGTTGCGGGCCGCGCCCCACGCTTCAAATTGTTGCAATTGTTCACCCAGCAGCAAATCCTGCGTCGCCTCACCAACACCCATCGTTGGCACAAATAACGGCGCGGCAATCCCAAACCGGCTATCCGGCGCCATCACCGCCACATGCGCCGCCGGCAACAGCCACGCGCCAGCCGCGCCAGCGTCATGTCCAGCAGGACTGATATAGACAACCACCGGCACCCGCGCTGCGGCAATATCGTTCGCCAACGCGCGCGCCTCTTGCAACACCGCGCCGCGCGGGGTCAACTGAATGATCAACGCCTGTGCCTGCGCCGCTTCCGCTTCACGGAGAGCGCGGCGAATATAGCCAGCGGCATAACTGCTCAACACGCCATCGTACTCAACCAGATAGACAGGCCGCACTGACTGGGCCGTGGCGCCGGAAACCAGCCACAGCCATATCATGCCAAACAGCAACGCCCGGCTTACCAGCGTTGTGATGCGTATAAGGAACGATGGCTTGCGGTAGCGCACTTGGAAGAGCAGATCGAAGGTTCGCATAGTGTATATCGATGCAATATAATGGCGACACTGCCATCATACCGCGATTAGCGAGGTTGTCAACGAACACACCCATCGAGGAACAAACAACCCTATTCGTTTATTCGTTCCCCCATTCGCTGTCCCCTCGCACAATAAATCGTTTGATCCGGCGTTCGAGCTCGGCCCGCGGCAACATCACCCGCCGGCCACACGTTTCGCAGTGCAAGCCAATATCGGCGCCAAGCCGCACAATCCGCCATGTATCGCCGCCACAGGCATGCGGCTTGCGTAACTGCACCACATCGTTCAGATAGAGCGGAATCGGCGGCGACATGTTACTGTCCATCACAGCGCGCTTTGGCTGCCGCCCACCATGCCATCATTTCGGCGAGCGTGCAATCGCGCAGCGCCCGCCCGCTCTCGGCAGCCATCTGCTCGACCACGAGGAAACGTCGCTTGTAGCGCGCATTGGCTTCCCGCAAGGCAGTTTCGGCGTCAATATGCAGCCAGTGGGCCAGCGTGGCGATGGCAAACAACAGATCACCGGTTTCGGCCATCTGGGCAGTTGGGTCGCTGGCCTCCCGCAGCTCGGCTACCTCTTCGGCGACTTTCGCCCACACTTGATCGATCGTTTCCCACGTAAACCCGGCCCGAATCGCTTTCCGCGCCAATGCTTGGGCAGCGGCCAAGGCCGGCAAAGCTGCCGGCACGCCATCGAGCGCGCTCGCCCGCGTCTTGCCCTTGGCCGCCAGCTCTTGGGCCTTGAGCGAATCCCAGTTCCGCAACACCTGCCCGGCATCGGCGACATCGGTTGTGCCGAACACGTGGGGATGGCGGAAGACGAGCTTATCGGCAATGTGCTGTACTACCTCTTCGAGCGAAAAGTGGCCGGCTTGGCGCGCCATCTCGCTATGCACGGCGACTTGCAACAAGACATCGCCCAACTCTTCGCGCAGCAAGGCCATGTCACCGGCATCGAGCGCCTCCAGCGCCTCGTAAACCTCTTCGAGCAAAGCGTTGCGCAAGGACTGATGGGTTTGGCGCACATCCCACGGGCAACCGTCGGGGCCAAGCAAGCGTGTGATCACCCAGCGTAGGCGATCAAGGCCGCGCCGGTCATCCTCGATCGCCAGCGCCGGCACGATCAGGGCCAGTGCCGGCGCCGGCGGCAAGACCGTTGTCGCCAACTCAGCCAATGCCAACGGCACGATGCACTCATCTGGCTCCAGCACCAGTGTCAGCGGATGGTGCGGCGGATAGCGTTCCAGCAACAGTGACGCCAGCGCTGGCAGATCAAACGCGGCAGCCTCACCCCACAGCAAGGCCGGCGCATGCGGAGCGAGCGGGTAGGGCACCCGCGGCGGGTGATACGAACCCAAGCCCTGTTGTTCGACCCACGGCGCTACCTTGGTCGCCGCCGGCGCCACCGGCGGCTGCAGCAGCCGCGCAACGGCCCACACCTGCATTGCCGCCGGGTCGATCAACCCCCGCGCCAGCGCCGCGTTCAGCAAGGCGGTCAACGTGGCGCTCATGGCGTCTCAGGGAACGGGATCGGCAGCGCGTTAGGGTCGAAACCGGCGGCAATCTGCAACTCGCCGCTCTGCTCGGCCTGCCGGCGCAACGCTTCGTACCACGGCACAAAGGTCTCTTGGTAGAACTGGCCGGCATTCTGGCGCGTGCGCAGTTGTTCAAACGAGTCGAACGGGCGTTGCAATTCGCGTTCGAGCACCTCGACGACATGAAAACCGAAGTCGGTTTGAACAATCTGCGGGGTATTCAACGGCATCGTAAAGATCGCTTCTTCAAACTGCGGCACAAAATCGCCACGGGTCGCCCACCCCAAATCGCCGCCGTTGGCCGCCGAACCGTTATCGCGCGAGCGGGTCGCCGCGAGCGTGGCAAAATCGGCGCCGGCCTGCAACTCGGCCAAAATCGCCTGCGCCGTCGCTTCATCACTCACTAAAATATGGCGGGCGCGGGCCATATCAGCGCGAGTATTGCGCGCAATCACTTCAAAGACGATCTGCTCGCGCGCCAGCGTACTGCGCAGCTCACTCGCCTCAACCGGATCGGCATCAGCCGGCAACCGGCTAAACACCGCCTCATCAAGCGCCGCCGGATCAACACCCATGCCATGCTGGCGGGCATAATTCAGCAGCAACTCGTTTTGGATCATCTGTTCAAAAATCTGCCGGCGCAGATCGTTCTCAACTACAATCTGCTCAATCTGCTCGCGGGTCTGGCCGGCAGCCAGCGCATTGGCGACACCATCGCCAATTGCCCGCTTGATCTCGGTATTCACATCGGCCACGGTATAGACCTGCGTACCTAGCCGAAACGCAACCGGCGAACCGGTATCTTCCCACTGGCGGCCATTCGCTACGCTCTGGCAACCCGCCAGCAGCAAGAGAGCAAACAACCAGATCAGACGGCGCATTATCGTGTTCTCCGCATCTCAAACCGGTACGGGCACAGCGGCGCTGTGCCTTACCGCTTCCATCTTAGGCTATCCCAGTACGGGCACAGCGGCGCTGTGCCCCTTCGTTTCGCCCTACCGCTCCCGCTCGTTCCCCGACTCATTCAGCGACAAGATCGCCATAAACGCCTCTTGCGGAATCTCGACGCTGCCGACCATCTTCATGCGCTTCTTGCCCTCTTTCTGCTTTTCGAGCAGCTTGCGCTTGCGGGTCACGTCACCGCCATAACACTTCGCCAAGACATCTTTGCGCATGGCGCGGATGGTCTCGCGGGCAATGATTTTCGAGCCGATTGCGGCTTGAATCGGCACTTCAAACATCTGGCGCGGGATCAATTGGCGCAGCCGTTCCACCAGATCGCGCCCGCGCTGATAGGCAAAATCGCGATGCACGATCAGCGACAACGCATCAACCGGCTGGCCGTTGACCAAAATATCGAGCTTGACCAGATCGGCCTCTTGGTAGCCGGCCAGATGGTAGTCGAGCGAAGCGTAGCCTTGCGTGCGGCTCTTGAGTTGATCGTAGAAATCGATCACAATTTCGGCCAACGGCATGCGGTACTTCAAGAGCACCCGCGTCGGGTCGAGATAATCCATACTGAGAAAGACGCCGCGGCGGGTCGTGACCAGATCCATAATCGTGCCGATGTAGCGCACCGGCGCAATCACGCTAATCTCGACCACCGGCTCTTCGATCGCCTCGATCCGCGACAGATCGGGCATCTCGGAGGGGTTGGCGACCGTGACAATCTCGCCGTCAGACAGCAAGACCTGATACTCCACCGAGGGCGCGGTAATCAGCAGATCGAGCTTATACTCGCGTTCGAGTCGCTCGCGGACAATCTCCATGTGGAGCAGGCCGAGGAAGCCGCAGCGAAAGCCAAAGCCGAGCGCCGCCGAGCTTTCGGGTTGGAACGAGAGCGCGGCATCGTTGAGTTTGAGCCGTTCGAGCGCCTCGCGCAACTCAGGGTAGGCGTTTGAGTCGATCGGGTAGAGACCGGCAAACACCATCGGCTTGGCCGGACGATAACCGGGGAGCGGTTCGCTGGCCGGATTCTCGGCCAGCGTGATCGTATCGCCAACCTGACAATCGGCCACGCTCTTGAGGCCGGTCGCGATATAGCCGACCTCGCCGGCGACCAACTCGTTCAACGGCGTCATGGCCGGGCGGAAGATACCGAGTTCAAGCGTTTCGGCTTGGGCGCCGGTACCCATAAAGCGCACCCGGTCACGGCTGGTAAAGACGCCATCAACCACCCGCACATAGGCGATCACGCCTTTGTACGGATCGTAGTGCGAGTCGAAGATCAGGGCGCGGGCCGGTTGCTGGCGCTGGCCGCGCGGCGGCGGGATGCGCTTGACAATCGCTTCGAGAATCTCCGGCACGCCGATGCCCTCTTTGGCCGAGGCAAGGATGGCCTCTTCGGCAGGGATGCCGATCACCGACTCGATCTCTTGCGCGACCTCTTCGGGGTGTGCGCCGGGCAGATCGATCTTGTTGACGACCGGAATGATCACCAGATCGTTTTCCAGCGCCAGATAGGTATTGGCAAGGGTTTGGGCCTCGATGCCTTGCGAGGCGTCAACGACCAGCAGTGCGCCTTCACAGGCGGCCAGCGACCGGTTGACCTCGTAGCTAAAATCGACATGGCCGGGGGTATCGATCAAGTTCAATTGGTAAAGCTGGCCATCGGCGGCACGGTATTCCATGCGCACCGGCTTCAGCTTGATCGTAATCCCCTTTTCGCGCTCAAGATCGAGCGAGTCGAGCAACTGCTCGCGCTGCTCACGTTCGGTAATCGTGCGCGTCAGCTCAAGCAGGCGGTCGCTCAACGTCGTCTTGCCATGATCGACGTGGGCAATAATGCTGAAATTACGGATGTGGAGTTGATCTGACATGTATGCTTCAACCGGCGGCGAAACCGCATATAGTCCAGTACGTCTGCTAGGAAGTATACCATAGCCGCGGTCACGCCGGCGTCATGAGCGGCTCGCCCATCGCACCCACGGCCAAGCCCCCACCGTCACATCACGCCGGTCGAAGCTAATGACGGCAAGGCCATACCAGACCAACGCTGCCACCGTCAAGATGGCGAGATCACCAACCGCCGGCCCATCATTGAGTGTCTCCGGCGTGACGGGGCGATAGTGGAACGGCGAGAATGGGCGTAGCCATTCCAGATCGGGTGACATTCCAACCAGATTGTAGCCAAGGAAGCTCACGATGAGGAGCACGGTGGCAATCGCGAGCGCGATCCGGCGCGACGGCGTGACCGTGCCGAGCCACAAGCTCAAGGTCTGAAACAGCCACACCAGCGGCCAGTGCGCAATCGTGGCCCGGAAGAGATCGCCGGCATCGAGCGACGTGGTGAGCTGATCACGAATGGCGAGAAAGATCCCCGCCGCGGCCAACCCAGCGACCACCAATACAACGAAACCGATCGCCGCCAATTCGAGCGTCTTCGCCGTCACCAATTGCCAGCGCGCCAACGGCAACGCCAATTGCAACTCAAGCGTGCCGGCATCCTCCTCGCCGGCCAGTATGCCGGTTCCGGTCACAATCGCCAAAACCGCCAGCAAGACGCTAAAGAAGTAAAAGATCGTCGAGCCGATATAGCCTTCAAACGTAGCGATGGTCAGATTGCCGAACGCGCGATAGAGTTCAATCGCCTGCAAATCGAGGTTGCGCATTTCAGCCGGCAGCGCCGGGTAGAAGGCGAGATAGACGCCAAAGAAGATGACCAACCCCGCTCCCCAGCCGATAATGAGACCGCGCCGGGCGCGCAATTCATGCCAACACAGGCTGAGCATGGTTCCCCCCTTGGGCGCCATAGTAGGCCAAAAACACCTCTTCGAGCGTGAGCGGCATCGTCTCGAGCTCGATCGCTCCCAAATCACCGGCAATCCGCAGCACGTGCGCCAAGTTCTCGCGCACTTCCAACGTCACCTCACTTTCGCCGTGGGCCAGCTCAGTCACACCGGGCAAGGCAAAGGCCGCCGGCGGGATCGGCTGGGCAAAACGCAAGCGCAAGCGATGCACCTGCTGGCGCTGCAACAACGCATCAACCCGCTCAACCGCCGCCAGCCTGCCGGCGCGAATGATGCCGACCCGGTCACACACTGCCTGCACTTCAGGTAAGATATGCGACGAAAAGAAGACGGTGCGCCCCTCGGCGCGGGCCGCGCGCACCAATTCGAGCACCATCTGCTGGACGAGCGGATCGAGGCCGCCGGTCGGCTCATCGAGAATGAGCAATTGCGGGCGAAACATAAAGGCGGCGATCAGGCCCACCTTCTGCTTGTTGCCCCGCGAATAGGTGCGCATTGGCCGGTCGAGATCGAGATCAAGCTGGTCACACAGCCGGGCAAGATAGGCGGCTTCGACAACGCGGCCACGGGCGGCATCGAGCATCGCGAGATACTGGCGCGCCGTCAGACTGGCCGGCAAACTCAGCTCGCCGGGCAGATACCCGACCTGCCGGCGAATCTGCGGCCCCTCGCGCCGGCAATCCCGGCCAAAGATCAACGCCTGCCCGCGGGTAGGCCGGATAATATCCAGCAACACCCGCAGCGTTGTCGTCTTGCCGGCGCCATTGGGGCCAAGAAAGCCGAACACCTCGCCGGGTTCAACGGTCAGATTGAGGTCTTCAACCCCGCGCCGCTGGCCGTAGTAGACGGTCAGGTCACGCAATTCGATCACCGGGATCGCCATGCCAAGCTCCTTGTCGCTCCGACGCCAACCGGCGTCTTGCGCGCCGCACGCCCATCGTTCGCCAAACGTCTTTGCCACCCGGAGTTAATGACCGCTTCACACCCCCACCACACAATTGCGCCCCTGCCGCTTGGCCGCGTAGAGGGCTTGATCAGCCCGATCGATCAAGCGTTCAATCACCGTATCAGCGGGTTGCCGGCCAGCCACACCGGCACTGATCGTCACCGCCACCTCGCCTTGTTCAGTACTCACGCGCAGATCAGCGATCGCCGCGCGCAACCGCTCAGCCAGCATCAACCCCGCCAGCGTATCGGTATTTGGCAAGAGCAAGATAAACTCTTCGCCGCCAAACCGGCCAATGCAATCGGCTGCCCGGATCTGGCGCGCGGCGGTTTGGGCCACCGCGCGTAAGACCTGATCGCCGATCAGATGGCCATAGCGATCATTCACTTGCTTGAAGTGGTCAACATCGAACATACAAATAGCCAGCGCCTGATCGTAACGAGTGGCAATGGCAAACTCGTGGGTGGCCAATTCGTAGAAGTGGCTACGATTGTACACACCGGTCAACCAATCGATCCGGGCCAATTCAGCTTCACGGGCCAAGGCCCGCTGCAGCTCGCGGTTAGCCATCTCGAGCGCCGTGCGCGCTTGGGCCAGCGCCAGATGCGTGCGCACCCGCGCCAATACTTCAGCAGGTTGGAACGGCTTGGTTACATAATCCACCCCGCCGCATTCAAACGCACGCACCTTGCCATCAATATCATCGAGCGCACTGACGAAAATGATTGGGATTGAGCTCGTTTCCGGATCAGCCTTCAGCTCGCGGCAGACGGTATACCCATCCTTATCCGGCATCCGAATGTCGAGCAGGATCAGATCGGGCCGGATGGCGCGAGCAGCAGCTAACGCCATAGCTCCTTGGGTGACCGGACGCACGTCGTACGACTGGCCATCGAGCAACTGGGTCAGCAACAACAAATTAGCCGGGATATCGTCAACAATCAGGATAGTTGGCACACGATTATTGGACATATTGATGTAATTCGATATGATTGAATTTCTGACGGTCGCGTTGCGCAGATACTGGCATTATGATACCACACGGCTTGGCGGCTGCACATCCGCCAATGTTTCAGCCCAAACCATAATCGCCTGATAATCAAACGTCTCAATCCACTGGTGCAATTGGCGCGCATCATCAGGGCGATCAGACTCAATCTGAGCGGCCAAGGCTTGCAAGCGCCGAAAGTTTGCTTCCCGAGCCGCTTGCAGCAACGCTTGGCGCCACTCGGCATGGTAGCCCTGTTCATCAATAGCTGCAACTGGCATTGTGAAGGCTGCTGGCTCGGCGTATTCAAACTGCACCTGCAGATGTTGCTCGATCAACCGCACCACATCGCTCTCGCGAAATGGCTTGACGATGAAATCATCGCAACCAGCTTCCAGCACACTGGATGGCGCATCGCCGAACACATGGGCCGACATTGCCACAATAAAGGGCCGGAGCAACCCCGGCGTTTGCATACATGTATCGCGAATCTGGCGCGCTACGGCGAGACCATCGACACGCGGCATACGCACATCAAGCCAGATCATATGCGGTTGCCAGACGCGCCACACATCTAATGCTGCTTGGCCATCGGCCACCGATTGCACGACAAAACCTAACCGGTGCAACAGCGTGACCAACAGCAAGGCGCTAGCCGGCTGATCATCCGCCACCAACATCCGGTAGATAGGCTGGCCGGCCCGGAGCCGTACCGCCTGCAGCGCTGGCGTTTTTTCCGGCAATGCTACGATCGTCGCACTTGGCGTCTGCAACGGTAGCGCCAGTGTGAAACGCGCACCGCACCCAACACCCTCGCTGTAGACGGTGAGATCACCACCCATCAAACGTGCTACCTCATAGCTGATGCTCAAGCCTAAACCTGCGCCAGTGGCATCCGGTGCTGCTTGTTGGCCCTGAAAGAATGGCCGGAAGAGATGCGGTTGGTCAAAGGGCGAGATGCCAACACCTGTATCTTCGACCACAAATAGCAACCGTGAAGATTGGGCAAGCTCGACACGCAACTGCACCATGCCATGATGCGTGAATTTTATTGCATTACTCAACAAATTGATCAAAATCTGGCGCACTTTCGCTTCATCACTCACAATCACTGGCGGAATCTCAGGAGCGCATGTTACAGTGAAACGCAATTGCTTAGCTTCGGCCCACGGGCGAAACAAGGTTTGCAGATCGGCGATCAATTGGCGGACATCGAGCGGCGCTGCGGTATAGGTGTAACGCCCCGCTTCAATCTTGGCCAGATCGAGCACATCATTGATTAATTTCAGCAGATGTTCGCCGCTGCGATTGATAATGTCGAGATATTCGCGCTGGGTAGCGGTCAGATTACTGTCACGGCCTAACAACTGGGCAAAACCTAAGACCGCATGCAACGGGGTGCGCAACTCGTGGCTAACATTGGCCAAAAACGCGCTCTTAGCCCGATTGGCCGCCTCGGCCTGCTGGCGGGCAAGGCGCAGTTCGATTTCGGCTTGCTTGCGTACAGTAATATCACGCGCCACGCCGAGCACCACGAGCCGGCCCTCTTCATCACGCACAAATGAGGAGACAATCTCGGCATGCACAATATGACCATCGCGATGCAGGAGATCGATCTCCGCCGTCCACGGCGGCGCCGCTATAAGATCATCACCATCCCACTCGTGCAACATATAGTTCAATGACGCTTGGACATATCGGGCCGAATCGGGTGTCAAGAAGTCGGTAAATGAGAGCGCTAACGCCTCGGTCGCCGAGTAGCCGATCAGCTTGCTCACCGATGGGCTAAAGAAGGTGAACCGGGCCGTTTGCGTATCAAGCAACCAGATCACATCGGTAGCGTTTTCGGCAATCAGGCGGTAGCGCGCATCGCTGCGCCGCAAGGCTTCCTCTATCTGTTTACGTCCGGTGATGTCGTGGATGATGCTGATCGCATGCGGTACCCCGCGAATCATCACGGTCTGCGAAGAGAGCAGGCATGTGCGCAGCTCGCCATCGCGCCGGCGGAATTGAAATTCCACTCCAACGCAATACCCATCACGCCGCATCAACTCTATCCAACGCCGCCGATCCTCCAGCGAACGCCAGATATTGAGCGTTAGCCCGTCTTTGCCCAAGACCTCTTCGGCCGAGTATCCGCTGATCGTCGTAAAGCTGCGATTAACTTTCACAAACACGCCATCAGTCAAGCGCGACAGCAAGACGGCATCCGGTTGCGCGACAAAGATTTGTTCCAATTGCTGCAACGCATCGCGTTGCTCGATAACTAGCTCGCGATTGACCAACAAGATCAGGCCAAACGTCCAGAGCGTCGTTGTTGCGATTGAGATGAGGTAGGTGGCGGTTTGCCATGGTGGCGAGACAACCAGCCAATTCTCCTCGGTAGCCGAGGCGATGCCGCGCAGAGCAAAAAACACCCCGTTGGCAAAGAACACGATCGCCAGAAACAGGATCAGCGAGTGGAAATCGGGACGCGATTCGCGCAAGAAACGCAAGCCAATCAATAGGGAACAGATCGCCACCACCACCGAAAAGAGGATGCGGCGCAACGGCGGCATATCGCCAGTTGACGCTAACAACAGATTGGCAATCAGAATCAGCAGCCAAATCAGCAGCCAAATCAGCAGCAAGCGGCGCAAATGGCCGCGATCGCCGAAAAACCGCTCTACACCGTGGTAGAGCAAGAGCATACCGCCGCCAACCAGCGCATTACTCACCGCATGCACCACAAGCGGCACGTCAGCAACATCGCGCAAGGTGGTGATGAGCAAGCCAAACGCTAACACCCCCATGCCCGCTGCCCACCACACGAGCCCGGCCCGCCCGCGATTAGCCAGCGCCAAGCCGATCAAGGCGGTGCATTGCAAGACATTGGCAAGGTTGAGGGCAATGGATAAGGTTAACAGATCGACCGTCATGCAATGCTCCGGTAGCGCCTGCTCAGATTGATACAGATATTGTAGCGTGAATGAACAGTATTTGCCTGCACTGGGCTGATGGAATTCGCTAAGCATGGAGGACAACCGGTGACTAACGATGCTCTTGCTCGCTTCGATCAGAGCGAGCCTTTTCTCTTACGTGTTACCCTCAGGCCCTCACCCCCCGGCCCTCGCTCCCACCTGACGGCGAGAGCGAGGGAGCCGCTCGATGGCGAGTAAGGCATTGCCGGAGCGGAACGCAGCAGCACCCCGCTCCTGCGCCAGTGGGAGCGGCACTACATACCCCTCCCCCGCTGGGGGAGGGGTAAGGGGGTAGGGGCATCAGCCCGCGCAGCGGGCTTCGTAACCCTAGCCCGGCCCTTCAGGGCCGGGCGCCGGACAGATGTTCTGTCCGCCCTTGAACCCAGCGGGGGAGGGGCAAGGAGTGGGGGCATCAGCCCGCGCAGCGGGCTTCGTAACCCTAGCCCGGCCCTTCAGGGCCGGGCGCCGGACAGATGTTCTGTCCGCCCTTAAACCCCCAGCGGGGGAGGGGCAAGGGGGAATGGCAATATGTCATTGCGCGGGCGCTGCGCGCCCGCAGCCATCTTCTGCTGAGATGCAAACCAATGGCGTGGAGGCATTCCCTCTCGCTGAAGGAGGGGATTGCTTCGCCGCCGTTGGCGGCTCGCAATGACAAGTGCGAACGCCTCTGCCCTACCACCCCTTTGCCTCCCCTGCGTGCTTCACGCCAGTGCGTTAAGCCTCGCTGCGCTTGTACTCGCTTGCCGGCTTGGCGTTGACCGCCGCCTCCCCCGGTTCCCGCTCTCGCCAGCGGCGCCGAAGCTATGCCCGCCCCGGCTCAACCCGCCTGTAACCATGGGTTGAGTCACGAAATGCGTGATTTGTGAATGATAGATCAGAATTATTGTATGCTCTATATAAACAAGCATGCATAATTTGCTTTAATTTTCACATTTTACATTTTATTAACCATCAAAAAACTTTGTTATCAAACATTCAATATGGGTTAATAGATGTTTTAATCATCAATATCAATCCTTGTGGCAAAATAGAGCCAACATTTAACTCGCTCATTAACACCGCCTATCATATCCCTCTTTCACGAGACCACGCTTTGCTAGCCCCTGAGGCAATCATTGTCACTCTCGATTCCGCACCTAGCCACAACACCCGCACACCGTCCGCCAATGCGTTCCCGGCGCATCCACTCACGCTTCGCTACCCATTCCGCATAGGAGGAACGTATCACGACCAACCGCATTGTCTCACTCTTCCCCAAGGCGTCAAGCAGTGTCCCCTCTCCGCTTTCATGACGACAAGGAGCACCGCAATGTTTACCCCCTCTCTGCAACGGCTTTGGCGCGGGATCATCTGTTTATGGCTCGTGATCGGTATGTCAGGCGGGATTGCAACGGCGCAACCGGCGCCGGACGATCAAGCAGGCAGCGACGCGCCGCGGGTATTGGTCGATACCCCGCCGGCAACGCTCGCTAATATCTACAACATTACCACCGACACCACGTGGACATTAGCGAACAGTCCGTATTATGTCGCCTCACTGAGCATTTATAATGGCGCGACCCTCACCATTCAGCCGGGAGTGCGGGTGGTGTTTTACCAAAATGGCGGTGTCAGCGTTTGGGAAGGCACCTTACGCGCAATCGGCACCGCTACCCAACCTATCACCTTTACCGGTAGCATCGCTGAAGCCGGCTGGTGGAGCGAATTGTACGTGAACGGCACTGGCACGGCCGTGATCGAGCATGCCGTGGTTGAGTACGGCGGCGGTTACGGCAGTGTCTATGCCTATGGCGCCGCCAACCTGACTCTGCGCAATGTGACTATTCGCCAATCATCTGGTGAAGGACTGCGCCTCTTCAACCGGACTGGTCCGACGGTACTTGAACAAGTAACCTTCGCGAACAATCGCTGGGGTCTTGCAGTTTACAATGTGGGCAACTCAAACCCAATCGGTTCGATCACGCTGACCGGTTGCGCGTTTCAGGACAACACCGAATACGGCATCTATCAAGACACCATCGATATTCCGCTCACCTACACCGGCAATACCTTCACCCGCAACGGGTTGGCCGATATTGGCATCAACGGCGGCAATTTGAGCCGTAACCTTACGCTGGGGCCAACCGGCGCCAAGGTGCGCATCTTAAATTACTTTACAGTGTTAGCCGGCGCAACCTTGACCATGTTGCCGGGAACACGCTTGGAGTTTGCCAACTATCAGAATATGTTTGTTGAAGGCGCGCTGAACGCCACCGGCACGGCGACGCAGCCAATTGTATTCACCGGCGTCAATAAAGAGGCCGCGGCGTGGAACGGCATTCATGTACAACAAACTGGTTCGGCAACGATCGAGTACGCCACTATCGAATATGCGGGTGATTTTTACAATGCCGGTCTGAGCAAATCGGGCAGCGGCAATCTGACCTTGCGCAATTCAACCATCAGCGCCTACCGGTTTGGCCTCTACATCACCAACAGCACTGGCCGGCACGAGATTACCCGTAATCTCTTTACTGGCAATCGGGTCGGCGTGATGGTGCAAAACCAACCAAGTACGATTGTGTTGGCCAACAACCTGATCGAAAACAATAGCGAATACGGTGTACTCAATCAAAACTCTTCGACGGTGCTGGCCCGCTATAACTGGTGGGGGCATGCCAGCGGCCCGCGCCATACCACCATCAATCCCAGCGGTCAAGGCAATCGGGTCAGCGATGGCGTACTTTTCTACCCGTGGAACGATACCCGCACGGTCGAGCAGCCGATTCCCACTCCTACCTACGTAACGCTCAACACCACCGGCCCAACGAATGTTGGTTCTGGTGACCATGTTGACTACCGGGTGACGTACGAAAATGGCACGAACCTGACCGTGCAAAACGCGGTGTTGCTGGTGCGCCTGCCGTATCTCGCCACGTATGTCCAGAGCAGCGCCGGCGGCATCTATTGGCCGGAACGCCAACAAGTCTTTTGGAAGCTCGGCGATCTCGCCCCCGGCGCGCAAGGCGAACACTGGGTGCGCGTGCAGTACGACTGGGGCATCCCCAATATGCAAGCCGACAATACGGCGACATTTCTGGTCGGCGCCAATTATCTCAACGACAAGCTCGATCCGGCCCCTTATCTCTCATACGTGCCGAGGGTAGTCACGGCGCAGCAAGCGCTCACCCGCAGCCAATGGGATAGCGTTGTCACTAGCGTTAGCCAGCTCAACAGCCTGTTCACCGCCGCCGTCGCCGGCGGTTTCCGCTGGATACGAGCCGATCGGGTCACGCTCAACAATGGCAACACCTATACCCAAGCCATCTTGCTTGATGTTACCCGCCGGCGCATCCAGTTACTCTCCTACGACGGCAGCAAGGCGGTCGCCAGCACCTTCGCCCCCGGTCGCTTTACCTCCACCGATGGCGCCGGCGGGTATGAATGGAATCGCGCTACCGATCAACAATGGATGTGGGGAAGTTGGGATAGCGTAAACCATGCGCCCCAACCGGGAACTTTGATCAATCCGTGCGGCCTTGGTTGCTGCGCGAATAATTGCCTCACCCAAGCGATTGTCAAGAATCTGATTGGGAAGGTGTCAACAATCATCGAGGCAGGTTTCACGGTGGCTAGTTGCTATAAAGCTTACGAAACGGGCACCTTGGATGATGCCGGAAGCTGCGCCGCAGACATTCTTAGTAAGATTAAGAAGGTAGAGGATATCTACCCTATCCTTGGCGAAACGGCAGACGTCGTCGAGTGCGCTAGTAAATGCGCCGGCGGTTCAACTGAGTACGATTGCGAGAAGGATCAGATCACCTGCGACGCTGCATGGTATAACATTTACTATTGGCTCGATGTGCCAAGCTATACGGTATGGCGCTGCTACAATGGCTGTTACAGCAACCTGCCGCAATTCGTTACCTGCGCGTTCGACCAGTGCTGCATTCCCGGCGTCGGTTGCGGCAATGTCGCCAACGGCGGACACTGCCGGCCAGAATTGATCGGCCAAGCCCACGACCCGAACGAGATTCGCGGCCCCGCCGGCGATGTTGTGCCCGGCCAGTGGATGAGCTACACGATCGACTATGAGAATATGGGCAGCGGGAATGCGTATGGCGTCTTTGTCAGCGCACAACTCGCGCCAGTCTTCGATCCGGCGACGCTGCAACTTGGCAGTAATGCGGTCTTTTACCCTGACCAGCGGCTGATTGTCTGGGAGATCGGCAATCTGGCGCCGAACGGCCAAACCGGTTCGACCGGTTCGGTCACGATGACGGTGCGGCTGCGCAGCGATCTGACCACCGGGACAGTGGTGGCCCAGCAGGCGACGGTCTATTTCCCCAGCGCGCGCGAAGAGACTCCCACCAACACATGGATCAATATCGTGAATCCTTTGGTCGCTGTGCCGCAAGCCGTGACCACTAACTACCAAACGGCGCGCACGATCACGCTCAGCGGTTTCGGCGCGAGCGGATTGATCTACGAGATCGTCGATCAGCCGGTTCACGGCACGCTCACTGGCACCCCGCCGAACCTCACCTACACGCCGGCAGCCAATGTGAGCGGCGTCGATGCCTTTACCTTCCGGGTGCGCAGCGGCAGCGTAGCGAGCCGCGTCGCCCAAGTGACGATTACGATCAACGCTAGCGGCGACACTACCCGGCCCACCTTCCTCTGGAGCAGCCCGGCCAACAATGCAAGCGGATTGGTTGCCGGCACGACGCCGGTCTACACCGATACCATCGGCCCAGTCTTTGCGCCGGCCATTATGCTTGGCGCATCAGAAGCGCTCGATGCGACGACAGTGACGACCGGCACGGTGAAGCTCTTGCGTGCCAACGGCGCCGAAGTGCCGATCAGCATTTCGTATACGCTATCCAGCTACCAGATCACCATCAGGCCGCGTCTCACCCTGAGCAATGGCACCTACCGCGTGACAGTCACGACTGGGGTGAAGGATGTAGCCGGCAATGCGCTGGCAGCGCCGTATACTACCAGCTTTACCATCGGCGTTCCACCCCGACAGGTCTTTGTGCCGCTGATCCAACGGTAGGCTTGCTGAAACGGGGGGCACACCTGCGTTGTGCCCCCATTACCGCACCAGTCGTAAGAGAGTGGCTTCACCGCAAGATCGTCAATGGCAGCGGAACCGGTTGCGCAGCCACGACTTCACCGTTGCGCACCTGAAATTGGGCGATCGGAATGCTATTTGCACTTAAGCTTATTCCCTATTCCCCACTCCCTATTTCTCTACTCACCCCCGCCCGCCGGCCAAGCGCGCCGCCGCCGGCGAGCGCCGGAGCGTCGCCATCGCCCAGATGCCAATCGCCGGCCCAAGCGCCAGCCCGGCAAAGGCCCACCGCCAGCCAACCCAAGCCACCAGCGGCGGCACCAGCCAGATCGTGATCAGGGTGAGCAGAAAGCCCAAGCTGGTTTGCAAGGTCAACGCGGTGCCGGTGCGTCCGGGGGGTGAGAGTTCGCTTACCGCTGCCGAGAATTGGGCTGAATCGGCGACGACGGTCAAGCCCCAGAGCAAGGCCAAACCGGTGACCAGCCACGGATTGCCGCCGAACGCTAGTCCGATCACCAGTGCGCAACCGCCGCTGATGGCCATCGCCGCGATCGTAATCGTAGTGCGCCCCAGCCGGTCGGCGAGTGCGCCAGCTACGACGCTGCCGAGGCCGCCCATCGCAATTGCGGCAAAGGCAGCCACGCCAGCCCAATGCGCCGCTACGCCACTGGCCTCGAAGCTGGCCAACAGAAAGAGCGGCAACCATGCCCACGCCGCGTACAATTCCCACATGTGGCCGAGATAACCGAGATTAGCTAACAACACTGGCCGCTCGCGCGCCACGTCAACCACCTGCCCCCAGCTAAAGCGCGGCGCAGCCGCCCGCAGCGGCCCTTCTCGCACCGCCGCCGCCACCATCACGCCCCCCAGCGCCGCCAACCCGGCAGCCAGCAACAGCGTGCGCCGCCAATCGCCAATCCCGCCCAACACATTGAGCAAGTGCGGTGAAGCTGAACCGATCGTCAGCGCGCCAACCAATACCCCAATCGCCAACCCTCGCCCGCGCTGCGTCCACGTCGCCATAATCTTCATCCCGACCGGATACACCCCCGCCAGCGCCATGCCGGTCAGAAATCGCAACGGCAACGCTACCCCCGGCCCCTCGGCAAACAGCGCGATCAATGCCGTGCAGAGGGCCGCTAGCGTCGCCGCTCCGGCAAAGAACCAGTGGGTAGGCCAGCGATCGGCTAACCCCAGCGCCGCTGAGCCAAACGCGCCCACGGCAAAGCCCAGTTGCACCGACATGGTCAACCACGCCCGCACCGTATCGTCTAACCCCCATTCGGCGGTCAATGCCGGCACCACCGCTGAAGCGGAGAACCACGTGCCTTTCGCCAGCAACACCGCTAGCGCCAGCCAAAGGATGACCAGCCACGGACGGGCCGGTTGCGCGGGGATGGTTGTCATGCGTTTACTCCGTCAACCAAACGACAATACACGGTTGCCAAAGAATGACCCTATTTTACTGCACGCAACTATTGCGCGTGCTATACTAACATCTGTAAATACCCAAAGCGATCTATCAATCGATCCACCCCTTGCCTAAGACGCCGCTCTGCGCATGATCATGCCGTGAGCGAGCGTGGCCATTCGTTCACATGGAGGAACGACCATGACTCAGCGCGATACGGAATCATCCGCTGCCGCTCCATTAACCCTCCGCTCCCGGATCGAGGCGCTCCGCCAGCAGCGCCACCGGCTCGAACAGGGCGGCGGCCCCGACCGGATCGCTCGCCAGCATCAAGCCGGCAAATTGACCGCCCGCGAACGATTGCACCTGCTGATCGATCACGATACTTTTCAGGAACTCTACCTCTTTGCGCGCCATCGCTGCACTGCCTTCGGCATGGCCGATAAAGAAATGCCCGGCGAGGGGGTCATTACCGGCTGCGGCAGCGTTGATGGCCGGCAAGTGTTTGTGGCGGCGCAAGATTTCACCGTTGCCGGCGGCTCAGTCGGCGAGATGCACGCCGATAAGATTTGCCAAACGATGGATCTCGCCCTCAAGTGCGGTTCGCCATTCATCACCATCAACGATAGCGGCGGCGCGCGCATTCAAGAGGGCATTGACGCGCTGAGCGGCTATGGGCGCATCTTTTACCGGAATGTGCTGCTTTCCGGCGTCGTGCCGCAAATTGCCATCATTGCCGGCCCCTGCGCCGGC
Source organism: Chloroflexus islandicus (assembly GCF_001650695.1). Classification (GTDB taxonomy): domain Bacteria; phylum Chloroflexota; class Chloroflexia; order Chloroflexales; family Chloroflexaceae; genus Chloroflexus; species Chloroflexus islandicus. The sequence continues at coordinate 89,379 of NZ_LWQS01000033.1, forward strand.
GGTGCTGCCTATTCGCCGGCGCTGATGGATTTTATCATTATGGTGCGCGGCAGCGAGATGTTTATCACCGGCCCGGAAGTGCTCAAACAAGTGACCGGCGAGCATGTGACCGGGGAAGAGTTGGGCGGGCCGGAAGCGCAGGTGCGTAGCGGCGTCGCCCACTTTATCGCCGAGCATGATCACGAGGCGATCGCGATTTGCAAGCGGTTGCTCAGCTTCTTGCCCGCGAATAACCTCGAAGACCCGCCGGAGCGTGGCGATGGCGAATTGCGCTGGTTCACCGATCCTGTGCTCGATACTATCATCCCCGATGACCCACGTGAACCGTACGATGTTATTCCGATCATTAAGCGACTGGTTGACGACGGCGATTTTCTCGAAATTCAGCGCGGCTTCGCCGATAATGCTGTGATCGGCTTTGCCCGCATCGATGGCAACACGGTCGGGATTGTCGCCAACCAGCCGATGGTCATGGCCGGCGTGCTCGACATTGACGCCTCTGATAAGATCGCGCGCTTTGTCCGCTTCTGCAACGCCTTTAACATTCCCATCATCACCTTCGTTGATGTGCCCGGCTTCTTGCCCGGCGTCGCCCAAGAGCGCGGCGGGATCATCCGCCACGGCGCCAAGATGCTGTTCGCCTATTCGGCTACCACTTCCCCCAAGATTACGGTGATTCTGCGCAAAGCCTACGGCGGCGCCTATCTGGCGATGTGCGGCAAAGACCTCGGCGCTGATCGCGTCGCGGCATGGCCAAGCAGCGAGATTGCGGTGATGGGGCCGGAAGGCGCAGTCAATATTATCTTCCGCGAACAGATTAAGCAGGCCGAAGACCCAGCCGCCGCTCGCGCCGAGTTTTTGCGCCTCTATCGGGCCGAATTCGCTTCACCCTACGTTGGCGCGGCTCGCAACTTGATCGATAGCATTATTGCGCCGAGCGAAACCCGGCGCTACCTCAGCCTCGCACTGGCCTCGCTGCGCACCAAGCGCGAGTTCCGCCCGCAGAAGAAGCACGGGTTGGTGCCGCTATGAGTGAATGAAAAGGAGGGTGCATGATTGACCCGACTGCCGATCCGCTGCTGATTGGTTTGCAAATCACGATCACCGGCGTCACGATCGTCTTCATCGTGTTGGCTATCGTCGCCATCACCCTAAGCGCGCTTAGTGCCAGCCAGCGCCTCTTCCGGCCCAAGCCGGTTGAGCCAGCAACACCGGCCACCCCACCACAGCCGCCGGCGACCGCCGATCAGCTCGATCCCCAACTGATTGCCGTGCTGACGGCAGCCGCTGTAGCGACGTTGCAACAACCGGTGCGAGTGCTGCGGGTGCGCTACTATCGCCAACCGTCAGGTATGTGGACACGCTTGGGCCGGGTGAGCGTGATGGCTTCGCGCCAATTGCGCCGGTAACAGTGCGTTGCCCTATCACCGCCCGTTCACTGCCTGCTCGCCGATACAAATAAACCGGAGTCGCTATGAAACGCTTGCGCATTACCGTCAACGGTATCAGCTACGAAGTCGAAGTTGAGGTCTTGGCCGATGATGATGAGGCGACCCTCACCGCGCCAACCAGCATCAATGCGTTGCCTCCGGCTCGAGCAGCCACGCCGCCGGCGCAAACCGCCGCCGCCCCCGCCGCCCCGCCCCCCAACACCCATCCCAGCGGGCCGGGAGTCTTGGCCTCGCCCATTGCCGGCATCGTGGCCGAAATCAAGGTGAACATCGGCGATCACGTGAAGGAAAATGATCCGTTAGTCGTGATCGAAGCGATGAAGATGAACTCGAACGTCAGTTCCCCGGTCGCCGGTACGATTCGCGCGATCAATGTCAAGGTCGGCGATTCGGTGCGGCAAGGCCAACCATTACTGGAGTTTGCCTGATGGAATGGCTGATCGGCTTCTTTGAAGCGAGCGGGTTGGCCCATCTGTCATGGGGCAATCTGCTGATGATTGTGGTCGGCTGTGTGTTCGTGTACCTTGCGATTGCCCGCGGCTTCGAGCCGTTGCTGCTGGTGCCGATTGGGTTTGGCATCATCCTCGGCAACATGCCGTTCGAGCCGGGGATGGGGCAAGGCGTCTACGATCAGGGCAGCGTGCTCAACTATATCTACTTTGGCGTCATTGCCGGCGTCTTCCCGCCCCTGATCTTCCTCGGCATCGGCGCGATGACCGACTTTTCCGCCTTAATTGCCCAACCGCGCCTGATCTTGCTCGGCGCCGCCGCCCAAATCGGCATCTTTTTCACCCTGATGATGGCGGTGTTCCTCGGTTCGCGGTTGCCGTTCCTCGATCTCGCCAGCGCCGATGATCCGCTGCGGTTGTTGCGGGCAGCGGCGGCGATCGGGATTATCGGCGGGGCCGATGGCCCGACGGCCATCTTTATCGCCACCCGGCTTGCGCCTGATCTGCTTGGCGCGATTGCGGTGTCGGCCTATTCCTACATGGCGCTGGTGCCGGTGATCCAGCCGCCGATTATGCGCTTGCTGACCACCCGCGAAGAGCGCCTGATCCGGATGCCGCCCCCCGCTGAAGTCAGCCGCGCGCAACGGATCCTCTTTCCGATTATCGGGTTGATCGTTTGCGTGCTGATTGTGCCTGACACCCTCCCGCTGCTTGGCATGCTCTTCTTCGGCAATCTGCTCAAAGAGAGCGGTGTTACCGAGCGGCTGGCCAAAACCGCGCGCAGCGCCCTGATCGACAGTGTGACGATTATGCTCGGTTTGACGGTTGGCGCCAGCACCCAAGCCAGCAACTTTCTCACCCCGCGCTCGGTTGCGATCTTTGCCCTTGGCGCCTGCGCCTTCGCCATTTCCACCGCTGGCGGGGTGCTCTTCGCCAAATTCTACAATCTCTTCACGAAAAATAAGATCAACCCGCTGATTGGAGCTGCTGGCGTGTCAGCGGTGCCGATGTCGGCCCGCGTCGCTCATGGGGTGGCGCAAGCGGAAGATAAGCAGAACTTCTTGATTTGGCAGGCGATGTGCCCCAATGTGGCCGGCGTGATTGGCTCTGCCGTCGCTGCTGGCGTGCTGTTGGTCATTCTACGCTGACCGGGAAGAGGATCCGGCGCGCCATCAGAGGCCATTCCGGCATCACCCGCAACGCAGTGCAGAGCATCACCAGATCGATGCTCCCATCTTGAATGACCGCATCAGCCAGCAACGGATCGCTGAGCTGGCCGGAACCGATCACGACCGCCTCGCTGGCGATGCGGCGAATACCGGTGATCAACGGGATCGTCCATCCCGGAAACCGGGCCACATCGGGGGTGTAACGAGTGACCGTCACATCGAGAAGCTGCGCGCCAGCAGCTACTGCCCGCCGCGCAATCAGGCGCGCGTCTTGCTGGCTCAACCCGCCGGGGATCAGTTCAGCCGCCGGCATGCGCAGCCCAACCCACAGCCGCCGGCCAAAGCGCTGGCGTATCTGCTCGATAATAGCGAGCACCGGTTGGATCCGGTCGCCAGCAGCGCCGCCATTGCTCAACGGATGGCGCGGCGAGACCAGTTGCGCCAGCGCGCCATCGTCGGCAATCGAGAGGAAGACCCCATCAGCGCCGGCGGCAAGCGCGCGCCACGCCGCTTGGAGGTACAGCTCAACCAAACTCGCTGCCGGTATGCCAACCGCCGGCGCTTCCAGTAAAAAGGCGATCCGGCTGCCAAAGGCATGCGCCGCCGCCGAAAGCCGGCGCAAACCGGGCAAGAAGCCATCGTGCCAGATGCCGAGGTGCGCTGCCGCCTCACCCGGATCACAAATCAGCAGCGGCTCGGTGATGATAAACCCAACTCCCGCCCGCGCTCGCCGCTCGTAATAACTCACGAGCGCAGCATGGCAGAACCCATCACGTCCGGCTAGCCCACTCGGCGCCGGCGCCATCACGATTCGATTTGCCAGTCGCCGGCCAGCCACTTGTAGCGGTGTAAAGAGATCTGCCATACTACGCTCGCATTGCAACCTTACTTACCGTAGTATAGCCAGAGAGTTCACTCTTCCGCAAGACGCTGCGCAAAGCGGAATCTTGCCGGCGTTTGTTATAATGACGGTAATTATTCGCCCATGCACCAAGTCGCCGCCTAGTGCTTGAGACTCGTATGTCGCCCATTACTCATTTGCCATCCGCTCGCCTGCGGGTTGTCCTCTTGCTGCTAGGCAGCGTGCTCTGGTTGTTCGGTATGTGGCTCTACTGGAACACCACGGCAGCGGCTCGCCCTATTGCCCAGCTCGACCGGTTGCCGATCGTGCGTACCGTCTACTTCCCAACCACCGGCCATCACCTCTCCAATCGGGTTGGCTTCCTCGATTTCTGGCGCGCCAACGGCCAACTGCACACCTTTGGCATGCCGATCAGCGAAGAATTGGTGATCGATGGCCGGATTGTGCAATATTTCGAGCGCGCTCGCTTTGAATACCATCCCGAATATGCCGGCACACCGCTGCAAGTTCAGCTTGGTCTGATCGGGCAAGAATGGCTTGCCCGCCAATCGATCGCTTTGCCGCCAGCAGCCGCTGGCGCGGCTGGCGCGTTCTTTCCTGAAACCGGGTACACCCTGAGCGGCGAGTTTCTTGAGTTTTGGGAACGGCGCGGCGGTTTGCCGATCTTTGGCTTCCCCATCAGCGCCGAACACACCAGCGATGGCAGCGTCATCCAATATTTCGAGCGCGCCCGCTTGCGCTACCGGCCTGATGCCCTCTCGCCCTTTCTCCGCCAGCAACAAGGTATATATGGCTTCGATCTCGATGCGCTGCACGAAGTCGAGATCGACGACATAGGCCGCCAATTGGCCGACCTGCTCGGCATCAATACCGCCCCCGTTGCGCGCTTGCCCGGCGCGGTTGACTGGAGTCCGGCGCTGTGGTCGCGCCGGATCGAAGTCGATCTGGCCCGCCAGCAACTCTTCGCCTATGAAGACCAGTTGCTCGTGTTTACGGCGCCAGTCGCAACCGGACGCGACGGATTTAACACGCCGCGCGGCGCTTTCGCGATCTATTACCGCTTGCCCGAACAGACAATGACCGGTTGTCTCGGCGGCGAGTGCTGGTATGTCCCGAACATTCCATGGGTGCAATACGTGGTCGGCGGCGTCGCTCTGCACGGCACCTATTGGCACAATGCCCACGGCACGGGGGTGCGCATGTCGCATGGCTGCATCAATTTGCGGATTGATGACGCCCAATGGTTGTATGAATGGGCCGATCTCGGCGTGCCGGTACAGATTTATTGAGCAATGAAAGCCACCCCACGGCGAATCCGCTCCGGCAGCGCACCCTTTATCGCTGCGTCTGTGGCAGTAACCAGATTCCGCCCGTCGCATCCTCGCTGGTACATCCGCATCGCAATGAGGCACAGCTCACCGCAAGCCAACGGTCGCGAGCTGTTCCGTGTTATAATGGCGCAATAAATACCGTCACGCACAGGCCCATCCACTATGCTGTACGTACCCGATGGCGTTCCGCCAATTATCAAGAGCACGCTGGCCCGCGTCGAACGCACCCTGCCGCAACCCGGCGAGATATTGGTCAGGCAAGGCGGGCGCGTCGAGCCTGATGATGTGATTGCGCGCGGGGTAAGCGCCAGCGCGCCGCACATGATCAATCTGGCGCGCGCCCTCAACCTGCCGCCGGCGCAAGCGATGCGAGCGGTTGTAGCACCGATTGGCCAACCGATCAATGCCGGCGCCGTGCTGGCCCGGCGCGGTGGTCTGTTTGGCCGCCGTGTGCTAAGCCCCGTCAACGGGACGTTACACGCCGTGGATCCGGCCACGGGCTATGCGTTTATTGTGCCTGAACCGCGCCAGATAACGCTCACCGCCGGCATCCGCGGCATTGTGATGGAGGTTATCGACAACCGGCGGATTGTGATCGAAACGCCGGCTGCGCAACTATACGGCGCTGGCGGATTTGGCAACGATTGCAACGGCGTCACCCGCTTGCTCACACTCGATCCGGGCGAACCGATCACTGAGCAGATGATCGATGCCCAAAGCATGTTTGCCATCATCATCGGCGGCAGCGGGATCAGTGCGGCTGCGCTCAGGAAAGCGGTTGAGCATCAGGTGCGCGGGGTTATCATCGGCAGCATCGCCGAACGCGAACTACGCGCGTTCTTTCAGTGGGCCAAGCGGGTGCCATGGCCTATCGGCGTTCGCAATTGGCAATGGTCAGGCAATATTGCTGCACCGCTGACCATCGTGCTCACGGAAGGCATCGGCAATGCCCCCATGGCCGCGCCGCTGTTTGACTTGCTCGCCAATAACGACCGTCGCGAAGTCTTTATCGAGAGCAACACCAGCCTACGCCAACCCCATCGCCGCCCGCGGGTGATCATCCCCCTATCGCGCAGCAGTGCAACATCGCTTGAACCGCCGCGCCCGCCACTGCGCATCGGCGCGCTCGTGCGCCTGCTAGATCACGATCATCTCGGCCAAACCGGCTCCGTGCGCAGTTTGCCGGCTTTACCCCAACGCTTGCCGTCGGGCGTGCGCACTGCGGCAGCCGAAGTGGTGCTGAACAGTGGTGAAGCGATTTGGTTGCCGCGCAGTTGCGTTGAAGTGATAGCCTGACTACGTACTTACCCGAAATTTCTACTTCAAGTCGTAGCTATTTCGGGTATACTTATGGGCAGTAGTAGATGGTTACACGTTGAGCGATACCGCGAGAGAATTCAATGACCTATCGTATTGTCGTGGTCGCCCGCGCTAATCCTATCTTGCGAAACTTACCCGCAGCGATGGCCGGCGATGCAACGGTACAAATCTTCGACTCAGCCAACGATGCGCTCTGGGCCATTAGCACTGAGCCGCCCGATCTGGTGCTGAGCGAACTCGAACTCGACGAGATGAGCGGTCTTGATCTCGCCGAGATTGTACCGAATTTTGACCCGCAGACACGGGTCGTCTTGTGGGGCGCTGGCCTGAGCAATGCTGACCGCGAGCGGGCCAAGGCCGCCGGCGTGAGCACGGTGCTGAGCGGCGAGGTGAGTCTAGATGCAGTGCGCGCAGCCGTAAGCAGCGCGCTCGATACGCCGCGCGCTGCGCCGGCGCCGCCGGCGCCGCCAGCGCCGGCAACAACGCGCGCCGTTGCCGAGACACCGCGCAGCGAACCACCCAAACCTGTCACGAAGGAAGAACCGCCAGCGCCGCCGCCGGCCGAACCTCCGCCGCAGCGCCCCTTTACTCCGGCGCGGGTGGTGTTGCCATCACGGGCGGAACGCGAAGCGGCTGAACGCGCGGCCCGCGAGGCGGCTGAGCGGGAAGCGGCTGAACGGGAAGCAGCCGAGCGCGCGGCCCGCGAGGCGGCTGCCCGGGAAGCGCCGCCACACAAAGGCGGCTTGGCCGCCCGTTCACGCGCGGCTGCCGAGCGCCGGGCGAGCACACCGGCCGCCCCAGCGGCTACCCCCGCAGCGGCTGAGCCGCCACTCGCTTGGCGCAGCGATGGCCGGAACCTAATCGTCACCGAGCAAAACATTGCGGCGATCCGCAGCGTCATGAGCCAATTAGGCCAAGATCTCGGCACGCAGAGCATTATGCTCACTGATCGGGCCGGGATGATCCTCGTCGAGACCGGCGACAAAGGCAACCTGCCGCTGATGATCGTCTTGCCGCTGCTCTCCACCGGGTTCTCAACGACCGGTGAAGTGGCGCGCCAATTGCGTGAGGAAGATGCGACCAGCGTCTACATCCACGAAGGTGTCAACATTGACCTCTACTGCTTCGATGTGGCGCAGCGGTTTTTGCTGGTCTTGGTCTTCAACAAGCGGGTGGCTAGCTCGAAGATCGGCGCCGTGTGGGTGAATGCCAAACGCGCCATTCGCGAATTGCGTGATGTGTTGGCGCGGTCGTCGTCGTAGGGGCAGGTAGGGGCATAGCGTTGCTATGCCCCTACCCCCCTACGATGACGACCGCACTGCGTCTCTGCCCCCTTCCTCGCCGTTTGCCCGTACCGCATAGCTATGGTATACTCGCGACGGCTTCGCAAAACCGTGACAATCTCTACACAGGTTGTTTGCGAAATTTTGCGAGGTGCGTTATACTGTTTGTGAAAGACGGAACAAAAAAGTGGTCGTTCGCGCTCCGGGCTGCAGCGCGCACAGAGCAGGGCGCTGAGCAATGCCCGACGTTGTCGAGCAGGAGGTAGGCGTTGTCAACGCGGACTCGAAACATTCTGATCATTGTAGGGGCGCTCATCATTTCGATTGCTAGCCGCTTTTTCCTCTACACCGGCCCACCCCATGTCGAAGTCGCAGCCGAAGTGATCTTTGACGGCATTCCCGGTTTTCCCATTACCAACTCGTTCGTTGTCACCATCATCATTGACATTTTTGTGATTGCGCTCGCGTTCGTTGCCACCCGCAACTTGCAGATGGTGCCGCGCGGAGTGCAGAATGTGATGGAGTTTATCCTCGAAACGCTGTACAATCTCTTCCGCAACATTAACGCGAAGTATGTTGCAACTGCGTTCCCATTGGTAGCGACGATCTTCCTCTTCGTGCTGTTTGGCAACTGGTTCGGCTTGTTGCCGGGGGTGGGCTCGATTGGCGTCTGCCACGAGAAGAAAGAGAAGCATGGCGTTGTAGTAGACGAGCGGTTGGCAATCGCTGGCCCGGCGAGTGTGCTGGCAGCCGAGAGCGAAGAAGTGCATGACACCTGCGCCGCGCAGGGCAAGAAGCTGGTGCCGCTCTTCCGCGCGCCGGCGGCTGACCTCAACTTCACCTTTGCCATTGCAGTCATCTCGTTCGTCTTCATCGAGTACTGGGGCTTCCGCGCCCTTGGGCCGGGTTATTTGAAGAAGTTCTTCAATACGAACGGCATTATGTCGTTCGTCGGCATCATCGAGTTTATCTCCGAGCTGGTGAAGCCCTTCGCGCTGGCCTTCCGTCTTTTCGGCAATATCTTTGCCGGCGAAGTGCTGCTGGTGGTGATGGCTTTCCTCGTGCCGCTGTTGCTGCCGCTTCCCTTCTACGGCTTCGAGGTGTTCGTCGGGTTTATCCAAGCGTTGATCTTCGCGCTGCTGACCTACGCCTTCCTCAACATTGCCGTGACCGGCCACGACGAGGAGCATGCACATTGATCGGGTTCGCGCGGATCTTCCGCGATCGTTTGGGTGTAAGGTATCGTTGCAGAGTCTGCTTTAAGGAGGCATCTCAATCATGGAGGGTCTGAATCTCGTCGCAACCGCGCTCGCCGTTGGTCTGGGCGCTATTGGGCCGGGTGTTGGCATTGGCATCATCGTGTCGGGTGCGGTGCAGGCGATTGGCCGCAATCCTGAAATCGAGAACCGGGTCGTCACCTACATGTTCATCGGTATCGCCTTTACCGAAGCACTCGCTATCTTCGGTCTGGTGATTGCGTTCTTGATCGGTTTCGGCGTGTTGCAGTAGAGCATTGCGCGTTTACGGGAGGTTTGCAGGGTGGAAGCATTAGGTATTAACCTGACCCTATTTCTCGCGCAACTGATCAACTTTCTGTTGCTGATCTTCATTCTGCGCGCGCTGCTGTACCGGCCGGTAATGAACCTGCTGAATGAGCGCACCAAGCGGATCGAAGAGAGCGTCCGCGACGCTGAGAAGGTGCGCGAGCAGTTGGCCAACGCCAAGCGCGATTACGAGGCTGAGCTGGCGAAGGCGCGGCAAGAGGCGGCCAAGATCGTGGCGCAGGCGCAAGAGCGGGCCAAGCAGCAGGAGGCTGAGATCATTGCGCAGGCGCGCCGCGAGGCCGAGCGCCTGAAGGAAGAGGCCCGTGCGCAGGCCGAGCAAGAGCGCGCGCGGATGATGAGCGAAGCCAAGACTCAGATCGCTGATCTGGTCACCTTGACGGCGAGCCGCGTGCTCGGCGCCGAATTGCAGGCCCGCGGCCACGATGCGTTGATTGCCGAGTCACTGAAGGCGCTTGATCGCCGCAACTAACGTCGCAGACTGGCGCCGCTAGTCTGCCAGAGGAAACAGAGCGTATGGCAACGACCATTGATGCACGGGAGCTGGCCAGCCCGCTTGTGGAAGCGCTGCTCACCACCGCCGCCGAGCAGATTCGGGCCGCGGCGCCGCGGATCGCTGGCCTTGGGCCGAGCGATGCTGCGGCGGCCCTGCCGGCCGATCTGCTGCCCCAAGTGCGCAATTTCTTGCTCGCAATGGCCAAAGAGGGGCTGACTGGCGAGTTGGGCGCTGTGGCGGCCGCCTTGCAGAGCTATCTCGAGGCCGGCAGCCGCGTCATCGACGCGAGTGTGACCAGCGCGATCGAGCTGAGCAGTGAGCAGAAAGAGCGCATTGCGAGCGAGTTGCGCCAGCGCTACGGTGACGTCCACGTGACGTATTATGTTGATCCGACGCTGATTGGCGGGTTGATTATCCGGGTTGGCGATCAGGTGCTTGATAATAGCCTGCGCGCCCGCCTCAGCGCCATTCAGCGCGCATTGCAGGCAAGTTAAAGTAGCACTCAGCTCGCTGGCCCGGTGTCGCCGGCCGCCAGCGCGACGGAGTAAAGCATGACGACGATTACTGAAGAATTGATCGCCCGGCTGAAGCAGGGGATCACCAGCGGCGTCGACCTTCAGCCGCGTCAGGTCAATGTCGGAACGGTGATTGCCGTCGGTGACGGCGTCGCGCGGCTGTCCGGCCTTGATCAGGTCGTCGCCTCTGAGATTGTTGAGTTCCCGCCCAAGGCCGGCCGGAATGAATCGATTTATGGCATTGCCCTGAACCTCGAACAAGATAGCGTCGCCGCGATTATTCTCGGCGATGACGAGACGATCGAGGAAGGGGATATGGTGACCTCGACCGGGCGCGTGATTTCCGTCCCGGTTGGGCAGGGGCTGCTGGGCCGCGTCGTGAACCCGCTCGGCCAGCCGATCGATGGCAAGGGGCCGATCTTGTATGACAAGACGCGCCCGATTGAGCGCATCGCCCCCGGTGTGATCACCCGCAAGTCGGTTGATACGCCGGTGCAAACCGGTATTATCGCGATTGACGCCCTGATCCCGATCGGGCGCGGCCAGCGCGAGTTGATCATCGGCGACCGCCAGACCGGCAAGACGGCCGTCGCAATTGATACCATCCTCAACCAGAAGGGCCAAGGAATGGTATGTATCTATGTTGCGATCGGCCAGCGCCGCGCGCAGGTGGCGCAGGTGGTCGGCACCCTTGAAAAGTATGGCGCGATGGAGTACACCATCGTCGTGTCGGCGACCGCCTCGGAAAGCGCCGCTCTCCAGTATATTGCGCCCTACGCCGGCTGCGCGATGGGTGAAGAGATTATGGAGAATGGCGTGATGCTCAATGGGCAATTGGTGCGCGATGCCCTGATCGTCTATGACGACCTGAGCAAGCACGCCGTCGCCTACCGGCAGGTGTCGCTCTTGCTGCGCCGCCCGCCGGGCCGCGAAGCGTACCCCGGTGATGTGTTCTACCTGCACTCGCGCTTGCTCGAGCGCGCTGCCCGCCTCAGCGATGAATACGGCGGCGGTTCGCTGACCGCGCTGCCGGTGATCGAGACGCAGGCCAACGACGTGTCGGCTTACATCCCGACCAACGTGATTTCGATTACCGACGGCCAGATCTATCTGGAGTCTGACCTGTTTAATGCCGGTCAGCGCCCGGCGCTCAACGTCGGTATTTCGGTGTCGCGCGTGGGTGGCGCGGCGCAGACGCGGGCCATGCGCGCAGTGGCCGGCAAGCTGAAGGGCGAGTTGGCCCAGTTCCGCGATCTGGCCGCCTTTGCCCAGTTTGCCAGCGACCTCGATGCGACCACCAAGGCGCAGATCGAGCGTGGCCAGCGCCTGCAAGAGCTGCTGAAGCAGCCGCAGTACCAGCCGCTGGCCGTCGAGGATCAGGTCGCCGTGCTCTATGCGGCCACCAACAACTACCTCGACGATGTGCCGGTGGCGATGATTACCAAGTGGCGCGACGATTTTCTGGCCTTCCTGCGCACCGCCCATCCAGAGGTGCGGAAGCTGATCTACGACAATCGCCTTGATCGCAAGTTCCCCACGCCGGAAGTCAAGTCGGCGCTGGAATCGGCGATTAAGGAGTTTAAGGCAACCAGCAATTATAGCTAGCAGGCTCCACCGGCGGGCGGGCGCAGGCCCGCTCGCCGGTCGCATGACTGCAAAGGGTTCGATATGCCGAGTAGTCGCGAGATTAAGCGCCGCATCCGGTCAGTGAAGAACGTCGCCCAAATTACGCGGGCGATGGAAATGGTATCGGCCTCGAAGATGCGGCGCGCCCAACGGAATGTGTTAGCTACTCGCCCGTATGCCGACCGCATGCGGGAGGTGATGGCCAATTTGACGGCGCGGGTGGTAGGCGCAGCGCGCCGCGGTACGCTGCTCGAAAAGCGCGAAACGATTAAGAGTGTGGCGTTGTTGGTGGTGACGCCTGATCGCGGTCTCTGCGGCAGCCTTGTCGCCAACGTCTTGCGCCGCGCCGGGCGCTTTATCACCGAGCAGCGCGCTATGGGCCGCACGGTCGATATTTACACCTTTGGCCGTAAAGGGCGCGATTTCTTCCTGCGCACGGGTTTTGCACCCGCCGGCGAAGCCACGCGCCTCGGCGATGCGCCCAAGCTTGAGGCGATCCTCGGTGTGGCGATCAACGCCATTAGCGGTTTCCAAGCGGGTAAATACGACGAACTCTATATCATTTATAGCGAGTTCATTAATACGCTGGTGCAGCGACCGGCGATTAAGCAGTTATTGCCGGTAGAAAGCCCCGATATCTCAACGACCACCAACGTCGATTATACGTACGAGCCGGGTGAAGAAGAGGTATTGAATAGCATTCTGCCGCGGTATGTCGAGACCCAGATCTATCAGGCGGTGCTTGAGAGCATCGCTAGCGAGCATAGCGCGCGGATGGTGGCGATGCGCAACGCTACCAATAACGCGAAGGATCTGGTGCGCGACCTGACACTTTCATTCAACAAGGCGCGGCAAGCCGCTATTACGAAAGAGGTCAGCGAGATCGCTTCGGGCGCCGCTGCCCTCGCCAGTTAATGCTAAGAGGAGGAGCCGATGCCGGCAAAGGGGGTTATTCAAGAGATTATCGGCGTCGTCATCCGGGCCAAATTCCCGGAGGATCAGGTGCCGGAGATCTATAACGCAATTGAGATTCCGCTGGAAGACGGCGGCCGCCTCGTCTGCGAGGTGCAGCAGCAGCTCGGTAATGGCGTGGTGAAGGCGGTCGCGATGGGTTCGACCGATGGCCTGCGGCGCGGGCTCGAGATTATCGATACCGGTCGCCCGATTGCAGTGCCGGTTGGCCCGGCGACGTTGGGCCGCGTGTTTAACGTGTTGGGCGACCCGATCGATGGGATGGCGCCGATTGGCCCTGAGGTGGAGCGCCGCCCGATCCACCGCGACCCGCCCAGCTTTGAGGAGCAGAACACCCAAGCCCAGATTTTCGAGACTGGGATTAAGGTGATCGATCTGATTGCACCGTTTACCCGCGGTGGTAAGACCGCTATCTTCGGCGGCGCCGGCGTGGGCAAGACGGTGGTGATTCAGGAGCTGATTGCCAATATCGCCAAAGAGCAGTCGGGCTTCTCGGTCTTCGCCGGGGTGGGTGAGCGCTCGCGTGAGGGGAATGACCTCATTCACGAAATGCGCGAGGCCCGCATCGACGAGAACACCACCGTGTTTGACAAGACGGTGATGGTCTTCGGCCAGATGAACGAGCCGCCGGGAGCGCGTCTGCGCGTCGGCTTGACCGCGCTGACGATGGCCGAGTACTTCCGCGATGAGGGGCGTGACATTCTGCTCTTTATCGACAACATCTTCCGCTTCGTGCAGGCCGGTTCTGAGGTGTCGTCACTGCTTGGCCGTATGCCGTCGCAGGTAGGGTATCAGCCGACGCTCGGCACCGAGATGGGTGAACTGCAAGAGCGGATTACCTCGACCAAGCGCGGTTCGATTACGTCGATGCAGGCGGTGTACGTGCCGGCAGACGACTACACCGACCCGGCGCCGGCGACCGTGTTTAGCCACCTCGACGCGACGATCTCGCTCGAACGCAGCATTGCCGAGCGCGCGATCTTCCCGGCGGTCGATCCGCTGGCATCAACCTCGCGCATTCTCGACCCGAACATCGTCGGCGAGGAGCACTACCGGGTGGCGCAAGAGGTGAAGCGCGTGTTGCAGCGCTACAAAGACCTCAAGGACATTATCGCCATTCTCGGTATGGAAGAGTTGAGCGACGAGGATAAGCTGACCGTGCAGCGCGCGCGCAAGATTGAGCTGTTCTTCTCGCAGCCGTTCACGGTGGCGCAACAGTTCACCGGCCGGCCCGGCAAGTATGTGCCGGTGAAGAAGACGGTCGAGAGCTTTGCCCGTCTGCTCAAAGGCGAAGGCGATCACATTCCTGAGTCGTTCTTCTATATGCAGGGCGATTTCGACGACGTGCTGGCCGCGTATCAGGCTAGCCAGAAGTAAGACCGGGCCGGCGGCGCGGGTCAGCCGTTGCTGCCGGCGTTGGTCTATGGCAGGCAGAAGGAGCAGTCCATGCCCATCCATTTAGAGATTGTCACCGCCGAGCGGGTCATCCTGTCGGATGACGTTGACATGATCAGCGCACCGACCAAAGACGGCCGGGTTGGTATTCTGCCGCGCCACGCTCCGCTGATGACGATCCTCGAACCGGGTGAGCTCGATATCATCAAGAATGGCGAGCGCACGCCGTTTGCCGTGTCGGGCGGGTTTATGGAGGTGTTGCCGCACCGGGTGACCATTCTCGCCGATACGGTCGAGCGGGCTGATGAGATCGACGAAGCGCGGGCCGAGCAGGCGCGGGCCGAAGCCGAAGCGCGCCGGCGCGAGGCGCAGAGCGAGCGCGATATGGCGCTGGCCGAGGCCAAACTGCGCAAAGAGATGGTGCGCCTGCGGGTGGCCCAACTCAACAAGATCAAACGGCGCCAATCGTAATCAGCTACCGGTGTGCAGCGCGGAACGCAAAGACGGTAAACGCACAGGGACACAGCAGTGCTGTGTCCCTATTGTCAATTGCCAGTATCCCTCATCATTTGTTATAATACGCCGCGATTATGCTGAGGCGGTTTTGCAGCCAATGGGAACCGACCATGCTGCACTCAGCGAAGATGACTGCGGGTGCTGAGCACCCGCCTAGTGGCATACTAAACTCTGACCCAGCACGACTACTGTGAAATGGCATCACACGCTGCCGTTTCCGGCATTCATCAGCAGGAACATCTATGGCCCGCAAAATCGGGATTGATCTTGGCACAGCCAATGTCTTAGTGTATGTCAAAGGCAAAGGCATCGTCCTTTCCGAACCATCGGCGGTGGCGCTGAGCACCCGCGACGGGCGCGTGCGCGCCGTCGGCGCCGAAGCGATGGCCATGTTAGGCCGTGAACCAGAGAGCATCGAGGTGGTGCGCCCGATTCGCAACGGCGTGATCGCCGATTATGTGGTGACGGAAGAGATGCTCCGCCACTTTATTGGGCGCGCGGCTGGGCGATTTCGCTTCTCGCGGCCTGAAGTGATGATCTGTATTCCCGCCGGCGTCACTAGCGTCGAGATGCGGGCCGTGCGCTACGCGGCCCTTGAGGCGGGGGCCGGCAAGGCTTACCTGATCCGCGAGCCGTTAGCCGCCGCGATTGGGGCCAATATCCCGATTGCGCAACCATCGGGCAACCTCGTGATCGATATCGGCGGCGGCACGACTGAAGTGGCCGTAATCTCGCTCAACGACATTGTGGTGAGCACCTCGGTGCGGGTCGGCGGCAACCGGTTCGACGAAGCGATTGCCTCGTACATCAAGCGGAAATACAATGTGCTCATCGGCGAACGCACCGCTGAAGCGGTGAAGATCGAGATCGGCTCGGCGTTGCCGCTCGATAAGCCGCTGGTGACGCAGGTGCGCGGGCGTGATCAAGTGACTGGGTTGCCGCGCACAATCCAAGTTGACAGCAACGAGATTACCGAGGCGATCCAAGAGCCGCTGGAGGCGATTGTCAATGCGGTGCGCGCGGTGCTGGTCGAAACGCCGCCGGAACTCAGCTCGGACATTATCGATAAGGGCATGGTGATGACCGGCGGCGGTTCAATGCTGCGCCGGATCAATGATCTGTTGACTGAGGTGACGGGCGTGCCCTGCTACGTGGCTGACCAGCCGGCATCGTGCGTGGCGATCGGCACCGGCTTGGCGTTGGAAAATCTTGATGTGCTGTACGACAGCCTGAGCGGGTTGGATCTGACGTAATCGGGTTAGACCTGACGTGATGAGAGACGGCGTGCGGCTCCAAAAGCCGCACGCCGTGCGGCGTTACGGGTGTAATATTTCTTGCGCAATATCGATGACGCGGTTATGCCCGTACAACATGTTATGGCGCATTTGCGCTAATTCGATCAGGTGTCCCTGCTCGTGCGCAACAACCCAATTCCCCTGATGCAAAAGCGGCACCGGCCCGTAGATTTCGTGATGACCGATCCGCTGCCACGCCGCTTGGGTGAGGCCGCGCAGCAAGCCTAACGTCTGCTGGCGGCTGGTGGTATATTGCTCGATCAACTCGTCGATTGGCATCGTGCGGTATTTCACCGCGCTCCGCAGCGTCGGCGGATGGGCTGACGACAGCTTGGGCTGGTTGGTTTCCAAGATCATCCAAGCGCGCTCGCGGAAGACAATATCCATGTCGGTGAGATGGCCGATCAGATCCTTGAAGGCCGGGAAACCGTTGACTGGCATAGCCAATTGTTCTTCGCTGAGACCGGCCACCAGCGCTTGCACCGTTTTCAAGCCTTGCTCCAGCCGGCGCACGATCGCGTGCGGCCCCAGCGTGCCCATACCATCAACAATCCGGAAGTCAAGGAAGCCCTCGCGCACAGTGCCGCATTCAGGGCAGAATGCCGGCGGATCGCCTTCCATCAGCCGGCCACACGTACTGCACACAAAGAGGTCACCTAGCTCGGTATAGGTGAGATCACGGCCATCGGCCAGCGCACGTGCGGCCCGCTCGAGGAGTTCGCGCTGAAAGGCACTGGTGCCAGTCACTGGCCCAGTCGCCGCAGCTTCTGGTTCGAGGCCGGCCAGCGCGCGATTGATATTAGTCAGCGTCTGCGCCACTTCACCCAATCGACGCATCGCCTGTTCGGCGCGCACCCGTTTGACCGCCGCCGATGCTTCGAGCAGACGGGCAATGTTGAAGAAGCGCTCACGCCGCGCCTGTTTGGCCCACACCGCATAGGCCGTCTGGCCCACACTCATGCTCACCAACAGGCGGCGATCATCTGCGTCGTTGGTTGTCATACGTCTACTCCGATCGTCTCAAGATACATATACCATTACGGGACCAGATGCCCGCTTACGCATGGTGCGAACGATGCTGCACCAGCTCAACCAACACCCCTTGGCCGCCTGCCTTCGGATGGACAAAGGCCACGAGCGTATCGTGGATGCCGGGACGCGGCTCGCGGTCGATCAGTGGAATGCCCCGCGCTTGGAGGGTGGCCAGCGCAGCAGTGATATCATCGACGCGATAGGCAATATGGTGCATCCCCGGCCCTTTCTCGCGCAAGAAGCGGGCAAAACTGGCTTGATCGCTGGTCGGCGCAATCAACTCGATCAACACATCGCCAAACCGGGCCACTCCAATCGCAGCATGGCGCTCAGGCAGCTCGATCCGTTCCCATTCCGTAATATCGAAGGCGGTGCGGTAAAAATCGATCGCCGCATCGAGATCAGCCACCACAAGGCCAATATGATCGACCGCAGTAAACATTGCATGCTCCTTCACTTCCACCGGTAGACCGATGGACATAGCATATCATAGCACAAGCGTAGTACAAGATAATTGACAGCCACTCGGGGTTGACTACAATGAACAACAATGACACACGAAACAGATGATCCGACAACGAGTATGCTGATCGTGGTCGCGGCTGCCTCTCGCATCTTGCAGGAAGAGCAGCCGCTGGTGCAGCGTATTCACCGTCTCTTTGGCTTGTTGCGCCTCGCCACCCGTTACCGTGACGGACGGTTGACGTGTTGGCTGCAATCGGCACGGCCGGGGGCAACCCGCCAGCAAATCTACTCGCCCGAGTCTTGGGCCTACCCGTGGGACAACAGCCTAACGCGGTCAGTGGCGCTCGGCGGCAAGACCGTTACCAAGACAATTGCGCTGGGCAACAGTCGCCAAACTGAGAGTTTACCGGTGATTTCGGCAGGGTATCTGGGGGCGCCAATCTTTTGGGGAGGACGGCTCTGGGGCATTCTCGAACTGCGCAGCGACGATCAGCGCCGGCTAGACGGACGGATCGGCGAAGTGATCGAATCGCTCAAGCCGCAACTAGCAGCGGCTATTGCGCAAGAAGGGGCACGATTGCCACGCCTGCCCACGCCGCGCGTTGCCGGCGAGACGCCGCTCGGCCTGACGCTTGCTCCCTCGCTGCGCCAGAAGATCATCGCCCTCAACGAACAGCTTGACCGCACGCTCGACTTGCACGAGTTGTTGGGGATCATTTTACGGCGGGCATTAGAAGGCAGCGGTGCCGAAGCCGGTGCGATCACGCTGGTCGATTCTGAACGGCATGAACTTGTGCTGCATCTCTACGAAGGGTATGAAGCCGAACGCACTGGCGCAGCACTGCCGGCGATGCCGCGCCAGCGTTGGAGCTGGGACATTGGGCTGGCTGGGCAGGCGGTCAAAACGCAGCGCCCGCTCTTGGTGCGCGATGCCGGGCGCGAGCCGGGTCTGCCGCCCGGCATGCCGTTCCTAGCCGAGCTGGCCGCACCCATTATTGCAGATGATCAGGTGTTGGCGGTCTTGATCCTGCACAGCCGGCGGGCCAATACCTTCAACGAAGAGGTGCTCGCGTTCATTGATGCGCTCCGCGAGCGGGCAGGGAGACCGCTGGCCCGCGCTGCGGCGTATCAAGTGGCGTATGAAACGTCATACCATCTCGGTCAAGTGTTTAGCAGCTTGCCCATCGGATTGGCGCTGATCGACCTGAACGGTCGCGTCATTCGCGCCAACCCCGCGTGGTATCACGTCTGGCGCTTGCCGGAGCAATCGCAACGGCCTTCATTTTTCGTCGGGATTGATTTGGTTGAGCATTTGCTGGCCCGGCTGGACAATCCGTTTCGCTTAAGCGAGTTCTGCGATCTTGGCCAGCGCGCGCCCGATCAAGTCTTTGAGACGAGTCTGCAACTCCGCCAGCCCTACCAAGCGTTGCACGTGCTTTCGGTGCCGACCCGTGACAGCCAGCAGCAATTGACGGGCCGGTTGTGGGTGGTAAGTGATCGCACCCGCGAACGCGAGTCAGACCGGCTGAAGGATGAGTTTATCGGGATTGTGTCGCATGAGTTGCGCACGCCGCTGACATCGATCCTTGGCTACACCGAGATTTTATTGAACCGGCAAGATCTCGATGAAACCAGCCAGCGCGAGTTTTTGACCACTGTCTCGAACGAAGCCGAGCGGCTGCACAAGTTGGTGAAGGATCTGCTCGATGTGTCGCGGCTAGAGGCTGGCGTGGTGAAGCTAAACCGGTGGGCGGTTCGGCTGGGCAACATTATTGAGGAGTTGACCCTTCAGCTTCACACCCAACTCGTGCAGCACAAGCTCCTGATCGATATGCGCCCCCCGTTGCCGCCGGTATTCGCCGACCGCGACAAGGTGAAGCAAATTATCTTCAACTTGCTGAGCAATGCCATCAAGTACAGTCCGGAAGGCACTGAAATTCAATTGACGGTGCGTTACGCGGAAGCAAGTGATTTGCCGGCTAACCATCCACCCGGCCAGTGGATGTTGATTGTGGTGCGCGATCAGGGGATTGGGATTGCACCGGAAGATCAGGCAAGGCTGTTTGAACGGTTTCAGCGGGTGGATAACAGCAATACGCGCCAGAAGAGCGGTGTCGGGCTAGGATTGTACATTACGCGCCTGCTGGTCGAGTTGCACGGAGGCCGGATTTGGGTGCAGAGCACGGTAGGCAAGGGGAGCAGCTTCTCGTTTACCTTGCCAATTTGGTCGGCGCCACGCGGCGAGCTGGCCGGCGATGAGGGGGGAGATAGGGAGTAGGGAATGAGGGAAAGCAGTGCGGGCTCATAGCCCCACCCCTTCCCCGCTGGGGGAGGTTGGCCCTCATCCCCGGCCCCTCCCCCGCTGGGGGGGATGGAAGTTTACCGCTGAGGGCGATGAGTACGCAGAGGGTGAAGGGGGAATCGGGAATTGAGAGGAGGAAGGATGCTCCCTCCTCCCCATTTCTCAACCTACCTCTGCGTCCGTTGCTTTGAGTGCCCCCGGCCCTGAAGGGCCGGGCTTGGGTTACGAAGCCCGCTGCGCGGGCTGATGGCCCTCACCCCACGGCCCCGCTCTCGCTGGGGGAGGTTGGCCCCCCCCCCCCCCCCCCCCCCCCCCC
>NZ_LWQS01000034.1 GCF_001650695.1 Chloroflexus islandicus
CTGCGGCAGTCACACTGCCGCACTCCATAACCGGGAAGGGCCACAAAAAGACCCAAATGCCACAACAAAGTTTGTGTCTTTTGCGGCTCTTCGTGGCTATTCCTCCAGCCAGCTCAATAGGCTGCGCGCTTGCTTTGGACTGCGGCAGTCACACTGCCGCACTCCATACCCGGGAATGGCCACAAAAAGACCCAAATGCCACAACAAAGTTTGTGTCTTTTGCGGCTCTTCGTGGCTATTCCTCCAGCCAGCTCAATAGGCTGCGCGCTCGCTTTGGACTGCGGCAGTCACACTGCCGCACTCCATAACCGGGAAGGGCCACAAAAAGACCCAAATGCCACAACAAAGTTTGTGTCTTTTGTGTCTTTTCGTGGCTATTCCAAGCTATTCACGAGGCCAGCCGGTGAATGCTAACCACCGCCTTGTAGGCCGGCACCCCCGATCCGGCATCGCGCCGGCGCGCGTCGATCAACACATTGCCTTCCGGCCAATGCACCTGAATGTTGCCCGGCTTGAGCGGCGCCAATTTGATCCGAGCCTGCATTTCGCCCGCCTCTGACCGCAACACTACCCGCTCGCCCTCACGCAGACCCAGCCGCGCCGCGTCGTCGGGGTTGATCAGTACGTCGTCGCGCGCCGCGCCGTTCAACGGATCGCGCTCAGCATGCACGAGCGAGTTGAACTGCTTGCCGCGCCGGGTTTTGAGCACAAACATCCCCGGCGGCAATTGGGTTTGCGGCGGCGTCAGCGGGGTAAAGTGCGCTTTGCCGTCGGGAGTGGCAAATTGGCCATCACGGCACAAAATGCGCCCGCCCCATTGCACGTGATCGCCAGCCTTGCGCAGCCGCTGAATGCCGTCGTACTCAGGCACGATCCGGGCAATCTCTTCCCGAATCTGGTAGCCATCGGCAAACCGGATCAGGCGCGCGCGTTCGGGGTAGGCCCGCTCGGCCACCTGCATCAGAATCTCCCACTCGCTGCGCGCTTCGCCGGGAGGCGCCGTGATGAACGGCGAAAAGATGATTTCGCGTTCGGTGGTGGTTTCGGTGCCGCCGTCGCGCTGCTCGTAGCGAGTAGCTGCCGGCAGCAAGATCACGGTGTCGGCGGGATCAACCAGCATTTGGCTGGTCAAGACAATATCCTGATGGACACGCAATGCCGGACGGCTCAGCGCCGCGCGGATGTAGTCAGGATCGGGCATGGTATCGAGGAAATTGCCCCCCACCGCATAGAATACGTCCAGCGCGCCATCGTAGGCGGCATCGAGCATCTCACCGCAACTGAGACCTTTCCAATCCGGCACGGCAAAGCCCCACTGCTTGCCCAGCCAGCGCGCTTGCTCGGCATTCACCGGTCTCCCGCCGGGGAAGGCCGTCGCCAAACACCCCATCTCGCCGCCGCCTTGCACGCCGCTATGGCCGCGGATCGGCATCACGCCACAGTATTCGCGCCCGATAAACCCGCGCGCCAGTGCCAGATTGAGAATGGCTCTGACATTCTCGACCCCATACTCGTGCTGGGTAATACCCATGCTCCAAATGAAGACCGCACTCTTGGCCTGTGCCAGCACCTCGGCGAGGGCCAGCATCTCGGCGCGGGTGCTGCCGCTCGCCTGTTCCAACTCTTCCCACGACTGCCCAGCCAACGCGATCTGCACATCGGCAAAGCCGCAGGTATGCGCATCAATAAAGGAACGGTCAATCCAGTCGCGCTCGATCAGATGCTTGAGCACGCCGTTGAGAAACGCGATGTCGCCGCCGGTGTGAATCTGGAAGAAGCGGTCGGCGAGGCGCGTGCCGAATAGCGCGCTCTCGAACACGCTCGGCACCCAATAACGTTCGAGACCCGGTTCGCGGTAGGGGTTGATGACGAAGATGCGGGTGCCGTGCTGCTTGGCGTAATAGAGGTATTTCGTCGTTACTGGCTGATTGTTGGGCGCATCACTGCCGATGAAGAGCAGCACATCGCTGCCGATCCAGTCGCGGTAGCTACAGGTGGAAGCAGCCACGCCAAGCGCCTGCTTCATCGCAGTCGTGCTAGGAGCGTGGCAGAGACGGGCCGCGTTATCGACATTGTTGGTGCCGAGAAAGCGAGCCACCTTCTGCGCCACGTAGTAGGTCTCGTTGGTGATACCGCGCGACGTGAGGTACAACGCGATCCGGCGCGGATCGGCGGCGCGCAGGCGGGCGGCAATCTCGTTCAGCGCCGCATCCCACGAGATCCGGCGAAAGCCGCGCTCGCCGCGCCGGCGGATCATCGGGTAGGGCAGCCGGCCAAGCGCGCGCAAGTCACGCCCGCTCAGATCGCGCAGCGATGTTACGTCCTCTAGCCGGCGCACATCAAGCGGCGGCATCGTATTGAGACGCAACAGATTCAGCCGCACCGTGCAGAGATGCACGCCTTTCATGGTAAAATCGCGCAACCCGGCGGTACCCAACGCGCACCCGTCGCAGACACCCTCGTTCAAAATCCGCCATGCCTTGCCGAGACTATCGCGATTTTCCCACACGGTGCGCGCCATTTCCCAATAATGGTTCGGCTTGACCTGCCCAAGCCCATTGGGTACGAGACTCACCCACGTCGCCGGATTCCAGCCCCGTCGTTTCATGCTGCCTCCTCGCCGGTTGATTCGATTGGGGGATGCTGTTTGTATTGTACCAGCAAATGGGTAAGGCAGGAGTGATTCACGGATGTTCACGGCCCGCTCCTATGCACCGTCTCGCCGAACGCAATCAGATCCGGTACAATAAAGACTACCGATAACCATCTTCCACCCACGTAAGGCAGGATCACGTGACCGGCGCTACCCCAACCACAGCAATCAGCAATGAGCTCGCCCCGGTTGTGGCAGCCTTCCAACAACAGTTAGGCCACAACTTGGTCGGGATTACCCTGTTTGGCTCACGAGCGCGGGGTGATGCCCGGCCCGAAAGCGATTGGGATCTGTTGCTGATCGCGGAACATCTGCCAACATCGGTATGGGAGCGCCACCAATACCTGCTTGCCTGCTTGCCGGAGGCATGGCGCGGACGAGCGACCGTGATCGCCAAAACGCCAGCCGAATTCACCTCCTATCTTGCGCCGTTGTACCTCGACATCGCGCTCGATGGCATTGTGCTCTACGATCGTGACGGTTGGCTGACCGCGCACCTTGCCGCCATCCGTACCCTCCTCGACCGGCACGGTCTCTACCGGATCCAACGCGGACGTGATCTGATTTGGGAGTGGCGCGAATTCCCCGGTTTTGGCTGGGCATTGAATTGGGAGAAGGTTCATGCAGAAGAGCGTACACATACGATTCAAAACGTAAACTATCGGACCAAATTAGCTAGTGGCTTTATCAAAGAAGCACACCAAGACCTTGATCTCCAACGCTGGCGGTCTGCAGTAGATAATGCCCAGCTTGCAAGCGAAAATGCGGCAAAAGCTGTCTTAGCATTGTTAGGACCACCCGGACGCACCCATCAACTGGGAACGCTCCTGCGAGAAGCATTGGCTCATCAACGGTTTCCTGCTGAGCTGTCGCCGGATATTGAACGATTGGCTACGATTGCTGACACTTTGGGGATAGACGTACGTGTTCAGAGCGATGATGGGCTTGAAGAACAACAACTAACTCCATGGGAGATTTTCGATGAAGCGAAAGCCCGCCACATGGTCTCGCTCGCCGAAGAGGCGCTTTCGATTGCACAACGTCTCATTCATCACTATCCAACCAACCAACAAACCCTATGAACACCCCCATCACCGATCCCATCCAAGCACGCCGCGCGTTGCTGGAAGCGGAATTGGCCCGCTACGTCGAACTGTTGCGCGAGCACTACCACCCCGAACAGATTATTCTGTTCGGGTCGCTAGCTGAGGGGAAGATCCATGAGTGGTCGGATATTGATCTGTTAATTGTGAAAGATACCGATCAACGCTACCTTGATCGCATCCGCGAGGTGCTGCTATTACTGCACCCACGCCTTGGGGTTGACATTGTGGTCTATACGCCGCGCGAATTTGCGACGATGAAAGAGTCGAATCTGATGGTGCAGGAAGAGATTATCGCTAAAGGGAAGGTGCTCTATGAGCGATCCTGAACAATGGCTGGCTTTTGCGCGCGATGATGTACGTATCGCCCAACTTGCCATGCGCGAAGGCCTCTTTAATCAGGTGTGCTTTCATTGCCAACAGTGCGTTGAAAAGTCGCTCAAAGCATTGATTGTTCATCAAGGCCTTGTGCCGCCCCGGATTCACAAATTGCCCGATCTGCTCAGCCAAGTCCATGCTGCGCCGCTGGCAGCGATGGCAACTGAGATTCAACTGCTTGATCGATTTTACACAACGACTCGCTATCCGGGTTTCACTCCCGATGTGTCCCAATCGCTGCCTAATCAACGTGATGCCGAGGAAGCGCTTGAGATCGCGCAGCGCGTCTTGGCATACGTCACAGATCTCGTTGCGGCATAACCCCCTAGACAAGCCCCCCGATCTTCGTGTAGACTAGGAAAAGGGAGGTTGTATGCACGTCCAGCCCGAACCGATCTTAGTGATTGCCGCACATGCTGACGATATCGAGTTCGCTGCCGCCGGGACGATTGCCGGTTGGGCAGCGGCTGGGCATCCTATTACCTACTGTATCGTCACCGATGGGTCGGCTGGCTCCAACGAGCCGGGCATCGATCTGGCGGCATTGGTCGCGCGCCGGCAAGCTGAACAGCGCGCAGCGGCGGCAGTGCTGGGTGTGCATGATGTGCGCTTCCTCGGTTATCGCGACGGCGTCTTGCAGCCAACCCTCGAGCTGCGGCGCGAGTTGACCCGCCTGATCCGCGAGGTACGCCCCTTCCGCGTGCTCTGCCAAGACCCGACCTTGGTCTTTGCCGGCAGCACGTACATCAATCATCCCGATCACCGGGCCGCCGGCGAAGCAGCGATCTACGCCGTCTTCCCCAGCGCCGAAACCCGTCCGATCTTCCCGGAATTGCTCGCCGAAGGCTACGAGCCGCATAAAGTGCGTGAACTCTATCTGATGTTCCCGCCGGCCCCTGATCTCTACCTCGACATCAGCGATCGGATCGAGCAGAAGATCGAGAGCCTGCTCTGCCATCGCTCGCAACTTGGCCCCGAGGTCGCCGATTGGGTGCGCAAGTGGGATGCCGAGAACGGCGCCAAGATCGGCACGGCGTATGCCGAAGCCTTCCGGGTGATGCGTCTGGTCGATAATTAGCCCCGCGACACGAACAACTATCGGGAACGGGCAGCCGCTGGCTGCACCCGCATAGTTTGGTGTACGCGCTGGATGGTTGTTTGATAGCGCCGGCTCGTCCGGCTAGAAAGGCACTCCGTTGGCAGATTGATACCCGTGAGGTGCGCGTGAGTCAGGGCCGCGCGCATCTCGGTCGCGCCGGGTGCTGAGTCCGGTGCGCAGCCCTGTTCTCCGTGTCCGCGCCAGCGTCGGGGCGCGTGCCTACGATGTGGTCTCCCTTCGATGCCTACTGCGGCGTAGCAGTCGCGCACAGCGCGTTGGAGGCCACGGTGGCGGACGTAGTTAGTGAGGTTATATGAGTACCTTGACCAACAATCGCTTACAGGCCCTCAGTGACAATGTCTGGCTGCACTTCTTCCAGATGGGCCATTTCTCCAGTACCGGCGCGCGACCCACTGTGCTCGTGCGAGGCGAAGGGTCGCGCGTGTGGGATCAAGACGGCAATGAGTACATCGACGGTCTCTCCGGTCTGTTCGCAGTCAATGTCGGTTATGGTCGCCGCGAAATTGTTGAGGCGATCAGCGCGCAACTGAACGACATCGCTTACGTTAGCCCCTTTAGCTTCCCTAGCCTGCCTTTGATTGATCTATCGGCGCGGCTGGCTGCCATCAGCCCGACCGGCCCGCGCTCGCGAGTCTTCCTCACCACCGGCGGTTCCGATGCGGTTGAGACAGCGCTGAAGATTGCCAAAGCCTACCAGCGCCGGCGCGGCTTTGCCGACCGCAGCAAGATTATTGCCCGGCGGGTCAGCTACCACGGCACCTCGATGGGTGCGCTCTCGGTCAATGGCGTTACCTCGCTCCGCAACGGCTTCGGCCCGCTCGTGCCGGGAGCGCGTCACGTCCCGCTCCCCTATCGCTACCGCTGCGATTACTGCGCATTGCACAGCGGTTGCCGCGGCGTTTGCGTCGATGAGGTCGAGCGCCTGATCGAGTTTGAAGGGCCAGAAACCATCGCCGCCATCATCATGGAGCCGGTGCAGAATAGCGGCGGCGCGATTGTCTCGCCCCCCGGCTACCTCCAGCACATCCGCCAGATCTGCGATCACTACGGGATTGTGATGATTGTCGATGAGGTGATCTGCGGCTTTGGCCGGGTCGGCGATTGGTTTGGCTCAACCGCGATGGGAGTCGCCCCCGACATCATCACCACCGCCAAAGCTATGACCAGCGGGTATGCCCCGCTCGGCGCAGCCATTGTGCGCGACACCATCGCCGATGTGTTCATCTCTGACAACGACGCCGACAAGTTCATGCACGGCATCACCTTTGGCGGGCACGCCGCCAGTTGCGCCGCCGCGCTCGTTAACCTCGACATCATCGAACGCGAACACCTACTTGAGCGCAGCCGCGAGATGGGTGCATACCTGATGCGTGAACTGGAAGCGGCGGTCGGCGATCACCCCAACGTCGGCGAGGTGCGCGGGATGGGAATGTTTATGGCGGTTGAGCTGGTGCGCGACCGCGCCACTCGCGAATCGCTGGCCGAAGAGCGGCTGATGGTGTGGCTGAGCGATCAGTTGAAGCAGCGCGGCTTGATCTGCCGGGCCGACGACCGGCTCGAACCGGTCATCCAACTGGCCCCGCCGTTGATCCTCACCCGCGAAGAGGCCGATCGCTGCGTGCGCATCGTCACCGAGGCGGTGCATGCACTGGGACGCAAGTTGGGCAGCACACCGGCGATGTTTGCGATCAATCCGCCCGCGGAAACGAAAACCGCCGTGGCCGCCGATTAAACCCGGATATATTTCGTAGAGACGGACGGCTGTCCGTCTCTATAACCAATTCATTGCCATCGCATCATAGTAGAGACGGACGGCCGTCCGTCTCTACCATGATTTACTGTAACCGATCACATCACGTTGCGCCCGTCATCCGCTGCAATGGTTCACCGCAGACGCAGCAGCGGGTGCAGGGGATTGCGCCAACCGGTGCGCGTGACGCAAGGCAACAGCCTGATAGGCTAGTGCATTGTGGGTAAAATCACCCCCACAACTATTGCCTTCTCACTATGTGCGTGGTAGACTATAGGTAGATGAAAGGTGATGAGGCTCACCGTTGCAACTGCCCGCGGGCTGATGGCCTCTACAGAAGGTGACTTCTGTAGAGGCTTTTGTGTTAGAGGCGAGGGAGATGACGATGGCATTTCACAGCATTCTGTTCATCGATACCCCCGATGAGGCACCGGCGCCACAATGCTTCGCCGATTTGAACCTCGATCAGGTAGTGGAGGCGATTGCCGCTTCGCACAAAGATGCACGGCTGCAACCGTTCTTTCATACGCCGCTGCGTGACGAGGAACTGATCCGCCAGCGGCAAGCGGTGGTGCGCGATCTCGAGCAAGCGCCGGTCTACGCAGCCATCACCGCCTTCAACGAGCAGATGGCCGCCGTGTACCGCTATCTCGCGCTCAGGCAGACGCTGATCTACGAGCATCACCGGCAAGGGTGGCTGCTCGAAGCGGCGTTGACCTATTGCACTGCGGTGAGCGAGTTGGCCCGCGCGCTGAGCAAGGCCGAGTTGCATTCCGCCGGTCTGCAAGCGTTTCGCGACTATCTGTTCGGCTATCTGCAAACGCTGGAGTTTGGCGAACTGAATAACGCCGCGCAACAGGTGCATCAGGCCCTGAAACAGATCAGATTTTGCCTGACAATCCGCGGCGATACCTTTATTGTCAAGCCTTATGAAGGCGAACAACCCTATAGCCCGGAAATCACCGCCGTCTTCGCCAAATTCCGCCAAGAAGACAGTCCGAGCTACCTCTCCAATCTGCGCGAAGCAGCGGGGATGAGCCACATCGAAGCGAAGATCGTCGAGTTTGTTGCGCGCCTCTCGCCAGAGCCGTTTGCCGCCTTGGCCCAGTTTTGCGCGCAGCACGAACAGTTCATCGACGAGACGATTCGCCGCTTCGATCGCGAAATTCAGTTTTACCTCGCCTACCTTGAGTTTATTGCCCGCTTTCGCCAGCAGGGGTTGCTGTTTTGCTATCCGGTGATCAGCCGCAGCGACCGCAATGAAGCGGTGCGCGACGGATTTGATCTGGCGCTGGCCCATGCGCTCTATGTCCGGCAGACGCCGATTGTGCCCAACGACTACGACCTCAGCGAACCGGAGCGCATACTGGTGGTGTCGGGGCCGAATCAGGGCGGTAAAACGACCTTTGCCCGCATGGTCGGGCAGTTGCACTATCTCGCTAGTTTGGGGTTGCCAGTGCCGGCTCGCTCGGCCCGCCTGTTTATTCCCGACCAGATTTTCACCCATTTTGAACGGAGTGAAGACATTCGTAATCTGCGCGGCAAACTCCAAGACGAGCTAGTGCGCATCCACGAGCTGCTGGCCCAAGCGACCGGCGAGACGCTACTGATCCTGAACGAAATCTTCAATTCCACCACCGCCGAAGATGCGACCTTTCTGAGCAAAGAGCTGATGGGGCGCATCTTGCAGCGGCAGGCGTTTGGGGTGTGGGTGACGTTTCTCGATGAACTCTCGCGGCTGAACGAGCAAACGGCCAGTATGGTCAGCCTTGTCGATCCGGCCAACCCGGCCCAACGCACCTTCAAAGTGGTGCGCCAAGCGGCTGATGGCTGGGCCTATGCGTTGGCGGTGGCCCATAAGTACCGGTTGACCTACCAGCAGATCAGAGAGCGGATGGGGGCTAGGGTATGAGGAAAAATGGGATTGCGGTGAGGGCGACACATGCCATTGCGAGCCGAGCGGAGCGAGGCGAAGCAATCTCCCGCTCCCCGCCTTGTCATTGCGAGCCGAGCGGAGCGAGGCGAAGCAATCTCCTGCAAGCACGGGAGCTATCCGCTCAGGCATCCATTGCGCTGAAGCGGGAGATTGCTTCGGTCGGGCGGCGCCAGCGCTGCTGGACGCCGCCGCTCCCTCGCAATGACAGAGGACCCTTGTCATTGCGAGCCGAGCGGAGCGAGGCGAAGCAATCTCCTGCAAGCACGGGAGCTATCCGCTCAGGCATCCATTGCGCTGAAGCGGGAGATTGCTTCGGTCGGGCGGCGCCAGCGCTGCTGGACGCCGCCGCTCCCTCGCAATGACAGAGGACCCTTGTCCTTGCGAGCCGCCGCAGGCGGCGAAGCAATCTCCTGCTCCCCGCCTTGTCATTGCGAGCCGAGCGGAGCGAGGCGAAGCAATCTCCTCCTTCAGCGGAGAGATGCCTCCACGCCATTGGGTTGCGCCTCAGCGGGAGATTGCTTCGGGGGCGAGACGCACAGCATCGCTGTGCGCTACTGCCCCTCGCAATGAAGCGTTAAGCCGCGCACTTGCGGGGAAAAGTCGAGCAAAGCAGGCCATGACCTAATAGGACGCACACCTATGCATGTCTACTTACTCTATCCCGATCAGAACGATGATCCCAACCAACCGCCGCCACCGCAAGCCGAAGAGCTGCTGCGGGATCTGGCGCTTGCCCCGATCATTATCACAATGGCAAACGGCGACCAATTCATCGCCACGACAGTACAGCGCGTGCTGCTCAACAGCTTGACCGATGTGAACCACATCGCCTACCGGCAAGCGGCCTTGCAAGATTGTCTGCGCCATCCCGAGGTCATCCGGGAGCTCTACCACATTCCGGTGCAAGCGTTTGAACTCAAGCGTAAACGCTGGCTGGGGCTTTTTGGCATGCACTATCCGAGCAGTATTCTGAGCGAAGCGCGGGCTATGCTGGTTGCCTATTTCGATCTGCTCAAAGCATTGCGCCGTCTCGCCGATCAGTATGGCGCCGCATTTCAATCGCCTGCCTTCAGCCGCTTTTTCACCATGATCCAACAAGAACTCGGCGATGACTATCTAGCCGAGATTGCTTATCACCTGCGCCAGCTCAGCTTTCGCGACGGCATGCTGGCCAGTGCCGGGCTAGGGCGCGGTAACGAGCCGGGAGATTATGTGTTGTGCAAGCCCAACCAACCGCAAAAGAACTGGTTGCAGCGGCTGGTTGACCCCACACCGAGCTATGCCTACACCTTGCCACCCAAAGACGAGGCCGGCAGCCGGATTCTCGGTGACTTGCGCGATCGCAGTTTGAACGTCGCGGCGGATGCGGTGGCGCAAGCCGCCACCCATGTGGAAAGCTTCTTTAAGGCATTGCAACGCGAATTGGCCTTCTACATCGGCTGCCTCAATCTCGCCGAGCGGCTGAACGAACTGCACATGCCGGTCGCCTTCCCGGAACCATTGCCGCTCACCCAACGCCACTTCGCCTGCCAAGGTCTCTACGACCTGTCGCTCGCGCTCACCACCCAACAGCCGGTGGTCGGCAACGATATTGACGCTGGCGGCAAGGCGCTGTTTGTCATTACCGGCGCCAATCAGGGTGGCAAATCGACCTTTCTGCGCAGCGCGGGGATCGCCCAACTCTTGATGCAATGCGGAATGTTTGTACCGGCTATATCCTTTTCGGCCAACATCTGTAGCGGCGTCTTCACCCACTACAAACGCGAAGAGGATGCCACTATGAACAGCGGCAAATTCGACGAAGAGCTGGCCCGGATGAGCACGATTATCGATCAGCTTCAACCGCACGCGCTGATCCTGCTCAACGAATCGTTTGCCGCTACCAACGAACAGGAAGGGAGCGAGATCGCGCGCCAGATTATCGGCGCGCTGCTCGATAGCCAGATCAAAGTGGTGTTTGTGACGCACCTCTACGACTTTGCCCGCGGCTGGTGGCGAATGCAGCGAGTGGATACGATCTTCTTGCGGGCCGAACGGCAAGCCGATGGCTCGCGTACCTTCAAGTTGCGGGTGGCCGAGCCGCAAGCGACAAGTTACGGGACGGATCTCTACTATCAGGTGTTTGGCGAAGCTGAGCAGGTAGCCTCAGATGAGAGCGCCGCAGTCTGAGGCAGCAACGCTCGCACCTGCCGCGCCAAGGTTGCGGCGTCGGCAAAGCCTTGATTCACGTGCCGCACCGCGCCGCCAGCATCGAGCACAACCGTCGCCGGCGCGGTGAGAATGCCCAATTGCGCGACAAGCTGCGGATGTTCAGGCGCTGATAATGTAGTCACTACAACCTGATCACCCATTATTGCGGCCAACTGGGCTAGGGCCGGCGCTTGGCGCGTGCGGCATTCACGGCAACCGGGGGTTGAAAACGCGATCACGGCTGGCCGGCCAAGCGGGACAATACCAGCAAAGAGGGGCGCTTGGCCGAGCGCGCGTAACCGGGACGCCTGCCAATAGCGTACCCCTACCCACAGCAAGCCGAGTCCGGCTGCGAGCGCAACGATCATGAAGAGACGCTCGATCATTTCCACAGCCCCAAACGCTGCAATTGAAAGAAGATAAAGCACCCGGCGCAAAAACCAAAGAGCAGATTCACAGCCGCCAGCGCAACCACGAGCAACGCCAGCCCCCAACCGAGCAGATGCGCGCCGAACCACAAGGCAATGGTGGCCGCGATTAACACTGCTGCCCCCATCCCTTGGGCAAACCGGTGAGGGGCGGGGTCTTCTTGGTGTACATCGGGACGCAAAAGACCACGCGGACGCAACACATCGCGATAGAGGCGTTGAAAGAGCGCTAGCGCCGGCGAGATAGTGCCAAGCGCCATCACCGCAGCGACAAAGGCGAGCAGCCAGAGCGAATCGGTGACGAATGCGATCAACACAAGCAGGATGATCGTAGCTTGATTGACGCGCAACGCCGTGCGATCAACGAGAGTGGGTGGCGAAGCAATGGGTTGAGTGGCCATAGACAACTTCCTTACGCAAGTTTTCAAGTTCTTAGGTTAATCTTAAATAAGATGGTCTGTTTTGTCAAGATTAAAAACCACGGATGTCCCCACGGCGGCCCAATCCGTGTCCATCCGTCTCAATCCGCGTTCATCCGTGTCCTCATGGACATTTCGGGTAAAATAAACGGGACACAGCAGTGCTGTGTCCCGTTCAGTCTGGTAGCGGCGGCAGGATTCGAACCTGCGACCTTCGGGTTATGAGCCCGACGAGCTGCCACTGCTCCACGCCGCGTCACCATTTGCTACTATAGCACATCAAAACCACTATGTCAAGAGGTTCTTCACTACATGGGGTTGTAATGCAGGCGGAACGGCCAGAACACCTTGACGTGATCCGCGTGCTCTTTCGCGAATACGCCGCCAGCCTGCCCATCGATCTCGGCTATCAGGGGTTTGAAGCTGAGCTAGCCGCGCTTCCCGGCGCATACGCACCACCGCAGGGCCGGCTGTTGTTGGCGCTTGTCGCCGGTGAAGCGGCGGGATGCGTGGCCTTGCGCCCGCTGAGCGCGACGATCTGCGAGATGAAGCGATTGTATGTGCGGCCACCGTTTCGCCGGTCGGGGTTAGGCCAGCAACTCGCCAGCCAGATCGTGGCGGAAGCGGCGGCGATCGGCTACGAGCTGATGCGGCTCGATACTCTGCCCACGATGCGCAGCGCGATCCGGCTGTACGAATCGCTCGGCTTTACCCGCTGCGCACCGTATTACCCAACCCCGATCGCCGAAACGGTATTTATGGAACGGCGGCTGCGGTGAAGGAGGCACAGGAATGACACCCCTCCTCACCGCACCGACCGGTAGCCACCCTTCACCCCGCGCGGCGACAATACCAACTGCCAGAGCTGGCTGGCCCGCGCCATAAAGCTGCCGGCGCTCATCAACAGATAGAAGCGCCACATGCGGTAGAAACGTTCATCATACCGGTGCGCAAGCTGCGGCCATGCCCGCTCGAAATTGGCATGCCACGCTTTGAGCGTCGCTACGTAATTGATGCCGAAATTGTGCCAATCTTCGAGCACGAACACCCCCTCGAACGCCGCCGCCAACAAGCGCGGCGAGGGCAACATCGAGTTGGGGAAGATGTAACGTTCGATCCACGCATCACGCCCTTGGTAGGCGACATTCGTGCCGATCGTGTGCAATAGCACGAGACCATCATCGGCTAACAAGCGGCGCACCGTTTGCATAAAGGTACGATAATTGCGATAGCCGACGTGCTCGAACATCCCGACCGAGATGATCCGGTCAAACCTGCCGCGCGTTTGCCGGTAATCTTCCAGCCGGATTTCCACCGGCAAGCCACGGCAACGTTCTTGTGCAAGAGTGGCCTGTTCCCGCGAGACGGTAATCCCAACCACATGCACGCCGTAGCGTTCAGCCAGATACTGGGCCGTGCCGCCCCAGCCACACCCAATGTCGAGCACTCGCATGCCCGGTTGTAGATCGAGCTTGCGTGCGATCAGATCGAGCTTGGCCTCTTGCGCTTCATCGAGCGTGCGCGCGCCGCTATCCCAATAGGCGCAACTGTAGATCACGCGGCGGTCGAGCATCGCGGCATAGAGATCATTCCCGATATCGTAGTGGCGCTGGCCGATCACGAACGCGCCCTTGCCACGCTGGCGATTGATCAACCGGCTGTCGAACCAGAGCGGTAGGTTGATCAACCAACCGACCTGCGCCGGCGCTTGCACTTGCAATAACCGGCAAATAAACTCATCGATCGCCGCGCAATCCCACCAGCCGTCCATATACGCTTCGCCGAGGCCCAACGAGCCGCGCAGCAGACAACGCAAGTAGAGCCGTTCATCGTGAACCTGAATATCCCATGGTTGTGAACCATTGACCGTAATGCCGGCAGCGTCGAGCAATCGCACCGCATAGGTACGGGCCCGCCGGTGGAGAGCATGCAGTTTAGGTTGAGCGACATTCGTTGTTGTTGGCAGAGGAGCCAGTTCGCGTTCAGTCATAGCAACCTCCTCGTATGATGTACGCGAAACGGTTGAACATCCTTCGCAACTGTCGCTTGCCGCATATTCACCTACGGTATCACTTCATCACTTGTCACCCCCTGTTAAGAGCGGTATACTACTTGCAAAGAAAATCATTGCACATGTGCAGGTTTACTATTATGAAACAACACGACGTTCGCTCCCATTTGCCGCACCAGCTTATCCACGATGTCTACGTCCTGCTGGATGACGGCGACCGACGCGCGCTAGCGCACACCAACCTGACGCCGCTCGAGTTCAATTTGTTGCTGCAACTCGATCTCGAGCAGGGTCAGCGCCTGACCGATGTGGGTGCGAAGCTGCTCTGTGTCAAAAGCACCATTACCCGGCTCGTCGACCGGCTTGAGCGCGACGGATTAGTGCGACGCAATCCCGATCCCGACGATCGGCGGGCGCAACGTCTGATCCTCACGCCGCGCGGTGCGGCAGTGCGCGCCGAGGCGCTAGCGATGCACAACGCAGCGGTCGAGCGCCGGATGGGGCTGCTCGATGCGGAAGAGCAGGAGCAGCTCACCCGCTTGCTGTTGAAGCTGCGGGATGGGTTAGCCGCCGATCTGGCTGCCCAGCAAGCCATCGAGGCCGAAACATAGCCGTTTCCTCCTCGCTTGCGAATCCTTTGCCTGTTTTCAAACGGTATTCTTCATGATACCGCTTCTTTGGCAACAGGCAAGATCGCATGAATCTGATTCGAATGGCGCTGGGTTGGTTGGTTGGGATCGCGTTAGCCGGAACTGTTTCGTTACCGCTGCACTGGTTGGCGCTTGTCGCCGGTGCGGCGGGGGTGGGTGTCGTTGTTGTTGACCGCCGCTGGCGCTGGATGGCGCTGGCGGCGTTGTGTTTGGCGCTGGGTGGGATACGTTACCACGTTGCCCAGCCGTTGCTCGGCCCGCACCATATCGAACACTGGGCCGGTGCTGATGAGGTGATGTTGGTTGGCAGCGTCGCGGAAGAGCCGCGCCGTGATGACACCGGCCAGCAATTGGTCATCGCCGTGGCTCACGCCGGCCCTGATGGCAGGTTGGTGCCGGCGGAGGGGCGGGTGCTGGTACGCGCCCCGCCCTACCCCCCGTACTATCCGGGTGATCGCTTGCAGATTAGCGGGAGGCTGACACTCCCCCGCACTGCCCAACGTCCGGGAGAGTTTGATTACCGCGCCTACCTTGCCCGCCGGAACATCTTTGTGCTCCTGAACCGGCCTACCGCTATCAAGACGTTGGCTGCGCGCGAACCAGCATGGGGCTTGGCCCAGATTAGCCAGTTTCGCGAACAGTGCCGGCGTACCGTGCTGCGCCTGTTACCTGAACCGCAGGCGGCGCTGGCGATCGGGATTCTGCTCGGTATTCAGGCTGGTCTGCCGGAAGCGGCCCGCGCAGCGTTTGCCACGACCGGCACTTCGCACATCTTAGTCGTGTCAGGCTGGAACTTTACTATCGTCGCGGCAGCACTGGCGGCGTTAGCCAAACTCACCCGCTTGCGGCCATGGCCGGCCTTTTGGCTCAGTCTGGCCGTGATGTGGATCTACGCCGGCTTCACCGGCGCATCGGCGGCGGTGGTGCGGGCGGCGATGATGGCCAGTCTCGCCCTCTTGGCCCGCACCGCCGAGCGGCAGAGCGAGCCGTGGCGGTTGTTGTTGGCTGCGTGCTGGCTCTTGACGCTGGTCAACCCGCACACCCTCTGGGATCTTGGCTTCCAACTCTCGGCGCTTGCCACCGCCAGCCTGTTTGCGTTCGGCAAACCGGTAGAACGCTGGCTCGATGGGGTGCGCTGGCTGGCCTACCCAGCCTTGGCGTCGGTGCGTGAGGCGCTGACGGCGACCTTGGCGGCGCAGGTGTTGACCATGCCGCTGATGCTGTACCACTTCGGCAATCTATCGCTCGTCGCGCCGCTGGCCAACATCCTGATTGTGCCGGTGGTGCCAGTAGCGATGCTGTTGGGAATGGCGGCATTGATCGGCGGCTTGATCTGGCTGCCGCTCGGCCAGTGGCTGGCGACAATCGCATGGTTACCGCTGAGCTGGATCACCAATACGGCGCTGGTGCTGGCCCAACCGGCATGGGCAGCGCTGGCCGTGCCATCTTTCCCACTCTGGCTGTTGCTGGCCGGTTATGCGCTGATCGGCGGCTATTGGCTGTGGCGGCGGCCAGACCGCGAAGACGTGCGGGCAGCTTAGTGCCATGCGCCAAACTGAGCGCCTTGTGTTATGATGCAAGAGGAAATGTTTTGAGATTGGCAAGGAATAGGTATGGCCCAGATCGCACCCTACGGCAGTTGGCGCTCGCCGATCACTGCCGCAATGCTCGTCACCAAGCAGGTGAGCCTCAGTTGGCCGCAGATCGACGGCGCTGATCTGTACTGGATCGAAGGTCGTCCGCAAGAGGGCGGGCGGAATGTGCTGGTGCGCCGCGCCGCTGACGGCACAATCAGCGATGTAACCCCAACCGGTATGAATGTGCGCACCCTCGTGCATGAGTACGGCGGCCTCAGCTACGTGGTCGATCAGGGTGAAGTCTTCTTTGTCGAGTTTAGCGATCAGACCCTCTACCGCCAGCGTCCCGGCGAGGCGCCGGCACCGCTCGGCACACCGGCAGGCCTGCGCTTCGCCGAGATGGTGGTGGATCGGGCGCGTAACCGGTTGATCGCGATTGGGGAGGATCATCGCGGCGACGGCGAAGCGCAGAACTATCTGGTAGCGGTCGATCTGGCCAGCGGCGCGACGACGCCGTTACTCACCGGACGCGACTTTGTGGCTGCGCCGCGCCTGAGTCCCGACGGGGCATGGCTGGCGTGGCTGGCGTGGGATCATCCCAACATGCCGTGGGACGCCGCCGAGTTGTGGGTGGCGCCGGTCTTGGCCGATGGCAGCTTGGGAACGGCGCGCCAGTTGGCCGGCGGCCCCGGTGATTCGTGTTTTCAACCGGAATGGGCCGCTGATGGCAGCTTGCTGGTGGTGGCCGAGCGTAGCGGATGGTGGAACCTGTACCGGCTCGATCTTGACGGCAACGCTACCCCACTTTACCCGCTCGAGGCCGAGTTCGGCCAACCGCTCTGGCAGCCGGGTATGCGCACCTACCTGCCCTTGGCCGATGGAAACGTACTGGCGGCATTCTGCCAGTCCAGCCGTTGGCAAATGGCGCTGATCCACCGCGATGGCCGCACCGAACCGATCGACTTGCCGGTCTCGGTCATCAATATCGTCAACGGGGCTGGTGAGCGGGCGCTGATCATCGGCAGCTCACCCACCATGCCAACCACCCTGTTTCTGCTCGACCTAGCCGATCGTTCGCTCACCCCCATCCGGCAGAGCGGCGAACTGCCAGTTGATCCGGCTTATCTTTCGCTGCCCGAAGTGATCAGTTTTCCCAGTGCTGGCGGGCGCACCGCCTACGGCATCTTCTACCCGCCGCACAACCCCGACTTTGTCGCCCCCGCCGGCGAACTCCCGCCGCTGCTGGTGATGATCCACGGCGGGCCGACTGCCGCCGCCTACCCCACCTTGCGCCTCTCGATCCAATACTGGACGAGCCGAGGGATCGGGGTACTCGATGTGAATTATGGCGGCAGCACTGGCTTTGGCCGTGCCTACCGCGAACTGCTCGATGGCAGATGGGGGATTGTCGATGTGGAAGATTGCGTGGCCGGCGCGCAATTTCTGGCCGCCAACGGCAAGGCCGATCCTGCCCGGCTGCTAATCACCGGCGGCAGCGCCGGCGGCTTCACCGTGCTGGCGGCGCTAGCATTTCACCACACCTTCCGCGCCGGCGCCAGCCACTTCGGCGTCGCCGATCTAGCTGCACTGGCCCGCGACACCCACAAATTCGAGTCGCGCTACCTCGACCGCCTGATCGGCCCCTACCCCGAACGCGCCGACCTCTATCAGGCCCGTTCACCGCTCTACCACGCCCACCAGATCACCTGCCCGGTCATCTTCTTCCAAGGGTTGGAAGACAAAGTGGTGCCGCCGGCCCAATCGGAAGCGATGTACGAGGCGCTCCGCACGCGCGGCATCCGCACCGAATACGTCCCCTTCCCCGGCGAACAGCACGGCTTCCGCAAAGCCGAAAACATCATCACCGCCCTCGAACGCGAACTGGCGTTTTACGGTGAGGTGCTCGGCTTTACGCCGGCAGTGTGACCACAACCCGGTAGACAGTCCTCTGTCATTGCGAGGGAGCGGCGGCGGCCAGCAACGCTGGCGCCGCTCGACCGAAGCAATCTCCCCCGAGCACGGATTGCATTCACACAGGCATCTGTGCCGCTGAAGTGGGAGATTGCTTCGCCGCGCTTCGCTCGGCGCGCAAGGACAAGCGGCGCAAGATGAACGTTTGATCATCTTGCCCGCTTCATTGCCGGCCAGTTGCGTGCTATACTTACACCATCAAAGCGATTGGTCGCGGGAGTATGTCCTTGAGTACGGAGCCAGCCGCCCTTCTCGAGCGCGCTACAGCCATCGTTGCCGCCCAACTTGCCGGATTGCGCGAACTCTACCACGCCGCCTTGCACCAGCAGGAAGGCGTGGTTCAGCGTGCGCGCCAACTTTCGCGCCAACTCGATGAAGCCGTTGTGCAAGAGCAGTTTGCCCGCGAACGCGGTTTATCCACCGTCGCTATCGCGGCGCGGGTCAAGCAATTGCGCGCCGAGCACGCCGCTGCTGCCGAAGCTGAAGCCGAATTGCGCCGGTCGCTCCGCCAGCTTGACCAGCTCATTCGCCAGATCGAGATGAGCAGCACCACCCTGACCCGCAATGTCGAAGGCGTGGCCGCCGATCCGTGGGTGCAGGCGTTGCGGGCGCAAGTTATTAAGGGCCGCGAGGAGGAGCGCATCCGGCTGGCGCGTGAAGTGCATGACGGGCCGGCGCAAGTGCTAGCAAATGCGCTGATGGGGGTCGAAGTCTGCCAAAATCTGCTTCAAGAGCAGAAGCTGGAACAGCTCGGCTCGATCCTCAGCCAACTGGGTGATAGCGTGCGCGAAGGCTTGCGCGAAATACGCAGCTTTATCGCTGACCTCCGTCCGGGCAAGTTGGAAGAACAAGGGCTTGTGCCGGCGCTGCACGAATATATTCGCCGCTACCGCGACACGGTCAGCAGTCCGGTCGTGTTTGAAGCTGATCCGTTGCCACGCTTGCCGGCTGAAGCTGAGATCGTGCTCTACCGCATTGTGCAGGAGGCGTTGCAGAATGCGCGCAAACATGCCCGTGGCGCGCCGGTGCGGGTGACGTTAACGGCGCGTGGCGGGAGGTTGCAACTGACAATCCGCGATGAAGGGCCGGGTTTCGATCTACGCGAGGTGATCCGGCGCGCTGGACGCGAAAGTTGGGGGTTGACGAGCATGCGCGAACGGGCCGAGTTGATCGGCGCGCAACTGACGGTTACGACCCGGCGCGGCGCCGGCACCGAAGTACATGTGACGATGCCATTGCCGCAACCGGCGTGAGTTATCCGAGGGGTGATGCGTGACAGCGCCATTATCATCAAAGGTCAGAGTATTAGTGATTGATGACCACCCGCTCTTCCGGCAGGGGATCCGCTGGAGCTTGGAAAGCACACCCGATATTGAGGTGATCGGTGAGGCTGAGAACGGCCAAGAGGCAATCAAGCTGACCGAACGCCTGATGCCTGATGTAGTGCTGGTTGATATTAACCTGCCCGGCTTGAACGGGTTGGAAGTGGCGCGCGTGATTAAGCGCCGTGAGCCGCGCACCGGCATCATTGTGCTGAGCGTCTACGAAGATGATGACCAGTTGTTTCAGGCGATTAAGGTCGGCACGGCGGCGTTTACATCCAAAGACATTAGCCCGGAAGAGCTGGTGCAGATGATCCGCGATGTCGCTCGCGGGCGCTATCTGATCAACGATGCGGTACTGGCCCGGCCAAACGTTGCGGCGCGAGTACTGCACCAATTCCGCGAACTAGCCGCCACTGACGAGGAAGATGGCGCGAATCTGTTTGCCCCGCTGACGTCGCGCGAAATTGAGATTCTCGACTGCATTGCCCGCGGCCTCTCAAACAAAGAGATTGCGCAGGAGCTGAGCATCAGCGGCCAGACAGTAAAAAATCACATTACGTCCATCCTTTCCAAGTTGCAAGTCAACGACCGCACGATGGCGGTGATTGTGGCGATCAAGAAGGGGTGGATTAAGATGGGGTATTCGCAATTGCCCGAGTAGGGACATTGCGGTGCAATGTTGGGACATTGCGGCGCAATATCCCTACGGCGCGCCGCGCAAGGCGGTGGCGATCACGCGATCGAGCCGCACCGTATCGCGGGCCGCCACCACATTGGCAAACGCCAGTCGGGGCAAGCGATCGATCACCGTTTGCGCCGCTTCGTTTGCCAGCTCGTGTTCAGCCGCAGTGAACGTTTCCCGCACTGCTTGCCGCAACCGTCCAGCCAACCGATCACGGCGGAGCTGGTAGCGGGTGAGCAGACCTTCACCCGCGCCACACAGCCGCGCTGCAAGCCGGCGATCGGCGTTGAGGTGCAGGTAGGCCAGTCCAATCAGCGCTGCCGACACCTCTTCTGGCAAGTAGACGTCGTAAGCCTCCTTTTGCGCCATGCTCAAATGGGCAACCGCCGCATCACGGTCTGCGGCCGCAATCGCGAGATAGCCTTGTTGGCGCAGCCAACTGACCCGACCATAACGAATGCTCATCTCGGCAATGATCGCACCGGCGGCGGCGAGATTGCTCTCCGCCGCCGCGATCGCTCCCTCTTCCAGATCGATGCTGGCGAGGCGCAGATGCGCTTCCCATAACGCCATCGCGTCACCGCCAGCGGCTAATTCTGCGATCAGACCAGCAAAGATCCGGCGCGCCGGCAAGAGGTCGCCGCGCGAACGCAACGCTTCGGCCAGATCGCACCGGTAGCGATGCACCATGATCTGATCGCCGTTGTGCTTTACCAGATCAACTGCTTCGCGCAACATGGGCAATGCCTTGTGGTAGTGACCGTGGATGTAGTAGCCGACGCCGAGCTGATTGAGGGCATAGGCTAACGGGGCCGGCGCGGCGATGCGCCGGGCAATGGCGATCGCTTCGTTGAGGATGGCTGCGTACCGTTCCAGATTGCCGGGAAAGCGGTTGAGCATGCCTTGGTAGGCCAACCCCTGCGCCACATCAGCCTCTTGCCCCGCTTGGCGCGCCAGCGCAATCCCTTGGGCCAGCAGATCGCCGGCATGTAACGCACCCTGCTGCGATGCGAGGTAGCCGACCGCGATCAGCGCGCTGCCGCGTAACGCCGGTGGGATGGCTTGCGCCGGCCCAGCCACCAACAGCGGTTCGACCAAGCGCCCCTCGTAGATCGCGCGCCGGCTCAGCCAGTAGACGCGCAGCGCCGCGGTGATTCGGGCCGCCACCACCCCGCCGTCGGCCTGCAACGACCAGCGAAGCGCCGCGCGCAGATTGGGCAGCTCAGCATCAAGTTGTTTCAGCGTCGTAGCGGCGGCTGCGCTTTCGAGCAGCGGGCCGGCAGTTTCGGCAAGGTTGGCAAAATAGGCGGCGTGGCGCGCATAGATATTGGCCGCTTCAGGGTGCGCGCGCAACCGTTCGGCAGCAAAGACCCGGATCGTTTCAAGCAAATGCAGCCGTCCGCTGGCGTCAGCCTGCACCAACCCCGCCTCAACCAGCGGGTCAAGACTGGCAACCCCTAGCGCCGCCGCTGCCGGTGCGTCAAACGTGCCCGCAAACACCCCCAGACGGGCAAAGCCATCGCGTGCTGCCGGCTCCAGCAACCGCTCGCTCCACGCGATGGCGGCCTGTAACGAGCGCTGGTGCGCCGGCAGATCGGCAAAACCGCCGGCAAACTCTGCTATCCCGGCATCAAGGCTGGTCAGCAACGCAGCCGGTTCGAGCGCATCGGCGCGGGCCGCAGCCAACTCAATCGCTAGCGGCAAACCGTCGAGCCGCTGGCACAGCGTCGCAATCGTCGCTGCATTGGCCGCGCCAAGCGCAAACGCCGGGTTCACTGCCGCTGCGCGCTCGCAAAACAACCGGGTGGCCGGTGCTGCCGCCACCGCACTGACCCGCCGGGTGGCCGGTAAGGCGAGCGGCTTGACCGGAAAGCGGGTTTCGGCGCGCAGGCGGAGCGGCACGCGGCTAGTGATGAGCACGGACAGCCGCGGCGCAGCGGCCAACAAGCGCGCGATCAACGGCGCCGCCGGCACAAGCTGCTCGAAGTTATCGAGCACTAGCAAAAATGAACGCTGGGCAAGCAAAGCGATCAGCGCCGCTTCGGCCTCGTCACCCTGCGCGCCAAGGCGAGCGGCGATCAACGGCGCCACCGCTGCCGGATCATCGAGCGCTGCCAATTCGATTCACGCTGCGCCATCAGTAAACAACGGCTGCAACGCAGCAGCCACAGCGAGCGCCAAACGCGATTTCCCCACTCCCGGCGGGCCGATCAGCGTGACACAACGCGCCGTATGCTCGCCGAGCAACCGGGTGAGCGCCGCTAGCTCGGCCTCGCGCCCAAGCAACGGTGTTGGCGCAACCGGCAACCGATGCGACGCCATCCGTGCCGCTGGCGGAGTGTGCTGGGTTGTGGCTGGGGGAAGGGAGCGCGCACCGGCAGCAACCAGAAAGGCGGCACGCTCCTCGCCAGCCAACTCCAAGGCGTTCGCCAGTTGCACCGCGGTGGCGCGCGGCGGTACCCGCGCGCCGGTTTCGTATTTTCGCACCAGCGAGACCGAGATCCCGGCGCGGACTGCTAACTGGGTTTGCGTCAACCCAAGTTCAAGGCGACATTGCTTGAGCAAAACGGGAAAGGTGATGGCAGCCGGCAAAAGCTTGTCATCCTTCGCGAAATGGTTGGCCCAACCAGCCGGAAGTTTGCTGCAGCGGGCCGTCATTGCACTGCCGGCTTGTGTCACTCTTGTGTTACTGCATTATACCATCGCCCCCTTGTAACCGATTGAACGTTTTGTTACAACCAGAACACATAAGTTAAATCTTTCGTTAGTGGAAAGGGTAAGCGATTGCGATCGGCAGGCACCCCTAGATATCAACCTTTAATGCAGGAGCATGTATGAGCCACTTTAACTCGCTCATCCAAGCGGTCGGCCTCACGCCAGCTTTGTCGGCTTACCCGTTCACCAGTGTGTTGGTGCTCTTGCTGATCGGCGGTCTCGTGCAACAGCATCTGCTCAACCCTGAGCAAATGGCACGCGATTCGATGGGGTTTTTCACCGTTTTCGCCAGCCAGATCAGTGGGGTTGATCTACCGGCATGGGCGTTTGAGTTGCCATTTGTATTGCTGATTTTGTTGGGAGTAATCTATGAGTGGTCGAGCGAACGTAGCGCCAATGCCCAACAGACGCTGGGGTTTGTGAATCGCCTTGTGAAGACTGGAGCCGGCTTTGGCGTGCAATATCAGATGGTGAATAGCCAGATGGATCAGATCCTCGATCTGCTGGCGCAGACGTTGCCATCTGATACAGTGGCCGCGCTCAGCACCGGTGTGGCGGTCGCCGCCGTCGCACCGCTGGCCGCCCAACCGGCTGACGGATTAGCATGGTTAGCGCAGCCGATTGCGTTCGTCTGGTCAAGCATTGTCACCGTCGCGATCTGGATCATCTCTGGCATCCGCGCTGCAATTATTGCGCTCATTTCGCTGATGGATCCCGGCGGCCACCTCGGCTTGCTCAAGCTCTTTTCATGGGGTGACGGCGGGTGGGCGATTACGACTACGGTTGTGCTGATCCTCTTCCCGCTGCTGGCCTTACTATTGGCCGGTCTCACCGTGCTCGGCCTCTGGCTCATCCGGCGCTACTTCGAGCTGCGCGAGCGGAAGATGTTGATCGCTTGCCATCATTGCGGCGGCCAGATGCATCCCGCGGCGCTCGAATGCCCGGCTTGCCGTCAAGCCAACCAGCAGCCGCGCATGGTTGGGTGGATCGGCCAAC
Organism: Chloroflexus islandicus; assembly: GCF_001650695.1. Lineage (GTDB taxonomy): Bacteria > Chloroflexota > Chloroflexia > Chloroflexales > Chloroflexaceae > Chloroflexus > Chloroflexus islandicus. The sequence continues at coordinate 23,905 of NZ_LWQS01000034.1, forward strand.
CGCGGCCAGAACTGGTCACTGATCCGGCGGCGCACCGGCTGGCGCTGATCAAGCATCGTCGTTGCCCAAGCTGCGCCACCCGGCTCAAGAAGCGCGCAGTGCAACAAGCCTGTCCGGCGTGTGCAACCGTGACTTTTACCGACGTGGCGCAGGTCAACTCATTTCTGCGCGCACTCGACCGGCAACTGCCGCGCACGCTGCTCGTAAGCGGATTGCTGGGGTTAGTGCCAGTGATTGGGGTGGTGCCGGCAATCATCTACTACCGGCTGAGCCTGATCGCCAGCTTGCAGAGTTATGTGCCGGCAAGCATTAGCGGCTGCTTCACCAACTGGGTCTTGCGAATCGTAGCGATCGTCCTCATTGGCATGCAATCAATTCCGGGGATCGGCATCTTCGCTATCCCAGCGTTATGCTTGATCAACTACACGGTACAGCGCCAGATCGTGTTAGGTCAGGCGACGGCCAACATCCGCACGACTGGGGCATTGGCGATGCCGGACGGGAAGACGGTGGCGTCATAACACGATGGAGTGCGGCAGTCAAACTGCCGCATTCCAACATCCGCACGACTGGCGCGTTGGCGATGCCGGACGGGAAGACGGTGGCGCCATAACACGATGGAGTGCGGCAGTTTGACTGCCGCCAATGACGGTGCGCATGCATCATCCGCGCACCGCGCGTCATAACACCATAGAGTGCGGCAGTCAAACTGCCGCACTCCATATTATTGGGTCAGGGCAGGTTGTCAACATCCGCACGATTGGCGCGTTGGCGATACCGGACGGGAAGACGGTGGCGCCATAACACGATGGAGTGCGGCAGTCAAACTGCCGCCAATGACGGTGCGCGTGCATCATCCGCGCTGCGCGCACCGCACGTCATAACACTATGGAGTGCGGCAGTCAAACTGCCGCACTCCATAGTATTGGTTCAGGGCAGATACCCCCGCCCCTACGCCGATTTGCGGGTCTTGCCGCTGGATTTACGGGCCGGCGCTGCCGGCTTCTCGGCAGCGGGAGGCGGCGCTGGCGCAGCTTCGACCGCCACCCCAGCCTGCGCCTCGTCGAGCGAATTGGTGATGTAATCGCACTTGGGGTAGCGCGAGCAACCGTAGAACGGGCGGCCAAACTTGCCCCGCCGGCGCAGCAACTCACCCTCGCCGCACTTCGGACACGGCACCCCGGTCGGTTCCGGTAGCGGCACCGGCTTGCCGTCGCGGCCAATCCGGCGGGTGTTGGTGCATTCGGGGTATCCCGAACAGCCGAGGAAGGGGCCGAAACGGCTCTTCTTGATCACCATAGGCCGTCCGCAGACATTGCACAAGACATCGCTCGTCTCTGGCGCGCTGGCCTTATCGAGGATGATCTGGCCATTTTCGTCACGGTGAAAATCGCTGGTGAAATCGCACGAATCACCCTCGCCTTCCCGGTTGTAGCGCGAACAGGCCAGAAACTCGCCGTTGCGGCCAAACTTGATCACCAGCTTGGCTTGGCCGCACTTCGGACAATCGATGTCAGTCGTAATCTCTTCGCGCTTGACATTGCGCATCTGGCGTTGCGCCGTCTCGAGGGTCGAGCGGAAGGGGCCGTAGAACTCGCGCAGCACTGGCACCCACTTTTTCGCCCCTTCAGCAATATCGTCAAGCTGCTGTTCGAGCGACGATGTGAAATCGTAATCGACAATGTTGCCGAAATGCTCGACCAGCAAGTCGGTGACGACCCGCCCCAACGTGGTCGGGATCAGCTTTTTATCCACCATCTCGACGTATTCGCGCTCTTGGATGGTCGAGAGGATGCTGGCATAAGTGCTGGGCCGGCCAATGCCAAGCCGTTCCAACTCTTTCACCAGACTGGCTTCGGTGTAGCGCGGCGGCGGTTCGGTGAAGTGCTGCACCGGCAGCAGCTCAACCAACTGCAAGTTCTCGCCTTCGGCCAGCGGCGGCAAACGGCGCTCGCTGTCTTCGTCTTCTTCGCCTTCGTCAAGGCTGACATTGTAGACGGCGAGGAAGCCGGGGAACTTGAGCACCGAGCCGGTGGCACGGAAGAGGTAGGGCGGTGCGCCGGCCACGCTCGGTTGGGCGGCGATGTCAACGGTGGTGCTGTCAAAGATGGCCGGGGCCATCTGCGAGGCGATAAACCGCTTCCAGATCAGATCGTAGAGCCGCCACAGATCGCGCTCCAGCCGTTCGCTCAACTGTTCAGGCGTGCGGGCGCTGCTGGTGGGCCGGATCGCCTCGTGGGCCTCTTGCGCGCCTTTGGCCTTGGTCTTGTAGACCGGCGGCTGGTCGGGCAGATAGTCACTGCCGAAACGCTTGCCGATCACCTCGCGCGCCTCGGCTTGAGCTTCTGCCGCCACCTGCACGCTGTCGGTGCGCATGTAGGTGATCAGACCAACCGTGCCCTCTTCGCCGCCAATATCCACCCCCTCGTAGAGGCGCTGGGCCAGCGTCATAGTCTTCTTGGCGCTAAAGCCCAACTTGCGGGCCGCCTCTTGCTGCAAGGTGCTGGTGGTAAACGGCGGCGCCGGCGACCGGCGCTTGTCACGCCGGGTCACTTTGGCCACGGTATAGGTCGCGCCTTGCAGATCAGTCACGATCGCCTCGGCCTGCTCGCGCCGCTCGATCGAAAACTTCTCCAGCTTCTTGCCATCGCGCTCGATCAGCGTGGCCCGGAAGAGATCACGCGGCGCGATGCCGGCCTCTTTCAACAGATCGGCTTCAATCGTCCAATATTCCTGCGGCTGGAACTGCTCGATCTCGCGCTCGCGCTCGACGATCAGCCGTACCGCCACCGACTGCACCCGCCCGGCGCTCAACCCGCGCTTAACTTTATCCCACAACAACGGGCTCAGTTGGTAGCCGACCAGCCGGTCGAGCACTCGCCGCGCCTGTTGGGCATCAACCAGATTTTGGTCAATCTGGCGTGGCTGTTGTAACGCCTGTTGCACCGCGTTGCGCGTGATCTCTTGAAAGACCACCCGATACACCGGTGTCTTCTTTGGCGTTTTGACCGCTTGCGTAATATGCCACGCAATCGCCTCGCCCTCGCGGTCGGGGTCAGTCGCCAGATAGATGGCATCGGCGTTGCGCACCGCTTGGCTCAGCTCGGTGACGACCTTTGGCTTAACGATTTCGTAGGAAGGGGCAAAATCGTGCTCGATATCGATCGCCAGCCCGTTCTTGGGCAAATCGCGCACATGGCCCATGCTGGAGGTAACTTTATAGCCTTTGCCCAAATATTTCTGAATCGTCCGCGCTTTGGCCGGCGACTCAACGATCACCACTTTTTCGCCCATTGAACTGTTCCCATCTCAATACGAATGTCTGTTCAAACATAGTTTTACTATCGTCATCGCACTATACGCGGCGCTGGCACGATTGTCAAGAGCGAGCCTTCCCAATTTTGACCGGTTGTTGAACTGTAACTCGCTTCTCTAAGATGAGCTATTGACAAGCAGCATCAATCAGATACCCTGTGGTTAGGCAACCAGTCTTTCACTTCATAACGATCCGGTCTATCGTATCCGTTTTACCCTCGATTTGCTGGTATACTAACGGTATCGAGGGTTAGGTATGGGCTGCCGGCAAGGAGTATGGCCATGCCTTCAGAGATGCAGGGGACGGCGCAGCGCGCTCCGTTGTTCGATATGTTCGCGCCCGCGACATACGAGGAATGGCGGGCAGCGGCTGAGAAGACGCTGAAGGGCGTTCCGTTTGAGAAGCGCCTGATTACCAAGACCTACGAACAAATTCTGCTGCAACCGATCTATAACGCTGCCGATATTGCCGAGTTGCCGCACACTGGCTCGCTGCCCGGCTTCGCTCCATTCGTGCGCGATACGCGCGTGTTAGGGCCGGTGTTGGAACGCTGGCAGGTGGCGCAAGAGCTGCCGTACCCAACGGCGGATGAAGCGAATCAGGCGGCGCAGGCTGATGTGCCGCGCGGCTTGACCACCCTCAACCTGCCGCTCGACCAGGCCACCCAGCACGGCCTCGATCCCGATGCGGCTGCGCCGGCGCAGGTGGGAACGGGGGGCCTGTCGCTGGCGACGCTGGCCGATGCTCGCCGCCTGTTGGCCCAGCTTGACCTGAACCGGCTGGCGCTGTTGGTCAACGCCGGTGCGCAAGCAATGCCAGTGGCGGCGCTGCTCGTGACCGCCGCCGAAGCGCAGGGGGTCACGCCTGACCGGCTGCACGGCTGTCTCGGCGCTGATCCGCTCGGCGCGCTGGCCGCCAGTGGCGCCTTGCCGGCCTCGCTCGACCGTTGCTATGACCTGCTGGCCGAGTGGACGCGGTGGGCAATGGCGCATGCGCCCCGCCTGCGCACGATCGTAGTCAGTACCCACGTCTACCACAACAGCGGCGCCCACGCCGCCCAAGAGCTGGCGTGCGCTCTCGCCACTGGCGTGGCCTATCTCCGCGCGTTGCAAGAGCGCGGCCTGAGCGTCAACGAGATCGCCCCGCGCATCCAGTTTACCTGCTCGGTGGGATCGCAATTCTTCCTCGAAGTGGCCCGCCTGCGCGCCGCCCGCATGCTGTGGGCGCGGGTAGTGGCCGCCTTCGACGGCGATGAAACCGCCCAGCAGATGCACCTGCACGCACGCACCTCGGCGTGGACGAAGACGCGCTACGATGTCTATAACAACATGCTGCGCGCCACCGGCGAAGCGATGGCGGCGGTGATGGGTGGGGCGCAGAGCATCCATATCAGCCATTTTGATGAAGCGTGGGGCTTGCCCGACGAGTTCTCGCGCCGGATCGCTCGCAACCTGCATGTGATTTTGCAAGAGGAGTGCAACTTCTTCCGCCTGATCGATCCACCCGGCGGGTCGTGGGCAGTCGAGAAGTTAACCGACGAGATCGCTGCCAAGGCATGGGAGTTGTTCCAAGCGATCGAACGGCAAGGAGGTATGGCGGCGGCCTTGCAAGCCGGTATGCCGCAAGCGGCCATCGCCGCCACCCGCGCCGAACGCTTTGCCGCAATTGCCCAGCGCCGCGAAGTGATCGTCGGCGTCAATATGTATCCCAATCTCAGCGAGAAGCTGCCGGAGGTGCGCCAGATCGATCACGTCCAGTTGCACGCAGCCCGCGCCGTCGATCTGCGCCATGCCCGCGAAATGCGCTCGGAAGAGGCCGCTAAAGCGGCCCTGGTTGAGCTGTCGCACCAACGCACCATGGCCGCCACGCTGGCCGCCGTGCAGGCCGGCGCAACCATGGGTGAACTGAGCGGCGCGCTGGCTGCTGCCGATAGCGCCGCGCCGCAGGTGGAACTGCTGCCGGCCCACCGCGCCGCCGAGCAGTTCGAGGCCCTACGGGCCACTGCCGACGCCTACACGACCCGCACCGGTCGCCGCCCGGCAGTCTTCCTCGCCAATATGGGGCCGATCAGCCAGCACAAAGCGCGGGCCGATTTCTCCACCGGCTTCTTCGCCGCCGGCGGCTTCGCTGTGATCAGCAACGATGGCTTCGCCACCACCGAAGAAGCTGCTGCGGCTGCGCTCGCTTCCGGCGCTGAAATTGTGACGATCTGCTCAACCGATGAGACCTACCCGGATATTGTGCCGGCCCTGACCCACGCGATCAAGGCGCAACGGCCCGAGGTCACGGTCGTGCTGGCCGGCTACCCGACCGATCTAATCGATATGTATCGCGCTGCCGGGGTCGATGAGTTTATCCACCTGCGCGCCAACTGTTACGAAACGCTGGCCCGGCTGCAACGCCTGAAAGGAGTGGCTGAGTGAAGAACCCCGATTTCACCACGCTGTCATACCGCGACGAGCGGCCCGCGCCCGATCTAGCCGCGTGGCAAGCGCGGGCCGAACAAGAGGCCGGCAAACCGCTGAGCGAGCTGGTCTGGCGCACGATGGAACAGATCGAGGTGCGGCCACTCTATACGGCTGTTGATCTGGCCGGCCTTGAGCATCTCGGCTTTACCGCCGGCATTCCACCCTACCTGCGCGGCCCCTATCCGACGATGTACGTCACCCAGCCGTGGACGATCCGCCAGTACGCTGGCTTTTCCACCGCCGAAGCCAGCAATGCTTTCTACCGGCGCAACCTCGCCGCCGGCCAAAAGGGCTTGTCGGTGGCCTTCGATTTGGCTACCCACCGCGGCTACGACTCTGACCACCCGCGGGTGGTGGGTGATGTCGGCAAGGCCGGCGTTGCCATCGACTCGATCCTCGACATGAAGATTCTGTTCGACGGCATCCCACTCGATCAGATGTCGGTCTCGATGACGATGAACGGCGCGGTGATTCCGATCATGGCCTTCTACATCGTCGCCGCCGAAGAACAGGGGGTGCGTCCCGAACAGCTCACCGGCACCATCCAAAACGACATCTTGAAAGAGTACATGGTGCGCAACACCTACATCTACCCGCCTGAGCCGTCAATGCGCATCATTGCCGATATTTTCGCGTACACGGCCCAGCACATGCCCAAGTTCAACAGCATCAGCATTTCCGGCTACCACATGCAAGAGGCCGGCGCCACCGCCGACCTTGAGCTAGGCTATACGCTAGCCGACGGGCTTGAGTATGTACGCGCCGGGTTGAAGGCCGGCTTGACGATTGACGCCTTCGCGCCACGGCTCTCGTTCTTTTGGGCGATCGGGATGAACTACTTCATGGAGATCGCCAAGATGCGCGCCGCCCGCCTGCTCTGGGCCAAGATTATCAAGCAGTTCAACCCGCAAGACCCCCGCTCGCTGGCGTTGCGCACCCACTGCCAGACTTCAGGCTGGAGCCTCACCGAGCAGGATCCGTTCAACAATGTGGCTCGCACATGCATCGAGGCGATGGCCGCCGCCCTCGGCCATACCCAGTCGTTGCACACCAATTCGCTCGACGAGGCGATCGCGCTGCCGACCGACTTCTCGGCCCGTATTGCCCGCAATACCCAGTTGTACCTGCAAGAAGAGACCGGCATCTGCAAGATCGTCGATCCGTGGGGCGGTTCATACTATCTCGAATGGCTGACCGATGCGCTGGCCCGCCGGGCGTGGGCGCATATCCAAGAGGTCGAAGAGCTGGGTGGCATGGCCAAGGCTATCGAGGCCGGCTTGCCCAAGTTGCGGATCGAAGAGGCCGCTGCCCGCCGGCAAGCCCATATCGATTCGGGCCGCGAGACGATCGTCGGTGTTAACAAGTACCGGCTTGAATACGAAGCACCGATCGAGATTCTGGAAGTTGACAACACTGCCGTGCGCCAAAAGCAGATCGAACGGCTGCAACAGTTGCGCGCCGAGCGCGACGAGGCTAAGACGCAGGCGGCGTTGAATGAGCTGACCCGCGTGGCGGCGACCGGTGAAGGCAACCTGCTGGCGGCAGCAATTGAAGCTGCCCGCGCACGAGCCACCCTCGGCGAGATTTCGATGGCGATGGAAAAGGTCTTTGGCCGCTTCAAAGCCGAAATTCGCTCGGTGGCCGGCATTTACAGCAGCGAGTACAGCGACGCCGAGCAGATTCAGCACGTGCGCGCTATGGCCGATGCCTTCGCTGCCCTCGAAGGTCGCCGGCCCCGGATGCTGGTCGCCAAGATCGGGCAAGACGGCCACGACCGCGGCGCCAAGGTGGTGGCAACGGCCTTTGCCGACCTCGGCTTCGATGTCGATATTGGCTCGCTCTTCCAGACTCCGGAGGAGGTGGCCCGGCAAGCGGTTGAAAACGACGTGCATGTGGTCGGGATTAGCTCGTTGGCCGGCGGCCACAAGACCCTCTTGCCGCAACTGGTGGAAGAGTTGCGCAAACTGGGCCGCGAGGACATCATGGTCGTGATTGGCGGGATTATTCCGCCACAAGACTACGAGTTCCTGCGCGCGCATGGCGCGGCGCTGATCTTCGGCCCCGGCACCATCTTGCCGGTCGCCGCCGAGAAGCTGTTGCGCGAACTGCAACAACGGCTGCATGGCGATAGCATCGCTGCGCCGGCCCAGTGAGACCGTGAGTGCATCGCAGATAGTCACCCCTCTCCCCACCGGCGGGGAGAGGGGCCGGGGGTGATGGTTCACACACCCAGTGCTCCTGTTCAGCCAAACAACAACACCTATGACCAACAACCAGCCAACCGCCGAAGAGATGCCCTTTGCGCTGTCGGTGCTCGCCGGGATCGCCAGCCGCCACGATGGTCTGCCCGGCAGTGCGCCGGCCCCCGCCACGCCACCGTCTGGCCCACGCCGCCGGCATTTGACGGTCGAGGAGTATGTCGAGGGGGTGCGCAACGGCGACCGCGCCATTCTCGCCCGCGCCATCACCCTGATCGAGAGCAACGCTCCGGCCCACATGGTCCAAGCGCAAGAGGTGCTGCGCCAACTGCTGCCCTCCACCGGCGGCTCGCTCCGGGTCGGCATCACCGGCGTACCCGGCGTCGGCAAGAGTACCTTTATCGAGGCGCTTGGCACCATGCTCTGCGAACAGGGCCACCGGGTCGCGGTCTTGGCCATCGACCCATCGAGCAGCATCTCGCGCGGCAGCATTTTGGGCGATAAAACCCGGATGGAACGGCTCGCCCGCCACCCCAACGCCTATATCCGGCCTTCGCCGTCAGGCGGCAGTTTGGGCGGCGTCGCGCGCAAGACCCGCGAGACGCTGCTGGTCTGCGAAGCCGCCGGTTTTGATGTGGTGCTGGTCGAGACGGTCGGTGTCGGCCAGAGCGAGACGGCGGTGCGCGGGATGGTGGACTTTTTCTTGTTGTTGATGCTGGCTGGCGCTGGTGATGAACTGCAAGGGATTAAGAAAGGGGTGATCGAGCTGGCCGATGCGCTGGTGATCACCAAAGCCGACGGCGACAACAGAGCGCGCGCCTTGGCGGCCCAAGCTGAGTATCGCCACGCACTGCGATACCTCTCACCGGCCACGCCGGGTTGGAAACCGCCAGTGCGCACCTGTTCAGCGCTGACTGGCGACGGCATCACCGCCGTTTGGCAAGAGATCGAGCGCTTCCGCACCGAGATGACGGCCAGCGGCGTCTTTGCTGCCCGCCGCCGTGAGCAGGCTCGCGATTGGCTCTATCATTTAATTGACGAACAGTTGCGCACGCTCTTTTTTGCCCATCCTGCCGTGCGCGAACGGTTGCCCGTCATCGAGCAGGCGGTGGTTGAGGGAAGTTTGCCGGTGGTGAGTGCGGTGCAAGAGTTAATTGCAGCCTTGAGCGAACGGTAGGGGCATAGCGTTGCTATGCCCCTACCGTTCGCTACGCATCCTCCCGCAAAATATACCCCACGCTCCGCACGGTATGGATCAAGCGCGGCTCGCCGTTGGCTTCGAGCTTCTGGCGCAAATAGCGCACATAGACCTCGATAATATTGCTCTCGCCGCCGAAATCGTAATTCCACACCCGATCGTAGATAATGTCGCGGGTCAGCACCTGATTCGGATGGCGCATAAAGAGTTCGAGCAGATCGTACTCTTTGGCCGTCAGCTCCACTCGCCGGTCGCCGACGCGCAACTCGCGCGAGCGAGTATCGAGGGTCAGATTGGCGAAGCGCAACACCTCTTGGTTTTGGCTGACCTGCTGACGGCGCAATTGGGCGCGAATGCGAGCCAGCAACTCTTCAAAGGCGAACGGCTTGACCAAATAATCATCAGCGCCGGCTTCCAACCCGATCACCCGATCACGCACCGCATCACGCGCCGTCAAGATAATGATCGGGACGCTCGACTCGGCGCGCAGCCGGCGCGCAACTTCAAGCCCATCCACCCCCGGCAGCATCAAATCGAGGACGACCAGATCGTAGTTGCCGGCAACGGCCATCTCTAGGCCACGGATGCCGTCATAGGCAACATCAACCTGATAGCCTTCGAGGTGAAGGCCACGCCGCAGGTAAGAGGCAATTTCAGTTTCATCTTCAACTATCAAGATTCGCGCCATACCTGTAGTATACGAAGAGGTAGTGCGCTCGTCAATGTTTTTCCCTAATGCGGCTCGCTATCGAGTTCATTCATAAAATCTTCCGGGTGCTGGCGAATCTCAAGGCTGCGCTGCTCGATCTCGCGGCGCAACTCACGGCGCAAACGGGCCGCCATCCAGCGCCGGCGCTGTTCCGCCGTCTCGATCCGCACCGGCGGCACCGGGCACGGGCGAAAATTGTCATCAACCGCCACCATTGTAAAGTAGCAGGTCATCACGTGGCGCTGGGTGCGCGCCGTGATATTCTCAGCCACCACCCGAATCCCCACCTCCATTGACGTATTGCCGGTGTAGTTAATGGAAGCCAAAAACGTTACTAATTCGCCAACGTGAATGCGAGCGCGAAAAATCACCTGATCGACCGAGACCGTCACCACATACCGTCCAGAGTAGCGTGACGCGCATGCAAAAGCCACCTGATCGAGCAGTTTCAAAATATGACCGCCGTGAACATTGCCGGCAAAATTAGCCATATCAGGCGTCATCAACACGGTCATTTGCAAAGTGCGGAACTGCTCAGGCTGGTGCGTTCCTCCATTAGTTTCCATAGGTCTACTCCACCAGATGGGAACGATGAAGATGCTGCTTTGTCAAGTATACTCGCGAGAGATACGCTTAAGACCAGCGCAATCGCATCACCGGTTTCAAGCGGATGCAGCGAGCATAGCGCGCAAATATGGAGTGCGGCAGTTTGACTGCCGCACTCCATAGTACTATTTCCAACGCATCGTTACTGGTAACGAAACACCAACAGATAATAGCGCCAGAGGCCAGCGTTGAGGGTGCGGGTTTGGGCGATACAGCCGCGCATCGCTTCGATCTGAAGTTCAGATTGCAACCGGAGCGCGCGCAGCACGAGCGCCGCCGGCAGAGTCAATTGGGCGAAATGGCCGAGGAAGCGCAGCGACGGCCCGGCGCTGAGGGTGAGGTCTTCGCGCTGGCACAAGTGCAAACCGGCTGTTTCAGCCAGCGCGATCAACTCGTCAGCCGTCACCAAATCGGGCATGGCCCACGCGCGTAACCATGACCGCAACTGCTTGCGCTCAACCGGGGAAAGATCAGATCGCGCTGCGAAACGGTCAGCAATGACTAACCGGCCACCCGGACGCAACACGCGCCTGATCTCAGCCAACAGCGCCGGCTTATCCGGCGCATGGCAGATGCTCTCCAGCATCCAAACCACATCGCAGCTCGCGTTGCACAGCGGCGCCGCAGCGTAATCGGCGCACACAAACGTTGCCGGCCCGCCGCGCCGCGCCCGCTTGGCCTGTTCGGGCACAATGGTGAGGCCGATCACCGGCCCATCGTGGCGAGCAGCAATCGCATTGGCGCTCGCACCGGCGCCGCAACCGGCATCGAGCAAGCACTCACCGGGAGCAAGCTGGGCCGCAGCCAACAATGTCTCATCAATCGAACGCAGGGCAGCGCGATGGCTGCGCGCCTGCTGCCACAAACCGGCATGCATCGCCTGCGATCCACGGATGATGCCGAGCACGCGGAACATCCAGTCCGTCTGGCGATAAAACGCGCGCACGGCGTGGTGATGATGGAGCATGACCGAAACCTTACGTTCATTGTCATTGCGAGGGAGTGGTGGCGACCAGCACAGCGGGCGCCACGCCCCCTTGTCATTGCGAGGGCGCGCAGCGCCCGAAGCAATCTCCCCCTTCAGCGGAATGTATACCTGAGCAGGTGCAGTCCGTCCTCGCGGGGGATTGCTTCGCCGCGCTTCGCGCGGCTCGCAATGACAGACCGAACGTGGATGCGCCGTACCCCCTTGTCATTGCGAGGGAGTGGTGGCGACCAGCGCAGCGAGCGCCGCACCCCCTTGTCATTGCGAGGGAGTGGTGGCGACCAGCGCAGCGGGCGCCACGCCCCCTTGTCATTGCGAGGGCGCGCAGCGCCCGAAGCAATCTCCCCCTTCAGCGGAACCCATGCCTGCGCGCATCCCTCCCGCTCTCGCAGGAGATTGCTTCGCCGCGCTCCGCGCGGCTCGCAATGACAGCGGGAAAGCGGGCGCGCAGCGCCCGAAGCAATCTCCCCCTTCAGCGCAACCCATGCCTGAGCGCATCCCTCCCGCTCTCGCAGGAGATTGCTTCACCGCGCTTCACCCCCTTGTCATTGCGAGGGAGTGGTGGCGACCAGCGCAGCGGGCGCCACGCCCCCTTGTCATTGCGAGGGCGCGCAGCGCCCGAAGCAATCTCCCCCTTCAGCGCAACCCATGCCTGAGCAGGTGCAGTCCGTCCTCGCGGGGGATTGCTTCGCCGCGCTCCGCGCGGCTCGCAATGACAGACGGGAACCAACCTGTCATTGCGAGGGCGCGCAGCGCCCGAAGCAATCTCCCCCTTTAGCGGAATGTATACCTGCGCGCCGCCATCGCCTGCGCAAACCAGCTATTGATACGACCAGATTCGCACAGTTGAATCGAAGCTGCCGCTGGCCAACAAATCGCCACCCGGCGCAAACGCCACCGAGGTGACACTTTCGTTATGTCCGCCCAACTCCCAGCGCAACGCCCCATCGCGCACCCGCCAGATCCGCACGATCCGGCCATAGTGCGCGCTCGCGAGATACTGATTATCAGGGCTAAATGCTAAGCTGAAGCAGGCACCAGACGGGGTTGCTAACATCTGCAACGGCTGGCCATCATCAACCCGCCAGATAAAGATCAGGCCATCGCCGCCGGCGCTCGCCGCCAATTGGCCATTCGGGCTGAAGGTAACGCTGAAGATCGCGTCGCTATGCCCGCGCATCGCCCGCACCAATGAGCGATCATGCATCTGCCAGAGCCGTAAGACTCGATCATGGCCGGCGGATAGCAGCAGATTGCCATCAGGGCTAAAGGCGACGCTATTGATCACCCCATCGTGACCGGGCAATATGCCGCTCAAACGACCATCAGTCGCGTGCCACAAATAGACCGCTGGATCCCAGCCGCCGGTGGCGATTAAATCACCGTGCGGCTGGAAGGCAATGCTAAAAAACGCACCGTGACGCTGGTCATCACCCAAATGCACGAGGAGTTCGCCATCAGCAACGCGCCAGATCCGCGCGCCGTGCTGGCGACCAGCCGCTGCAATCCGCTGGCCGTCAGGACTAAACACGACGGCATTGAGTTCGCCAATATTCCCGCTGATGACGCGCTGCAATTGGCCATCAGGCAACCGCCAGAGCCGCAGCATGCCATCCCATGAACCGGTCGCGAGCATTTGCTGATCGGGACTAAACGTCAGACTGTTCACCCAGCTCTGCACAGCTAGCAATTGGCGCAGCAGCGGGCGCTGGATAGCCAGTGCATCAGTCGCTGGCTGTTCGAGCTGGAACAATCGGTGATGCGTCGCTAACAAGTGCCGGTTAGGCCGCAATGCCAGCCGGTTGGGCTGGCGCAGCCGCCTGCCAGCCAGCGCACCGTACTCGCTATCCCGCAACTCCGGCGCCACTAGCACTTCCAGCGTCATCGCATCAATCGTCAATAAGCCAGCATGAAAGAGGATCTGCAAATCAGCGCGCAACAACAGCGCATTGTGCGGCTCCGCCGGCCCGTGCGGATCGATCAAGACCGGACGCAACACTGCGGCTACTTGGCAACCACTGATCGCGCAAGCACCGTCATACGCCACCAGCAATTTTTGCCGTAACACCTCTAACGCCGACGAAACAGAGTCGGCGGACGACCCAACCACACCATTGGGAGAAGAACGCTGCTGCATTGTTAAACTCGGTCGTCGAATGCGCGAATATCCACGTGGTGCCAACAAGCATAAATCAACTATATAAACGATACCTGTGAGTCACCACATTGTAAGATAACATTTCTTTCAAATTGGCGGCGCACACGAGCAACGCCAAACGCCACCGCTCGACAACCGGCCATTATTCAACTTGGCGCAACCACGCTTGGGCGGCAACCAAGTCGTCTGGCGTGTTCAGATTAAGCAACGAACGCGCAGCGGGATCATAACGATGCCAGAGGGCCGGGCCGGGATCGACCCAACGCAACGCCATCAACGCCGCTTGCAAGCGGCGTTCGCCGGCGGCAAAGGCCCGGCGCAACTGCGGGAGCACGCTGTGCCGGTAGACAGCGAATAGGGGTTGTGGTTGATCAGGCTGGCCGGGGGGCGTAGGCGCCAGCGCATCGCCGGTAAACGGCCACCGCGCCAGCGCCGCCAGCGCCGCCGGAACGATCAATGGCATATCAGCAGCAATCACCAACGCCGCCGGCGTGCGCATGGCTTGCAACCCGCTGATCAGACCGCCGAGCGCGCCGCTGCCCGGCTGCTCGTCGGGCACGATCCGCGCCGGCACGTCGGGCCACGCTTCGGCATCATTGAGCACGACGATGGTTTCGACGCACAGCGGTTGCAACAACGCAACAGCATGGCCGAGCAAATGCGGGCCGCTTTCGCCCCACAGCCGCAACCGCCGCTTATCAACCCCAAAGCGGCGACTACGTCCACCGGCAATCACAATCCCGCTCAGCTCGACATCACTGGACATGCGCACGCACAGCGAGGTGATTAGGAGCCAACTTTGCCCAGCGACGCAAGAAACTCAGCATTACTCTTCGTCTTAGCCATCCGGGTCAACATCAACTCAGCGCCCTCATTCTCGCCGACCATGCTGACCATCCGCCGCAGCATCCAGCTCTGGCGCAGCGTCACCGGATCGAGCAACAGATCCTCGCGACGGGTGCCCGAACGCTGAATATCAACTGCGGGGAAGATGCGTTTCTCGGCCAGCTTACGATCGAGATGCAGCTCCATGTTACCGGTGCCCTTGAACTCCTCGTAGATCACATCGTCCATACGCGAACCGGTATCAACGAGGCAGGTAGCGATAATGGTGAGCGAGCCGCCATCTTCGATATTGCGCGCCGAGCCAAAGAACCGCTTGGGCGGGTAGAGGGCCGCAGGATCAACACCGCCAGAGAGGGTGCGCCCGCTCGGCGGCATTGCAATGTTATAGGCGCGGGTCAAGCGGGTGAGCGAATCCATCAAAATCACCACATGGCGCCCATGCTCCACCTGCCGCTTGGCCTTTTCGAGCACCAATTCAGCCACTTTAATATGCTGCTCGACCGGCTCATCGAAGGTAGCGGCCACCACCTCGCCCTGTACCGAACGGCGCATATCGGTCACTTCTTCGGGCCGCTCGCCGATCAAGAGTACAATGAGCTGAATATCAGGCGCATTGGTCGTCACGCCATTGGCAATCGCCTTGAGCAACATCGTCTTGCCAGCTTTAGGAGGCGCGACAATCAAACCACGCTGGCCACGCCCAATCGGCGCAATCACATCAACAATGCGCGTCGGCAGAATATTCGGCTCAGTCGAGAGCACAATCTGCACATTGGGATGGATCGGCGTCAACTGCTCGAACAGCGGTCGCTTCTGGGCCATTTCGGCTGGCAGGCCATTGATCCGCTCGACGTAGAGCAACGAGGGGTAACGTTCAACCTCTTTGGGCGGGCGCACGCGCCCCTCGATCATATCGCCGGTGCGCAGATTAAAGCGGCGGATCTGGGATTGCGCCACATACACATCATCGTTGCTGGGGCTCAGCCGCGGATTGCGCAAAAAGCCGTGGCCTTCGGGAACAATTTCCAGTAAGCCGGAACCCTGCATGGTCACAGGTTCTTCGACCACGGCGGTTGTTGCCGGCGAGGCCGGCACGCCTTCGCTCCCGGCTGATGCCCCCGCATCACCATTCACCCGGCGCCGGCGCCGGCGCGTCTTGTCAACTGATTCGGGGGTGCCTGTCGTCATACGCTTGTCATCCATTGCGTGTCTTATAACTCCTCTGCGTGGGTTGCACCGGTTGGCGGAGTAGTGTGGTCGGCAGATGAGGCGGGCAACCGGCCGGAGGCGGCTTCACCCGAACGATAGCCGAGCGCCTCAAGCCGATGGTGGATCTCTTCGATCCCCTTCGCGCCCAAATTACGAATCCCCATGAGGCCACGATCATCAAGGCGCAACAACTGCCCGATGGTGTGGATCTCCGCGCGGCGCAAACTATTGTAAGTCCGCGTACTCAAACCAAGCTCATCAATCGTGCGATTTGCAATCTCTTCCGGGATCGGCGGGGGCAGATTGGGCTGCTGTTCAGGCTCTTCCGGCTGGCTCAAGCTCACAATCCGGCCAAAATACTGGGTCAAGACTTGAGCGGCGTGGCTCAACGCATCACCCGGCTTGATGGTGCCATCAGTCCAAATCTCAAGAATGAGCCGATCGTAGCCGGTGAGCGGGTCATCACCCATCTCTTCCACCAAGAAGTTGACCCGCGGAATCGGGCTAAAGAGGGCATCAACCGCAATCTCGCCGATCGGCATGCCGCTCACCGTATCGGCCAACTGCACCCCCCGGCCACGCTCAACCGTCAACTGCATTTCGAGCGTGGTGTTCTCATCGTCAATCGTGCAAAGGTAGTGTTGCGGGTTGACGATCTCGACGGTGCTCGGCGTATCAATATCACCCGCAAACACCGGGCCGGGGCCATGCTTGACCAACTGCAACGCCACTGCCCGATCGCTGTATGAACGCAGCCGGATGCCTTTCACATTGAGCACCAACTGGGTGCCGTCTTCGACGACGCCGGGAATAGCGGTAAATTCATGAATCACACCCGCCACTTTGATCCGGGTAATGGCGGCGCCGGGGATTGACGAGATTAACACGCGGCGCAACGCATTCCCGAGCGATGAGGCATGGCCGCGTTGCAGCGGCGCGATGGCGAAGCGGCCATAGTTCTCAGCCGCTGCAATGAGCGAAACCCGTGGCGTGATCAGCGACAGTTCAAGCGTTTCCATATTCCTGTTCCAGAAGGCTCCGCGACTCTAATGGCGCCCGTTGCTGCCATGCCGCACCGGCGCGCCCAACGAACAGTGCGCCTCGCCGAGCAATGGCGTGTCGGACTCACAGACTCAACCACAATAACGAATAACGAGAACGGGAAGCTGTGCTTACAGTGCGCTTTATTGGCGGCGCTGTAGCGCAGTTGGCGGCGGCAATGCGCCTACATGTGCGCGTGACCTTATCATATCGGTGAGAGTTACACGCTGTGTTGGTCACAGACTCGTTATATGATACCATAAATTAGCGTATTTGTTGCAAACAGTATCGCCGCAACGCTCTGTTACTGTGACATCATTGCTGCGACATGCCCGCGGGCCGTCGCTTGAGACGATGGATGCTATGAACAAGACTCAGCGTGATTGGTTGACCCTCATGCTCATGATTGCAGGTATCGGCTGGATTGTCATCAGCCGGCCGCCGGATCTGCCGCCGGTAACGGTGAGCCCGCGACCGGGCTTTGTCGCGCCGGCCATTGCTTTGCCGCAGGCCAATGGCGAGACGCTGCCGCTGTCAGCGTTGCGCGGTCAGGTCGTGATTGTCAATTTTTGGGCTAGTTGGTGCGGCCCTTGCCGGGCCGAAATGCCTACGTTGGAAAAACTCTACCAAGCCGAACGCGAACGTGGTTTGACGATTCTGGCCGTCAACAGCACGGTGCAAGACGATGAAGTCGCTGTGGCGGCGATGCAACGCGAGTTCGGGTTGAGTTTTCCGATCGTGTTCGACCGTGACGGCGAAACCGGCCAGCGGTATGGTGTCCGGATGTTGCCAACCACGTTCATTGTTGATCGCACCGGTGTCATCCGGGAGGTCTTCTTTGGCGGGCCGCTCAGCGAAGCCAGCCTGCGCAGCGTGATCGAACCGTTGCTCGGTGAATAGGCCGCGCTGCCGCGCTGCATCAACACCAAACGCAACCGGCCCTATTGTCGCTCGTATAACCGCATACGCTTCCAAAACCTATGCTTCCTGTACTCAACATTGGCCCCTTTGCCTTGTACACGCCCGGCCTAATCCTGCTGTTAGGCGGCTGGCTCATCCTGCAAGTCGTTGGACGCGCTGCCCGCATCTACCAGCTCGACGGTGACCGGCTCGAGATCGTCGTCTTTATCGCTCTGCTGGCCGGTGTCATCGGCGCGCGCCTTGGCTATGCGCTGATGGCATGGCCGAGTTATGTGGCCGATCCGTGGGCTTTGTTCTCGCGTGATTTGCAAGCCTTTTTTCCGCCCGCCGGCGTGGCGACGGCCATCGTGATCGGCGGATTGATGCTCTGGCGGCAACGCTGGCCGTTGTGGCCCACCCTCGATGCACTCGCACCGGGAATCGCCCTCGCCGCTCTCACCCATGCCATTGCCCAACTGGCCAGCGGTGATGGCTATGGTCTACCGGCTGAAGTGCCGTGGGCGATCAATCTGTGGGGTGAATGGCGCCACCCCACCCAACTCTACGCTGCGCTCACCGCGCTGATTGCCTTAGTCGTCTGGCGGGTGCGGTATCGCCAGCCGCAACCACCCGGCATGCTCTTTCTCACTGTCAGCGCTCTGCTCGCCGCCGGTACGCTGATCGGCGAAGGATTTGCCGCCACCGGTTGGCTCTTGCCGGGCCATGTGCGCGGGTCGCAAGTCGTCGCTTTGGCGATACTTGTCATCATTGTACGGATCTGGTCAGAGATCTTTCCGCAACACAACTATAGATAACGCGGTATACTAGCAGTACAACTAACCGCTTTTGCAGCTAAGCTCCGAGAAAACACATGCGGGTGTTGATCGTCGAAGACGAATTAATCATTGCCCAAGACCTGAGCCAGACCTTGCGGCGCATTGGCCATTCGGTCGCCGATGTAGTGACGAGTGGTGAAGCGGCGTTGGCTACGGTGGCGCGCCAGCCGCCTGATCTGGTCTTGATGGATATTCGCCTCAGCGGAGCGATGGACGGCATTGAAGCCGCGCGCCAGATTTACAGCCGTTGGGGGGTGCCGGTCGTCTTTTTGACCGCGCACGCCGACGATCAGACCTTGCGCGAGGCGCTCCTCGCTGAACCGTGGGCCTACCTGCTCAAACCGTTTGATGAACGCGAGCTTGAGGTCGCGATCGCCGTCGCCGCCTATAAGCACCGGCTCGAACGGCGCCTGCAGGCGAGTGAACGCCATCTCCGCACCACCTTGACCAGCATTGGCGATGGCGTGATTGTCACCGATCCGCAAAGCCGGATCACCTTCGTTAATCCGGTGGCTGCGCGCCTGTTGGGCATTTCCCCCGAAGAGGCGATCGGTTGGCCCTTAGCGCGCGTCTATACCTTGGTGGCCACCAATACCGGCTTGCCGGCTGATAGCACGCCCCACCATCCCGAATCGGTAAATGGCTTGCCGGCCCCGGTCACCCTCCTGACCCGGAATGGCGATCGCTTGCTGGTTGAACATACCGTGGCTCAAATTACCGCCGATGACGGCACCAACGAGGGTGTGGTAATCGTTTTCCGTGATGTCAGCGAACGGCAACGGGCGATCAACCAGTTGCAAGAAGCGAAACGCCGGCTCCAAACCAATCAATCGTTGTTAGAACAACGCGAACAGGCGCTCGCCGCGCTTGGCACGCTTGCCCATACCCTCAACGCAGCGCGCTCGCGTCAAGAGATTTATGCCGCCATCATTACCGCTGGTGCAACTTTATTACCCGGCTACCGTGGTTCTTTGTTGATCTACAACCCTGACACCGATCTCGTCCATCCGGTTGGCCACTGGGGTGAACCGCTCGTTCACCGGCCGGTGCCGCGCTGCTCGTGTTGGGGAGAACGGCGCTGGGCGTTGAGTCTGGCCGGTGACAGCCATGTATGCAATTTTATCCCGAACGGGTTGCTCGGCGAGCGGATGTCGCTACCTATCAGGCAACACGATGAGGTGATT
Source organism: Chloroflexus islandicus (assembly GCF_001650695.1). Lineage (GTDB taxonomy): Bacteria > Chloroflexota > Chloroflexia > Chloroflexales > Chloroflexaceae > Chloroflexus > Chloroflexus islandicus. The sequence goes on from NZ_LWQS01000034.1 coordinate 43,559, forward strand.
GGCGTACTGAGCCTGTACCATCCCGATCCGGCGCAAAGCAGCGGCTACCAGTTGGCGGCAATGATTGCTGAAATGGCCAGTTTGGGGTGCGGCGCGTTGGCTGGCAAACACGCGGCCAAGGCGATGAACCGCGCCGATCCGGCTGATGAATAATGCCACTCGTAGCCACCGTGCGTTACGGGGAAGGGGTCGGCATTGTTGGAGGAGAAGAGGAGCGTTGGTGGAACTGCCTGCCGCCATCACGAACTTGCCCAAAGCGCCAACCGGGATTCGCGGTCTCGATGACATTACCGGCGGCGGTCTGCCGCGGGGCCGGCCAACCTTGATCTGCGGCGGCCCCGGCTGCGGCAAAACCCTGCTGGCGTTTGAGACGCTGGCCCGCGGCGCGGCGCTCTACGGCGAACCCGGCATCTTTGTCTCGTTTGAAGAGAGTCCGGCTGATTTGCGCATCAATGTAGCCAATCTAGCTATTGATGTCGCCGATCTGGAACAACGCGGGTTGTTGCTGATCGAACAGATTTCGCTTGATCAGGGTGAAGTGGCGGAAGTGGGCGAGTACGACCTCGAAGGTCTCTTCATCCGGCTTGGCCTGCTGATTGACCGGATCGGGGCGCAACGGATCGTGCTCGACACCATCGAAACCCTCTTCAGCGCGTTTGGCAACCAAAACATTCTGCGCGGTGAATTGCAACGGCTCTTCCGCTGGTTGCGCCAGCGTGGCCTGACCGCCATTATTACCGCCGAACGTTCTGGGCAAGGGTTGAGCCGCTTTGGGATCGAAGAGTTTGTGGCTGATTGCGTCATCTTGCTCGACTACCGGATTACCGAGCACGTATTGACCCGCTATGCCCGCATCGTCAAGTACCGCGGCTCATCGCACGGTGTCAACGAGTATCCCTTCACGATCGGGCCACGTGGCATCACCATGCTGCCGATCACCTCGTTCGGGCTAAGGTATCCGGTTTCCGCTGAACGCATCTCAAGCGGCTTTCCCGATCTTGACCAATTGCTCGATGGCGGCGGCTATTACCGCGGCTCCACCATTCTGGTGAGCGGCCCGACCGGTTCGGGCAAAACCAGCCTTGGCGCGTTGTTTGTCGCCGCTGCCTGCGCCCGCGGCGAACCGGCGATCTTCTTTGCGTTCGAGGAATCAGCCGATCAGATTGCGCGCAATCTGCGCTCGATCGGGATTGATCTGCAACCATGGCGCGATCGCGGTCTTTTGCAGATCATCAGTAGCCGGCCTTCGCTGGCCGGTCTAGAGACCCACTTGATCACGTTGCTCGAAGTGGTGGAACAGAGCGGCGCGCGCGCAGTGGTGATCGACCCGATCACCGGTTTTCATACCATCAGCCGCCCGGTTGATATTACGACCATGCTGTTCCGACTCTTCGATGGCCTCAAGTCGTTGGGGGTCACCACCCTCGCTACTAGCTTAACCAATGCCGGCGCCGATCCGGCCCAAAGCGAGGTCAATATTTCATCGCTGGTCGATACGTGGATCGTCTTGCGCAACCACGAGGCCAACGGCGAACGCAACCGGAGCTTGCTGGTGCTCAAATCCCGTGGCATGCGCCATTCCAATCAGGTGCGCGAGCTGGTGATGGATGCGAACGGGTTGCGGTTGGTAGACATTTACGCCGCTGGCGAGACCGTGTTGGTTGGCGCCGCGCGCATCGCCGAACAAGAGCGGCTCCGCCACGAATATGAACTGCGCGAGCGGGAAACGATCCAGCGCCAGCGCCGCTACGCCTTGCAACAGCGATTGTTGTCTTTACAGATCGAAGCGTTGCAAGCCGAGTTGGCTGCGCTCACTGACGAGATGAATGCGGACGCAGCCCTGTCGGAAGCGCGCGCACAGGCGCAAATCCAAAGCCGGCTAGCGACGAGCCGGTACCGTGACTCTACTCAAGAGGGCAGCGATGGCAGATGAAGCGCCAGAGTATGAATATGATCTGTGGCTCTATATTGCCGGGCAGACTCCTAAAAGTCTGCTCGCGATCGCTAATTTGCGCCGGATTTGCGATCAATATTTGCAGAGCCGCTACCGGGTTCACGTGATCGATTTACATCACGAACCCGAACGGGCGATCAGCGACAATATTCTGGCCATTCCCACCTTAGTGCGCAAATTGCCGCCGCCCATTCGCAAAATCGTAGGCGATCTCTCGAACACGGAACGGGTGCTGGTTGGGCTCGATCTAACACCCCGGCAACATACAGGGAGCTGAGCCGATGGATATCACCAATCAGCCAGTTGTACCATTGCTGCGGTTGTACGTCGCCGGCGCGACCAGCCGTTCGACCCGCGCGATTACCACGGTGCGCCGGTTGTGCGAGCGGTATATGCCCGGTCGCTACCGGCTTGAGGTGATCGATGTCTATCAACAGCCTGATCGGGCGCGCGAAGATCATATTATTGCGACGCCGACCCTGCTGGTTGTCGAACCCGGCCCGCCTACCGCGTTTATCGGTGAATTGCGTTCGTCGGATTGGCCGCGAGTGGCTGCCGCGTTGAATATTCTGACCGATGATGATTAAGCAGTGTCGCTTCACGAGCGTGGTACCGGCAACACACGGGGTTGCCCCCATACACCCTCGCGCGAGTATATAGGGAAGTGCCGTATGGGACATGAGCCACAGATGAGCCCGGCCGAGATTGCTCGCCTTCAAGCGCGCCTCGCTGAATTGGAAGAGTTGGTGCGGGCCTTACAGATGGGCGAGGCTGATGCGCTGGTGATTGATGGGCCGCGTGGCCCGTTGATCTATACCCTGCGCGGCGCCGAACACCCCTACCGGGTGTTGGTCGAAACGATGAATGAAGGCGCCTTGACCCTGTTGGCCGATGGCACCATTCTCTATTGCAATAGCAAGTTCGCTGAAATGGCCGGTCTGCCCCAAGATCAATTGACGGGCCGCTCGTTGCTTGATCTGGTCGCGCCGGCTGACCGGCTGCTCTGTGCTGAACTGCTCTCTGCCGGCGCCGCCGGTTCGAGCAAGGGGCCCATCACCCTGCAAGCGGTTGATGGTTCGCAGCGACCGGCCCAGATCTCGTTGCGCGCCCTACGCGACGAAACCGAAGCCAATATGTGCGCGGTGGTGACCGATTTGTCGGGGCCGCAAGCGGTCGCCGCCCAACTGCGCGCCGCGCTGGCGGAAAAAGAACTGCTGCTGCGCGAGGTGCATCATCGGGTCAAAAATAATTTGCAGATCGTGTCAAGCCTCTTGCGCTTGCAAGCCGAAAATATTAGCGACGAGCGGGTCAGCGCCGCGGTTCAAGATAGCCAAAACCGCATTCGCGCCTTAGCGTTAGTGCATGAACAACTGTACCGCTCAGAGAGTCTGGCCCACATTGACATTGGCGAGTATTTGCAAAATATTGCCACCAGCGTCTGGCGTTCGCTCAGTGTGCGGGGCAGCCCGATCCGGCTGGCCAGCGAAGTGAGCCACGGCATTAGCATCAATATCGATCAGGCGATTGCGCTGGGCTTGATTGTCACCGAATTGGTCTCGAATAGCGTCAAGCACGCTTTTCCCCATAGCGCCAAAGATGGCGTCATCAGTTTGCGGTTGCATAAAGAGGGTGATGCGTTGCGGGTCGAAGTCGCTGATAATGGCGTCGGTATGCCACCCACAGTCAATACTGGCGGCGGTAGCCTTGGCATGCAACTGGTGCAGGGCCTCTGCCGCCAGATTGGGGCCACCCTGCAATTTGGCGCTGGGCCGGGCACCACTGTGGTGATTCGGGCACCCATAGGGAAGGCTGATGCCGGTTAGCGGTGCAGCCCGCTCTTAACCGGCATCCGTGGCTGGCGACGCGCGCAACGCGCGTAATGCCTCTTCTTGCTGCTCGAACAGATGCGGCGCCACCCCGCTCGCCGCCAAGGCATCGCCGATCTTCATCCGCAAAAAGGCGCTCGTTGTATAACGAGTGACGCGGGTGTAGTACCGCTCCATCAAGTGCGCGACCATCGCGCTATATTCTGGCAACAGTTCCGGCGTAATGCTGAAGTTGTCGTAGTTGACCACCGCCGCCATTCGCTGGCCGGCCCGGCGCGCCAGTTGGTCAACGTGATCGGCAATTGCGGTAATCTGTTCCGGCCGGGTGATGCGCAGACCTTCAAAGTTGATAAAGAGAATGCCGCTGTGCGGGTCGTAACTGAAACGCCGTTCGAGCGGCAAGCCGACCAGTTCTGCCCGCAGTCCCATTGGCCCATCCCGAAAGATGCGCGCATCCATCACCCGCACATCGGCGGCCATCGCCGGACGAAACGCCATCTGGGCCAGAATATCGCGTTCAAGGTCGATGCCGGGGGCAATCTCGCACAGCTCAATCCCAGCCGGGGTGAGCCGGAAGACGGCGCGCTCGGTGACGTAGAGCACCGGCTGGCCCCGCTTGGCCGCATAGCGCCCGCTAAAGGTAATGTGCTCAACCTGTTCGACGAACTTACGCTCGCGCCCCTCTTGTACGATCTGGAGCTTCCCATTATGGACGGCCACCTGCAAGCCGCCGGCGGTAAAGGTGCCCACAAACACCACCCGGCGCGCATTTTGGCTGATGTTGATAAAGCCGCCAGCGCCGGCCAGCCGCGGGCCGAATTTGCTCACGTTAAGGTTGCCAGCAGCATCGGCCTGCGCCAAGCCAAGAAAGGCCAGATCCAACCCGCCGCCGTCATACAGATCAAACTGCGCCGGTTGATCAACAATCGCATCGGTATTAATGCCGGTGCCGAAATTGAGCCCGCTGCTCGGAATACCGCCAATCACCCCCGGCTCGGTCGTGAGCGTTAACAAGTCGGAGATGCCCTCTTCGGCGGCTACCGCCGCAATTCCTTCCGGCATGCCAATGCCGAGATTCACAACCGCATTGGCTTGGAGTTCACACGCTGCCCGGCGCGCGATCAGTTTGCGCTCATTGAGCGGCATCGGCGACAACAGCTCGGTAGGCACCCGAATCTCGCCGCTCAGCGCCGGATCGTACGCCACGGCAAAGGTCTGCCAATGATGTTCGGGACGCGCGACGACGATACAATCAACCAGAATGCCGGGAATCTTGACGTGGCGGGGCGAAAGCGTGCCCCGCTGGGCCAACCGCTCGACCTGCACGATCACGATCCCGCCGGAATTGTGCGCGGCCATCGCCAACGCCTGCGCCTCGAGCGTCAGCGCCTCGCGCTCCATAGTGACATTGCCTTCGGTATCGGCAGTCGTGCCGCGTAGAATAGCGACATGGATCGGGAAGGTCTTGTAGGCCAGATATTCCTCGCCATCAAACGTGATCAGTTCGACCAGATCCGTCTGGGTGCGATCGTTGAGTTTGCCGCCGCTGATGCGCGGATCGACGAATGTGCCGAGGCCGACGCGCGTAATCGTGCGCGGCTTGCCGGCAGCGATGTCACGGTAGAGGTGGGTAATCACGCCCTGCGGCAAATTATAGGCTTCGATCTGCCCGCTGACGGCAAGACGTTGCAAGGCCGGCACTAAGCCCCAGTGGCCGCCAATCACCCGGCGCACCAAACCGGGCAGGCCGAGATGGTTCAACCCCTTCGCTTTCCCATCACCCTGCCCCGCCGCATAGACGAGCGTCAGATCACGCGGTTCACCGGTAGCGCGAAACCGCTCTGCCAACGCGATCGCGATCTCTTCGGCAAAGCCGGTGCCGACAAACCCACCCGTTGCGACGGTGTCGCCGCTACGGATCACCTGCACGGCATCGGCGGCGCTCACCACTTTATTGCGGCGACCCTGCGTTTCCTGATCAACCTGCATCATGCCCTCACGACTGCCGGCTACTCAAGCCGCGACTCCAACGCGCGCATCGCCGTCGCCAAATATTCCTGCCTGATCGCCGTTGTCACATCGCCCCGAGTGCGCTCAAGCACTGCCCGCAGCGCATCGGTGGTGCGCCGCAGACCGCCGGTAATCGCTTCGGGAAAATCGACCGTGATCAATGCGCTGTAGATATCGTCCATCACGCCCAGCAATTGTTCGCCACGCGCCACCTCACCCCGGCGCAAGCCATCGAGAATCGCCCGGCGCAGCTCGCTCGCCGCCTCGGCCAAACCGTTGAGATAGGCCGCCGGCTCAACGCCGATCATTTCACCGGTCGGCGGCTCGTCACCGGCCAAAAAGGCTAACACTAGATGCGCCTCGGCGTACTCTTTCAAGGCATCTTGGGTGTAACCGGCGTAGCGCACTTCAGGCGCACCGGCAGTAGCGTCATTGAGTTCGGCTACTACTCCCTCGGCTACCGCCAAGAGATGGCGGGCCGTGGCAAAATCGCCGCGATGGGCAGCACGAATACTGTTAGCGCTTTGCCGCACTAAAACGCGCGTCGCTGCGATCGCACGCTCGCGTGCGGTGTGGATGCTCTCAAGCTGCACCACGCACCCGGCAACAATCTGCTCGATGCTCATACAGAACCCCTTGCTTGGTCAGCGTAGTGGCTATTATAGCATCGATTGCAGAGGCTCCTGATCCGTTGTCTCGCTGTTACGTCAATTGATCGCGATCTCAACCCGCTTGCGTCCAGTGGCTTTGGCCGTATACAACGCCCGATCGGTTCGCACTAGCAGGCTGGTCTGATCATCGTCTGGCCGGTACGACGCCACGCCACAACTCGCCGTCACCGGTTGGGTATCAGCGAACCACCATCATGAAGGCCGGCCAACACATGCTTACATAATCTTCACATTTCTATAAATGGGAAGCAAGGACTGGCTTAGGGTAGATCCATTGCAGTTTTTTCACCCAAACGAAGGAGACAATTCAGCGCCGACGACCCGGTTGCGTCCGGTCGATTTGGCCTCATACAGGGCAGAGTCCGCTCGCGCCAGCAGACTAGTCTGATCGTCGCTGGGGTGATATTCGGCCACACCGAAACTCGCTGAGACGACGTGATCGCTAAGCCCTATGTGCTCCATAATACGATGGCGCAAACGATCAGCAAGCTGCTCAGCTTCTGCGAGATGCGTGCAGGGCAGCAGCAAGAAAAACTCTTCGCCGCCCCACCGCCCAACGAAATCGGTCGAACGGATCATCGTGCGCGCCAAACGCGCCATCTGGCGCAAGATCTGATCGCCGCCTTCGTGGCCATAAGTGTCGTTGATCTGCTTAAAGTGGTCAATATCCCACAAACAGATCGTAAATGGTTCGCCGTACCGTTGATAGCGCGCAGTTGCTTCTTGCAACACCTGTTCACAACGCCGGCGGTTGGCCAAGCCGGTAAGCATATCGACAAAGGCCCACTCTTCCATCAGCTCATACTCGATCTGCAACCGCTGGGTCTGCGCCCGGTAACGGCTGACAATATAGATAAAGCACAGAAAGATCGCGCCCATGCCATACACTTGCAACGAGCGCAACCCCGGTTCGAGCGGTTCGTGCGGCATACTGAACAGGATTTGGCCACCCAGAATGATCACCGAGAGACCGTACAAACTGGTGACTATCAGCACACTGGCCCGATGACGGAAGAGGTGAAAACCGAGCGTGCAGATCATGAACAAGAACCAGATATCATCATTAACGGTCTGCTCCCAGCGCAACGCGAGGGTTTGGCCGAGCAGCGGCGGCACAATGCCGTTGAATAACAACGACTCGGCAGCGAAGACGATAAACATCAGCCGTTCCACGGTCGTTAATTTGCCGCGCCGGGTGGTGACGAGCCAAACCACAAAGAGGGAAATCGCGATCAGAAAGAGATCATTAACAATATAGACGAGACGCACAACGAGCGGCTGAGTATGATCAAGGCTTTGCTTGACAATATCAATTGCCACCATCAAGACACCCAGCGAACCAGCGATCTGGTAAGTGCGGCGACGTTGCTGGTCGAAGCGTCCGCGTTCTTGTTCGATGACCGTTTGCATAGTAGACAGGGGCTTCGTCACCGCAGCAATGATGAGGGATAGAACCTTCGCCAATGCTCCGCCAGCGAAGCGATGATACGAGAACAAGGCGCCTTTGCAATGTGCGAGCGTCAAGCCACGAGAACACCGCGAAAAGACTCCCTTTCATCATACTCGACTGAGGTTGCTTTTGGCGGGAAATCATCCGGATCTTTTGCCCAAACGCAGGGTGTTCCGCCGGCAACGATCCGTCCGGCATGTACTGCCGTCTGTAGACCCTCGCTCGTGGCGCGACACACCAGCCGTTGCCGTGCATGCTGACTACTGTAGCGAGCGCCTGTTACAAGATCGCAACAGACTGGCTCGCCAGCGGCGGATGCGCCCGCACTTGATTACGCCCGGCAGCTTTGGCAGTGTACAGAGCCGCGTCAGCGCGCGCCAAGAATCCAGCCGGATCATCATCACCCTAGTATTCGGCCACGCCAAAACTGGCCGTCACCGGACGATCGCCAACCACCACCTCGGCCATCACCGCACACCGCAACCGCTCGATCAACTGCATCGCCTCACCCAAGCGGGTATGCGGCAGCAGCAAGAAAAACGCTTCCCCGCCCCACCAGCCAACCACATCAGATGCGCGAATCTTGGCACGGGCCAACTGGGCCATCTGGCGCAACACCCGATCACCCACCTCGTGACCGTAGACGTCGTTGATCTGTTTAAAGTGATCAATATCCCACAGGAAAATGGTGAATGGTTCATCGTACCGCCGGCAACGCGCCATCGCTTCTTGCAACGCCTGCTCGCAGCGACGCCGGTTGGCGATCCCGGTCAACCCATTGATGAGCGCCCACTCTTTCATCAAGGCATACTCGGTTTGCAACTGCTGCGCCTGCGCTCGATAATGACTCATGACGTAGATAAAGCCCAAAAACACCGCTGCCGAAGCGTACACTTGCAACACCCGCCACCCGGTTCAAGATTAATGCCTTGCAGGCTGGCGAATACCATCTGGCCACCCACAATCGCCACCGAAAGGCTATAAAAACCGATCGTAAACGCCATCGCGATGTGGTAGCGAAGTAGGTGAAAGGCGAGCGCGCACACCACCATCATCAACCAAATATCATCCTTGACGGTCTCATGCCAGCGTTGCGCAAGAGTCTGGCCAAACAGCGGCGGCACCAAACTATTGAATACCAGCGAATCGAAGGTAAACAAGAAGAAGGCGAGCCGTTCGAGGAAGGTAAGTTGATTGCAGCGCCGCGAGAGCATCCAAACGAGCGCCAATGCACCTGTCACCATAACCAGATTATTGGCGAGATGTACCAACCGCTCTACCCACGATCGGTAGAGATCAGAGGACAGAATGGCAAACGCATCAATCGAGATTAAAACCACACTAAGCAGACCAGCGATCTGGCAAGTACGGCGGCGTTGGTGTTCAAAGTGCTGAATCGCCTGTTCGAGTGTATCCTGCATGGCAAAAAAACGTTGAAGAGGCGTTGCAAGGCAACGTCTCTATCATATTCGCACGTTGCATCTACCACAAAAAACCACTATTACTAGAGATGAAGCTAGAGAAATGAGTGGTTAACACCGTTTACGCACAAGAATAAAATCTCTTCATCATATTATATTGCAACTCAAGACATCTCACGACGCAAACAATCTATTGCGCCCAACTATCATAACATGAACTGAATCGATTTTGAATAGCTTTTTTGGTTAGGAAATAGTTTATGTTTCGCGCCAAGCCAGCACGCGCGCCGGTGCGCCGTCGGCATAGACGAGGGGCAGAGGGAGGAAAGCGAAGGTATAGCGGACGCCGGATTCCAATGCGGCCAGATTGCAGAGGTTTTCGGCAATGAGGATGTTCTTCCCTAATAATGCAACATGGGCGGTATCATTGCCGTCAACAGTCGAATCGACGCTGAAGGCATCGATTGCTACCAGCGTGACACCTGCATCAACCAGTGCCTGCGCCAATCCGGCGCTCAGATACGGGTGGCGAGCATATTCATCTGTTCCCCAATACGCTTCCCAGCCGGTGCGGATAACCACCATCAAGCCCGCCGGCAACGCCACGCCGGCCAAGACTTCTGGCCCGATCGGCGCATTGGCCGCATACCCGCGGGCATCAATCACGATCCCCGGCCCGACTAGCCGCTCAGGCGGAATCGCATCAATTCCGGCGCCATCAGCAAAACGATGGCGCGGCCCATCGAGATGGGTGCCGCTGTGGGTGCCTAAGTGTAGCGCACTGATCTGCCATGGCGGGCTAGGCAGCGGCGTGATCTGCACCGGCGGATCACCCGGATATACCGGCATGCCGGATGTGATCGGACGGGTGAGATCGTAGATCATGCGTAGTTTGGCTGGTTTCTGGCACAATGACGACGCTTTCGGGGTGAATACTTAGCTGCACCTCATTCCCTACCGCCGTATCGAGATCCGTATACGCGGTGTAGGGATGGGCCATCTCTAGCATCACTCCCCCAACCGCAACGTGCAACTGAAACAACCGCCGGCCTGGCCGCCACTCGACAATCCGGCCCGGCAGCAGATTGTGATCGGCAAACCGGGTCAGCGGGCGATCAGGGTAGACGAGCCAGATCTCTTCGGGCCGGATGAAGGCCGTGACCGTCGCTCCCAGCGCCGGCAGTTGCGGCGGCAGCGCGGCAGCAATCCGCCATCCCTGCCAATCGAGCCAGACCCGATCGAGGTCAATGCCAATCACGCGCGCTGTGATCAAATTGGCCATCCCCAACACCCGCGCCACCCGCACATTGGCCGGATACCGGCAGACCTCGGCCAGCGGCCCGATTTGCTCGATCTGGCCCTCGCGCACAATCGCGATCCGGCGCCCAACGGCAAAGGCGTCATCGAGATTATGAGTGACGTAGATCACGATCAGACCGCGCTCGGCCTGTAAGGCGCGTAGATCGGCGTGCAACTGGTCACGCACCGGCTGGTCAAGCGCCGAAAATGACTCGTCAAACAAGATGACCGGCGAATCGGTCGCCAAAGCGCGCGCAATCGCCACCCGCTGCTGCTGACCGCCCGACAATTCGTGCGGTTTACGCTGGGCCAGATGGGCCAGATGCATGCGATCGAGCAGCTCGTGAGCGCGACGACGGGCCTGCGCGCTATTGCCTAACGGAAACGCGACATTCTCCAGCGCCGTCATGTGCGGGAAGAGGGCGTAATGCTGGAAGACATAGCCGATCCGGCGCCGGCGCGGCGGCAGGTTGATCGGCGTTTCGCCGAGGCGCCGGCGAAACAATGCCGTATCGCCAAGGCTGATTATGCCCTCATCCGGCGTCATCAAGCCGGCAATCGCCTGCAAGGTCTGCGTCTTGCCCGCCCCCGACGGCCCAAACAGTACGAGGATCTCGGCTTCAACCTGAAACTGCATCCGCAGCGTCAGATGATCAAACCGGCGCCTGATATCAACGAACAAGCGCGGTTGCATCGGTTTCCTCCTGCCTCGTGATCTGCGTTGCAGCCGGCGCCGGGCGCGGACGTTCCAGTTGGCGCACCCACCATAAGCCAACAAAGGCAACCGCAGTCATGACCAGCACCATCAAGTTGGCGTCAGCGTACCGTTGCGCTTGCACTGCATCATAAATCGCGATCGGCAAGGTCTGGGTGCGTCCGGGGATATTGCCCGTCACCATCAAGGTAGCGCCAAATTCGCCCAGCGCCCGCGCGCCTCCCAACACGATGCCGGCCACAATCCCGCGCCGGGCCAGCGGTAACGTGATCCGGACAATAATCCGCAGTTCGCCGGCCCCCAACGTGCGCGCCGCTTGTTCAAGCCGCGGATCAACGTTTGCTAGCGCGGCTTTGCTGCTCTGGATCATCAGCGGCAACCCTACCACCACCGCCGCCACCACTGCCGCCGGCCACGAAAACAAAATGCGGATCTGAAACCATTCCACAAGCGGACTACCCCGCCCCAACGCTAGCAGCAGATAATAGCCGATCACGCTCGGCGGCAAAATCAATGGTAGCATCAAGAGCGTCTCCACCACAATTCGTCCGGGGAACGCGGTACGCGCAAGGAACAATGCAATCGGCAAACCGATCACAACGATGAAGAACGTTGCCAAGACCGTCACCTGCAATGACAGCCACAACGCCGGCCAATTCATACTCCGCTACCTCTCGTTGGGCAAGATGAAATGATACTTGCTCATGATCTCGTGCCCTTCCGGGCTGCTTACAAAATTCATAAACCGGCGCGCAGCCTCACGCTGCTTTGAGCTGGTCACAATCGCCGCCATCTGAATCAGCGGGTAATCGGGATGCAATTCTGCCGGAATCAGCACCCAATGGCCATTGCTCTGCACGCTCAGCGAGAGAGCGACAATCGCTGCTTCGACATTGCCAGTATCGGCCAGCGTCAAGGTTTGGGCCACATTCTCGCCAAACACCAGCCGGTCTTTGATCTGCTCCCAGATTCCGGCTCGTTCCAACGCCTCGCGCGCCGCCTGCCCGTACGGAGCGTGCTCTGGGTTGGGAATCGCAATCCGGCGGTAGGCCGGATCGAGCAGATCAGTGAGCTGCTGCGGTTGCAACCCCTGATCGGGCCGCGTCCAGACCGTGATCCGGCCTTGGGCATAGATGGTCATCGACGACTCATCGACTGCCCCCTTCGCAGCCAAATCTTCGACAAAGCTCTTATTGGCGGCGTAAAACACATCAAACGGCGCGCCGCGCTCGATCTGTTGGGCAAGCTGGCCGGTCGAGCCGAAATTGAACACCACCTGAATCCCGGTGCGTTCGGTAAACAGCGCCCCAATCTCCTGAAACGCCGGAGTGAGATCAGCCGCCGCTGCAACCGTGATCTCGGTAGCTGCGGTTGCTTGGGGTGTACTACACGCGGTTAGCATCCAGAGCGCGAAGAGGAGAAGACTGAACGATCGAATCATGATGTATATCCTGTTAGCGTTCAACAACCTCTGCCAGCGTGTGTTGAGGGTCGAACATAACGTTTGATCGAGTACAACCATTCATCGCTACGCAATGCCTCAACGCTCAATTCTCCGCTCCCCTCTCCCAGTGGCGTGGGAGAGGGGCAGGGGTGAGGGCCAGCAGCCCGCGCAGCGGGCTTCGTAAGCCAAGCCCGGCCCTGAAGGGCCGGGCGCCGGACAGATGTTCTGCTCGCTCTTGAACCAACGTCTGCCGGCATCCCTCTAACCACGCCAACACTGCCTGCAACTGGCCCGTTCGATATTGCAACACTACCCGTTCAAACGCATCGGCCGGCAGCGCAGCGATCTTGATATCGTTCTCTGCCAGCCATGTTTGGCAACAAACGATTTGCCGCACCAATAATTGCGTTGCTGCCGCAACCCCTTCACGCCGGGCAAAGTAGTATTTGGCTAAAAACTCTAACCGGATATCACGGCCATGCGCTACCGGCGTGCTTAACCATTCGGTAAAAATCGCTTCACCCTGCTCGGTCAACGAGAAGATTTTGCGCGGTGGCCGGCTGCCCTGTCCTTCAAGATGGCAACGGAGATACCCCTCTGCTTCGAGCCGATCAAGCACGGCGTAGAGGTGGCTTTGCTTGATCCGCCAAATGCACCCCAACCCATCGCGCGCTTGCGCCTGCTGAAATAACTCATACGGGTGCATGGGTCGCTGCCGCACGAACCCAAGCAGAGCTAGCTCAATGGTAAGAGGCTGTTTCTGTGAAGGCATCACCCACCCGCTCGCCGCCAATCGCTGCAGTTGCGCAATCACCACAGCGACATAACTCGGTCTCGCCGCAGTATGTCCAACCACTAACCGCCCAGCTCCTGCACAACACTGTTGTTACGCTTTGAATACTCATAGTATGAGTACTATACCGTACCCTTTCACTACTCGTCAAATTAACCGGCATGGCTAAACGTTTTGTAGTCTTAACGCCAGTGATTGTCATCATTTTTGCAGCCGGCGCCGCTATACTGCCGGTAGTTGACCAAGCACTCTACACCAACGGATGCTCGTATGTCACTTGAGACGCTCCCGTTCACCTCGCCAATCCAATCGCTGGTCAAGGACAACCGGCTCCGCCAGCGCTCCACCCACCCGCTGATCCTTGACCCGCCACTCGCGATCCTCGACGCAGCGGTGACGAACATTGAGCACTTCTTTGCGCGTAACCGGCAACTGATCCCAGACCTGAGCCCGGCCAGTTGGGAATTGACGATTGACGGGCTTGTCCGGCATCCGCTGGTGATTGACTACGACGACCTGCTCCACAAACCGGTCAGCAGCTTCTTTGCCGTGCTCATTGGGCGCGACGACGGCAACGACCGCTACGCAGCGATTGCCAACGCCGAGTGGATTGGCGTTCCGGTTGCCCTCTTGCTGGAAGCCGCCGGCGTCAAGCCGCAGGCGGCCTTTGCCGCCTGTTGGAGCTATGGCGAGCAGCCGCTGGTACGCTATGTTCCCCTTGCTAAGCTCTGGCACGATGCGATGCTAGCGTATGCGGTCAACGGCCAGCCGCTGCCGACGCTGCACGGCGGACCGGTACGGTTGGTTGTGCCCGGCTGGGCCGGCGCGTACTGGATGAAATGGATCGAGCGGATCACGCTGCTCTCAGCCGAAGCAGCGCCGCCCGCAGCGCACGGCGATGGTTCGTTAGCCATTGATTGCCGGCTGTTCAACCTTAGTGAGGTTCTCCAAGGCGATAATCATCAACCGCTGCGCGGAGTGGCATGGTCGGCAGGGCAGGGTATTGCCCGCGTAGCGTTAGCGCTTGACGACGGACCGTGGCATGCAGCCACCCTTGCGAGCGATCTCGGCCCGCGCGCATGGCGGCAATTTAGCTATTACAACCCGGCGGGCATCAGCGCGAGCCGCCGGTTAGCAGTGCAGATTACCGACAACACCGGCCAGACCGCGGTGTACCATTGGCTCTTGTAGCGCCGCACTGCCTTGACGCCGCACTGCTGTGCGGCGCTACAAGTGACTATGCGCGGAGCTTCTCGCGGAGATATGCTTCAAGTTCGGCGATCGGCACCCGCTCTTGGGCCATCGTATCGCGATCGCGCACCGTAACGGTTTCGGCCAAGGCCGGATCTTTGCCCTGCCCGATCGTGTCGAAATCGACCGTAATGCAGAACGGCGTGCCGATCTCGTCTTGCCGGCGGTAGAGTTTGCCGATCGCGCCGGTGTCGTCGTAGACGGTGCGCATGTCGCCGCCAAGCTGCAACCGGCGGCGCACCTCTTTGGCGGTGGCGACCAGTTGGTCGTGGTTGCGCTTGAGCGGGAAGACCGCCGCTTTGATCGGGGCCAGCCGCGGCTTGAGCCGCAACACCGTGCGGTAATGCTCGTCGATCAGCGGTTGGGCTTGGCCGCGCAGTTTCTTGCCCACCTCAATCTGATCCACTCCCGGCATCGCCAATAACTGCTCGACTTCCGGCAACCGCTCGGCCAACGCTTGGCCGAGTTCTTCACCCCGCGCCAGAATCGCATCGCGCGCTTCGGCGCTGATCTTTTCGCTGCGACCCACCGACTTGAGGAACGATTGCAGCGCTTCGCCAACCACGGCCAGCTTGTCAGCCGGCAAGGCCTTGGTCAGCTCTTCGGCATACCCCTCGCACAGCACGGCTAACATCGCGCGCCCCACCCCTGCCGACGGCTCGATCACATACGGCACCACGTGCCGGCCACTAGCCTGATCGAAGTAGGTCAGGCGGGCAATGCTATCCTCGTTGCGATTGACGCGCGCGGTTAAATTGAGCTGGTCTTGATCTTTGCTGTGCGAGCCAAGATCGTAGTCGGTGCGATTGGCGATCCCCTCAATCTCTTGCACGCCGATATTGGGATAGTCGTACATCAGATCGAAGGTGCGTTTCGAGTAGTGGGCCAGCTCATCGGCGGGCACATCGTAGATCGTGATCCGGCTGCGCGGAATACCGATCTGCTCCCACCATGCCAACCGGGACTCAAGCCAGCGCTGGTGCCACTCTTCATCGGCGCCGGGCATCACGAAATACTCGATCTCCATCTGCTCGAACTCGCGCACCCGGAAGAGGAAGTTGCGCGGGTTGATCTCGTTGCGAAACGCCTTGCCGACTTGAGCAATCCCAAACGGCAGCTTGCGAGCCGTCGTCGTCAGTACATTGGCAAAATTCACAAAAATGCCCTGCGCAGTTTCGGGGCGCAGATACGCGAACGAGCCGCTATCGGCCACCGGCCCGATCTGGGTGCGGAACATCATGTTAAACGGGCGCGGCTCGGTCAGATCGCGCGAACCGCAATTGGGGCAAACGCCGTGGATGTGGTCGGCGCGCCAGCGCATCTTACACACGCGGCAATCAACCAGCGGATCGTTGAAGGTCTCCTCGTGACCAGAGTACTTCCAGACCAGCCGGTTCATCAAGATCGCGGCATCTAACCCCTCCATATCATCGCGCTCGTAAACATTCGTGCGCCACCAATCGGCGATGATGTTGTTTTTCAATTCAACCCCGAGCGGGCCGTAATCATACACCCCCTGCAACCCGCCATAAATCTCGCTGCTGGGGAAGATAAAGCCGCGGCGCTTGGCCAGCGCCACAATCTGGTCGAGTGATGTAGCCGGCACAGCGATTCCTCCTTCGCACACAATAAAAAACCGGGCGAACATGTCGCCCGGGGACGCATCACACCTGACGCGCGGTTCCACCCCGGTTAGCGGCGCGAGCCGCTCACCTCAACGCCAATTCCGGCTCCCCGGCGCCGTTCCGCCATTCTGAGCCGCCGGGCTCGCACCATCCCCGGCTCGCTGGGCGCTCATCGCGACGTACTCCTCCGGTTCATCGCCAAAACGAGTATAGCACAGGCCAGCAGGGTGCGCAACCACCTCACACGAGCCTACTCAGCTTTGCTGCGATAACCCTGCACGGCAGCGCAGCGTTACGAATGATGGGCATGGCCGTTATTGGCCGCATTCGACGGCGGCGTTTCTCCGGCCAGATGAGTATAAATCTGCGTGGTCGCAATCGAGGCGTGGCCCAACCGTTCTTGCAACTCGCGCAAATCAACCCCGCTGCGCAACTGGTGGGCGGCAAAGGAATGGCGCAACATATGCGGCGTCAAATCATGCATGCCCACCTGTTCGGCATAACTCTTGAGAATGAGCCAAAAGCCTTGCCGGGTCAACCGCTTGCCGCGATGATTGAGGAAGAGCGCTTCATCATCGCTGCTCGTTTGGCGAGCCAACTGCGGGCGCGCGATATCGAGATACTCTTCCAGCGCCGTCACCGCCGGATCGCTCAACGGCACAGTGCGTTCGCGGCCTTGCCGGCCCAAACAGCGCACGGTTTTGGCATCAAAGGCGACATCATCAACATTCAGCGCGACCAACTCGCTGACGCGCATCCCGGTTGCGTACAGCACTTCGAGCATCGCCTTATCGCGCAAACCTTCAGGGGTGCCGTTTTGCAGCGGCAACTCCAGCAACTCATCAACCTGATGCTGGGAAATCGCCCGCGGCGGGAAGCGATCGACGCGCGGCGCATCGAGGTGCTCGGCTGGATCGTGGCTAATGAGGTTCCGTTCCCGCAAAAAGGCGAAGAACGACTTCACCGCCGCTAACCGGCGCGCAACCGTCGAGTTGGCGTACTTTTTCTCTTTGAGGTTGAGCACAAAGGCCATCATCGCCTCGGCGTCAACATCGGCCCAGCGTTCGATCCCGCGATCCTGCAAGAAGCTGCACAACTGATCGAGATCGGTTCGATACGCTGCGGTTGTATTGGCCGACATATTGCGTTCATCGGCCATATAAGCGAGAAATTGCGCTACATACTGGTTCATGCGTCTGCCCGGTCGTTGATCGCCGCCTGTGTAGCGGTTTGCGTAGCGGTTATGGTACTGGAAAGACGGCGGCGTGTCAATTCAGAAACAGCAGCTCTCCTTAAAGCCACAGTGCCGGCAGCGATAAAATCCGGCCCAGAGGCGCATCTGCGCCTGACAAACGGGACATTCGCGCTCATCATCATCAACACTGCGCGGGCCGGCGATCACCAACGGGGCCGGCTCCTCCGGCGCTGGCGCAATTGGTTCTGGCTGCAACTGGCTCATCGGCATCTCCCTCCTTCGCCCGCCTATTGTACCATGCGTTGCCGGCTGGCAATAGCGCCGCGCAGGGATTCTGCTATACTGACCATAGCCTGATACACAGAGAGCACACTTGCATGCGCACTTTGATTGTCTTTAACCCAACCGCCGGCCACGCCGGGCAGTTGGAAGCCGAACTTGAGGCAGCCGCTCAGGTCTGGCGGGAACAGGGATGGACGGTTGATTTGCAGCCGACCAACGGCCCCGGCGATGGCCGTTGCCTTGCCCGGCAAGCCGCTGCCAACGGCTATGAGTTAGTGGTCGCCGCCGGCGGCGATGGTACGATCAATGAGGTTGTGAATGGTCTCGTCGGGAGCCAGACCATGCTGGCCACGTTGCCGCTGGGCACGATGAATGTGTGGGCGCGCGAATTGGGTTTACCCCTCCAACCCCGCGCTGCCGCGCAAACAATGCTGGCATGGTCGCCGCGCACGATTGATCTAGGCCGCGCTGGCGACCGCTACTTTCTGTTGATGGCCGGGATTGGGTTTGACGCCGCGATTACGGCAAATGTCCGCCCCGACGAAAAGCGCCGGTTTGGCGCCTTGGCGTATGTGGCGCGCGGCATCGAAGAGGTGATGCGGATTCGCGGCACCCGCGCTCGCATCTTGCTCGACGGTCGCCCGATCAAGGCGCGAGTGTTGATGATTGTGATCGGTAATTCGCAACTGTACGGCGGGCTGGTCAAGATTACCCACCGCGCGAGCATTGATGACGGCTTGCTCGACGTGTGCGTGATTAAAGGCGATAATGGGATTAACGCCATCGGCCATCTCATCGCGATCTTGCGCCGCCGCTTCAGCCTCAATCCCGACATCGCTTACTACCGCGCCCATACCGTCGAGGTGATCACCCGCCCGCCCTTACCGGTACAGGTTGATGGCGATCCCATCGGGACGACCCCGATGCGCTTTTCAGTGGTGCCATCTGCTTTGCGCGCGCTCTTGCCGCCCGACCTGCCCGATGACCTGATCCAGCAACCGCCGCCTAGCGCGCGCCGGTGGCCGCAACGCCTGTTGGCGTGGCTCCGCCGCCGCCGCGTCGAAGAGTAACGATTTCTTGGTGCTATGAAGCGTTTCCTGATCCTGCTTTTGCTCCTTATCACCGCCTGCGCCGCACCAACCGCACCGGCGACGCCAACCGCACCGGCCACCCTGCGCGGTGACGAACTGCCGGGCAGGCTCTTGTTTAGTCACAGCGGCGGTATCTGGTTGTGGGAAGGACGCACAGCCCGCCAAGTGATTGCGCCGCCGGCGACGCAAGCGGTGTTTGATCCGGCTGGCGAACGGATCGCTTACGTTGTGCCGCGCGCCGGGGCCAGTGATGTGATCGTCGCTGATAGCGCGGGCGCGACCATTGCCCAACTTACCCGTAACGACCCAGCGGCGCCTCCCGGCAGTCTCGAGCGGGTCTATGCCGCTATGTGGGCACTGTATCCAACGTGGTTGCCCGATGGCAGCGGGGTGCTCGCTGCGGCCCAAGCTGCGCCGCCGGCGGGTGATCCGCCGGCTGATGCGCCGCTGGCCATCTTCCGCTATGACCTCACCGGCCAGCGCCAACCCGTCTTCGCCGATCCGAATGCGCAGCTTGGCCGTATCGCCGTGTTGCCATCGGGCGATCTGATCGCGGTGCGCACCCCGCTCGGCAGTGACGGGCAACAACAACTGTACCGGATTGCCGGCGGCCAAGCTGCCCCCTTACCGGGAGCGCCGGTTCCAGCCTACGATCCGGCCCTGAGTCCCAACGGGCGCTGGCTAGTGTTTGCAGTTGGCATCAACGGGGGAAGTGATCTCTATGCCATGCCGGTCACTGGCGGATCGGCGGTGCGTTTGACCGATCTCGGCACGGCGCGCGCGCCGGTCTTTTCACCCGACGGCGCAATGCTGGCTTTTCTCGCCATTCCGCCGGGCGGGCGCGGGTTCGACCTCTATCTGGCCGGCGTGACGGCCACCGATGAAGGCTTTCAAATTGAGCCGCCACGCCGCATTTCAACCAATTTCACTATCAACGCCGATGCGGGCTTGTCGTGGGCGCCGTAACCGGCTCGGCCGGTTGCGCCGCCGGGAAGGAGAGCATCGCCGGACGTTCGCCGAGCAGATAAGCGATCACATCAGCCGCCGAATAGCCCTGCGTTAGGTCGAAGATCGTGCGCAGCCGCACCAGATCATCGCCGCTCGTCAGCAGCGGCGGCTCGGCGCCAATATCGGCGCGCGCCTGCCCCACCCCAATATTGGCCATCAGTGCATTGCACAAACAGCGCCGGCCTTCCGTCTCGGCCAGATCGCCGCCCTTCTTGACGAAGGTCGCCACCGGTTCGCTCGCGCAACGATAGCCGATCGTTCCCTTCGGCGTGCGATACATCGTGCGCAAATACCCAAGATCGCAGATCCGCTGGCGCGGCACCCCTTGCGCTGGGTCGGTATCCCAACGTACCACCTTGAACGGATACCCGGTCGGCGAGGCGCGCGGGTCGGTAAAGACATCCACCGCATCACGGGCCGCCGCTTCGAGCACCGAACGGCGCAGCGGGTCAGCCAAGCCCGAGTCAGTGCAGAAGGCAAAGAGCGTGCCCACCTGAATGCCCATCGCGCCAGCAGCGCGGGCCGCCGCCAACCCTTCCGGCGAAGCCGTGCCGCCGGCCAGCCAAAACGGCAGGCCAAGCGCAGCGATCTTGGTGGGATCAACTAGATCGCGCGGCCCATAGATCGGCTCGCCGCGCTCGTTGAGCTGCAACTCACCCCGCGGCGGCGCATTGTGCCCGCCGGCGGTCGGCCCCTCGATCACCAACCCATCGACACCGGCAATCTTGCGCGCAAACATCGTCGCCAATGTCACACTGGCCACAATCGGCAAAAACAGTGGCCGGCGCAACGCCGGCGGCTCACCCGGCCAATGCTCCGCCGGCTCGAAGGTAATGTACGTTGGCGGCGCGCCATCGTCACCCTCAATCTCTGCCGTCAGGCGGGCCGGCTGGTTAGCCGCCAACGCATCGAGCGCCGCCGGGATTTCACGCGGAATGCCGGCCCCCATAATGATCACATCCACCCCGGCCAGCAGCGCCCCATAAAGCAGGGCCAAATTGGGCAACTGAATCTTGGTCAGTAAATTCATGCCAATCGGGCGATCATGCCCCTCTTTGGCCAGCCACACCTCAACAAAAGCCGCCAGCATCGCCACCTGTTGCCGCTCTTTACTCACCTTCAGGTTGTACATCGGCAGCAGCGCGTATGGCTCATCAGGCGCGCGGCCTTCCGGCCGGAAATAGGCCTCCAGCACGCGCTCGGCTACGCCGGGAACGGGAAAATGCGCCATGGCCCGCCGCATTGCGCCATCAGGGTCGCCATCTTGCAGGCGCCGGATCAGGATCGTATCGATACCGGTGCCGGAAACAACGCCGAGCTGGCCGCAAGCTGCTACAGCTCGCGCCAGTCGCCAATCAGAAACGGCGGCGCCCATGCCACCCTGAATAATCATCGGCAAATCGGTGGCGCGCATGGTTCAAGACTCCTTAGACATTACAAACGGCAGCCGATCAGGATCGCTGCCAAAGGCGGGCGGGGCAACGTGCAGATTTCCGTGGAATGCCATCGGGGTTGGCGAACAAGCGATGCAAACGGAACTTTGACCCTCTTCCTCATATCATACCGCAGAGCAGGGATCGGCGCCAGATAAGAATCCGCTACCGGCCAGCAGAGCCAGAACGCGCGCTCCCCTGCTCGGCCCCTCTGATCCCATCCTCGCAGACAACCAGATCAAGCCGGATATCATGCGGCTCGCGCGGCAAGTGCGCCACTTCCTGCACGGCAAAAGCGACGCCAACCGCAATGGTAGGTGCGGTGGCCAGCAACGCATCGTAAAAACCACCGCCATACCCCAGCCGGTACAGATCGTGATCAAACGCCAGCAGCGGTACGATGGTCAACGACCACGCACCGGGTTGGGCCGGACGGATCTGGCGCGGCTGGAGCGTGCCAAACCTTCCGCGCACCCATTCGGTTTCGGCAAGGCTGTCGATCCAGCTATGCTCGAGCCGGCGCTGACCGGCCACCACCGGCACAGCCACTGCTTTGCCGGCAGCTAACGCCGCCGCGATCAGCGGTCTCGTATCAACCTCGGATCGCATTGGCATATAGCAATGAATAGCCGTCGCCGCCAGAAATGCCGGCAGTTGCTGCACCAAGGCGCAGATCTGCGCACTGCGCCGATCACGATCGGGCAGCGCATCGCGGCGCGCCATCATTGCGGCCCGCAAAGCGGCTTTCTGGGCGGCAAGCTCGGTCATGTCTTCGATGATATCCGCTCCATTGAACTATCGTACCACAGAAAACGCAGAGGGCGCAGAGGACAACACCCCTAACCCTCTGCGCTCTTCGCGTTCTCTGCGTCTTTGCGTTAAAATCCTTTGCGCCTTTGCCCCCTCTGCGCCTCTCCATTTACAGGTGGGGCGCTTTGATTTTGCGAATGACGCTCGCAAACGGCGGCAACGGCTTGGGCTTCGGATTGCGCGGGAACCACCCCAAATCGGCCCGCACGGCTTGCTCTTTGAGCTCGGTGGCCCCCCAGATAAACGAAGCGCCGGTCACGCCGAGCAACGCCGACCAACCCGCATCCGCCACCAACAGCGAGAGCACGATGATGCCGACTCCAAAGAGTAAGGGATACGGCCACCACAGGTAGCCGAGATGGTACTCCATGCGAATGACCCAAAAGAAGCCAAAGCCGATAATGCCAAGGCTAAAGAGACCGATTGCCAGACCTTCCCACATCATAGCGATGACCTCAGTGATATGTGCTGCTAATCCATGCAGTGCTACGAGGCGATTTCGGGTTTGCGGTGCGCCGTTGGCTGCGTATCAACGAACGGATCGCTCGGCTCGCGATCGAGCGGGTCGTGGAGTGTCGCCTTGCCCTCAGCCAGATAACGGGCATGGCGGGGGTTGTTAGGGTTCGCCGGCGCATGGCCGTGGCGCACTCGCCGGTCTTGCCGCACTAGCTCAAACGCATCCCACCACAGCGCGATCCCAACCACGCTGCACACGCCGCCGATGGTGACATTCGGCGCGAAGAGGGCAGCAACGTTGAGGATAAGACCGGCGATGATCAACGCAACCATCGGCGGGCGAATGTCGGCGCTCTTGGCCTCAAGCCAACGAACCCCGACATGCCCCCACCAGATGCTGAGAAATGTTGCCAGCGCCAACCAGAGACCACTTGTTTGCAGCATGCCATCCCTCACAAATCTACACAAATCTTAGCAATTGTGTGCAGTATTACATGGAAGGGCTGGCATGTCAAGTGCGAAGAGGACATGTAGGAGAGGGTTAAGGCATCTATCGCCCCTTTCTTATCCGGCCTCCAATAACGCACCCACTTCTTCGTGCATCACGGCGCGAAATTGGCCCCAACTGGCCCATTTGCCGCTAATCGCCGGATCAGTCCGGTCAGACAGTTGCCGCAAGCGGGCGGCCAGCACTGGTAACTCGGCCGGCAACACGGTGCGCATCTCGGCCACCTGTTCTGCCGGGTCGGCGACGTGCAAGGCGCCGCCTATTTCATCGAGCAGAAACACGTAACTCACAAACCGGCGCGACATGAGATCCGGCGTTGCGTAGGTGATAACGCTCAAAAACCGGCTGATCTGGACTGTGAGGCTCGTCTCTTCGGCGACTTCCCGTGCGAGCGCGCTGGCAATAGGTTCCCCCGGCCCGACGCCGCCGGTCAGCAGCCGGAATATCTCTGGCGGATAATACGTTTTGCGCGCTACCAAGATGCCGCCGTCGCGCCGGCGCACGACCATCCCGACTTCCCCGACCCGATCGGTCTTGATCAGCGGATCGAAGACGCCATCGGCCAGCACGACGTGGCGATGGCGCGGCATGCCATACCGGACGGCCAGTTCAGCCACTTCAGCTTGGTGGTGAACTGGCAGGTGGGCAACAATCGACTGAATGTTCATCATAGCTGCTACCTCAGCAATCTCCCGCTCAGAGTGCAGGCTAGGCGGTGTGGTAAAGGAACATGAGACTTCTCAGGCGGCGTCAAGACTACAAGCACTCGAAGGCGGTACGGCCTGCTGTCATTGCGAGGGCGCACCGCGCCCGAAGCAATCTCCCACTTTGGCCTGTTGTCATTGCGAGGGTGCAACGCACCCGAAACAATCTCCCGCTTTGGCGGAGTCCATCACTCAACAGGCTTCGTCCTGCGCAAGCAGCGCGTATGCTTATGATCGCAAGGATATGCAGCATATAGGGATGCAGCAGCGCTGCATCCCCATAAGCCACAGCCATCTCTTTACGCTCGCATTACCGTTGCAGCCGGGCCACAATCGTCAGATCCTTGGCCGGCCACGTGGCCAAATCCTGCTGGGGATGGTGCGAGTCGCTGCCGCCGGAGACGAGCAGGTTATGCCGCTGCGCCGCCGCCAGCAACCGCGCGCGGGTAGCGGCGTCATGGGTTGGGTAATAGACCTCGATTCCATCCAGACCCGCCGCCGCCAAAGCGGCAATGTCATCATCAGTGGCTGGAATGGCATAGATGCCTTTAGCGCGGCCCGGATGGGCCAGTACCGCCAACCCGCCGAGGTCGTGCGCAACGCTGATAATCTCGTCAACACTCAACGGCCGGTACGCCGCAGCGAAGTGGGTGAGGATGAAGCGCATCCCGGCCTCTTCGTCGCCTTCGCCGGCCACCCGGCCGGGCAAGTCATTGTTGCGCGCCAATGCCAGCGCGACATCAGCCACTGTCGGCGGACGATCGCGATCGCTGAGGCCGGGCAATCGAAAGCCGGCTGCCGCCAGATCACGCAGCAATTGCGCCGCATCGGCCGCATTCCGATTGACAACCTCAGCGCACAGATCAAGCAGGGCCGGCGCTTCCGGATCAACGCCATACACCAGCGTATGCCAGAGCTTGCCGTTAAAGGCGCTATCAATCTCGACCCCGCTCACCACCTGCACACCGTAGTGCATCCCGGCCATCGCGGTGGTAATCACATTCGCCGTCGTATTGTGATCGGTCACGGCAATCATCGTCAAGCCGCGCGCCGCCGCCGCCACCGCCAACGCCACCGGCGTCCACGTCGCATGGTGGGGTGTGGCGTTGGTATGGATATGCAAATCGATCATGGTCGCTCCACCGGCAGGTTGGCCGCCTGCCACGCTTCAATCCCGCCTTCAAGCGCGGCGACCGGCCCGTAGCCAAGATCACGAAAGATCTGCGCTCCGCGCTGGCCCGCCTCTGGCCGGCTAGCATCGCCGTAGGTGATGATCACCCAGCCGGGAGGCAAAGCCGCCAGTCGCTGGTTGAGATCGGGTGAGGCCAAACTGAGCGCGCCGGGCAAATGCGCAGCTTGGTAGGCCTCACCCGAACGCATATCGACAAAAATTACTTGGCCGGCTTGCCAGCGCTGTTGCGCATCGGCGACCGAAATCGCCGGCGCGGGCGGACTGTTGCTGAAATCGCCATGGCCAGCCGCCGCCTCAACGGTCGGCGCCACCGTCGGCGCAGCAGCCGGCGCCGGTGCGCCGGTTCCGGTGATCACGAAGGCAAACACGCCAGCCAGCACCACAATGCCGCCGATGATCGCCGGCAAGCGCCATGCCGGCGGTTGGTTGGTATGAGCTTCAAAATGTTCCATACATCAAATGTGGTATTGTCTACATCCTCGCGGTATTATAATGCAGATAGCTGTTCGCCGGCGCATTGCGCTCACTCACAGGAACTGCCTTATGATCACCGCGCTGCTCCCTCATCTGTACCAATTACGCTTGCCGCTCCCTTTCGCCCTCAACCATGTTAACGTCTATTTGCTGCGCGATGCGCAGGGCTGGACGGTAGTCGATACCGGTTTGCACACTCCGGCCGGCGAAGCCGGTTGGCAAGCGGCTTTCGCCGAACTCGACATCGAACCGCGCCAGATCCACACCATCGTCCTCACCCATTTTCATCCCGACCACTTCGGCATGGCCGGCTGGCTGCACGAGCGTTCGGGAGCGCGCGTGCTGCTGGCGCCACGCGAGATCGAACTGGCCGAAGAGGTGTGGATGCACCGCGCCGACCATGACGATCCTAGTTTACGCCATTTTCTCCGTCACGGCATGCCCGCCGATCTCGTGCAACAGGTCGTCGGCGCAATCGCAGCCTTACGCGCCGCCACCCGGCCGCATCCGCCGCTCACGCCGCTGCCGGCGGGCACATGGCTCACGATGGGAGAGCGGCGCTTTCTCGCGATCCATGCCCCCGGCCACAGCGACGGCCAATTAGTATTTTACTCCCCAGACGACCGGCTGGCGCTGGTTGGCGATCAAGTGTTGCTCAAGATCACGCCGCATATCGGCATCTGGCCGGAAAGCGAGCCGGATCCGTTGCGCAAATATCTCGCCTCGCTGAGCGAACTAGCCACGCTCGATGTCGAGCTGGCGCTACCCGGCCACGGCAAGACGATCACAACGTGGGCCGAGCGGGTGACCGAATTGCAAGCGCATCACCACGAACGGTTGGCTGCCATGTTGGAAGCGGTGCGCAATGGCGCAGAAACAGCCTTCGCCGTCGCGCAGCGCGTCTTCGCCGTCGAGCGTTTCACCCCCCACGAGGCGCGGTTTGCGATTGCCGAAACGATCGCCCACCTCGAGTTGCTGGTAGCCGATGGCGCTATTCATCGTCACGAGGACGATGAGCTGGTGCGGTATACGGCTTAACACCGGCACAGTGCGGCGCGTTCCGCTTGTCATTGCGAGGGAGCGGCGGCCCCCAGCCACGCGGGGGCCGCCCGACCGAAGCAATCCCCCCTCACCGGTTGTCATTGCGAGGGGGCGCAGCCCCAACGCAATCCCCCCTCACCGGTTGTCATTGCGAGGGGGCGCAGCCCCCGAAGCAATCTCCCGCTTCAGCGCAAGTGATCCCTGAGTGAACATCTCCCGTCCTCGCAGGAGATTGCTGCGCCGCCTCCGGCGGCTCGCAAGGACAGGTTCAATTGTCATTGCGAGGGAGCGGCGCTACCCAGCAACGCTGGGTGGCGCCCGACCTAAGCAATCTCCCCTCACCGGTTGTCATTGCGAGGGGGCGCAACCCCCGAAGCAATCCCCCGCTTCAGCGCAAGTGATCCCTGAGCGGGTATCTCCCATGCTCGCGGGAGATTGCTTCGCCGCCTTCGGCGGCTCGCACTGACACGTGTGAACGAGCGCGCTTTCGCCAATCTGTAATCTACGCACAATCTGCATACCTCAGCCCCTATGGTACGCTGCAAACAACGCAAGTCAAAGCGGGCAAAACGGGGTGGATGATGGGCCGCTGGATGTATGCACCGACTATATTGCTTATCTTGATACTCAGCATCTTCGCGTTAGCCAGCGCGTTGGTTGCCCCTGCGCTCGCTATCATCGCCCTAGCCGGCAGCGTGCTTGCGCTGCTCTGGGAACGTTACCGGCTCGCGCGCGCGATGCGCGCTTTGGCCCATCATCTCCACCACGCTCCCCTCGACGCCAAACTCGAAGTTGGCACTGGCGCGTGGGGTGAAGTTTGCCATGCCGTCAACCGGCTGTTGCACCAATGGCGCACCGAGCAGCACCGGCAACGATTACAGCCGGCCCAACCGGCGCTGCGCCAAATCAATCCGCTCAACCTCCATCCGCCGGTCGATGGCCACATCACCCCTATCGCCGTCTTAGCAGTCGGCCAACTTCATCTTGCCAACGAACTCGACGAACTGCGAGCCCGAACCCATCTGATCAGCGAACCAGTCGAACGCCAACAGGCCTTGCTCCAGTGGCGCGACAACGCTGTGCTGCTCATCTGCGGCGCTCTTGCCAGTGAAGCCGATCCGTTACGGAGCGCCGTGGCGGCGGCGACCAACATCATAGCTCGCGCTGAAGCCGCTGGCTTACCCATACCGCCGATGGCCCTGAGCAGTGGCCATGGCCGGGTGGCAGTCGTGCCGCTGATCGGGTTGCACACCATCGGCGAACCGCTTGAGCAAGCCGCAACCCTTATCCATCAAACCGCACCCGGCACCCTCACCTGCGCCGAAGAGGCCTATTTTTACCTCCGCAGCGCCGGCCTGCTCCCCCTCAGCGCAGTGCGCTTTACGACGCCGGCACGCAGTTACGCCCTCGCGCTCGGCGATACCTGCCTGCATCAGAAAGCGGAATAGTATCATGATCCTTGCGTTTTAAATCTGCCCGGCGTATAATATTGCTACGTATCGCTCCGACCAAGCCCCGTCGAATGGCGCGCCGCCGCTTCTGCGCAGGGATCTTTCATGGAAGAGTTGAATCATGCCGGCAATAATTCAAACGATCACGACGAAGTTCGCCAACCTGATCTGAACGATCTGCTCGATCGCGGCGATCAGGCGCTGATGGAGGAAATTCTGCGCGATCCGGCTCATGCGTATCGCAACCTCAAACACGGCGATACGGTTGATGGGCGGATCATGCGGATCGACCGCGACGAAATCCTCGTCGATATTGGCGCTAAAGCCGAAGGCGTCATCCCCAGCCGCGAGATGCAGACGCTCAGTGAAGAGGATCGCGCTGCGTTGAAGGTGGGTGATCCGGTACTTGTTTTCGTCGTCCAATCCGAAGACAAGGAAGGCCGCGCGATCCTGTCGATCGACAAGGCTCGGCAAGAGAAGAGCTGGCGCGCGTTGCAAGAATGTTACGAGCGGGGCGAGATTATCTACGCCCGCGTCAAGAACTACAACAAGGGCGGCCTGCTGGTCGATCTCGACGGCGTGCGCGGGTTTGTGCCTGCGTCACAAGTGTCGAGCATCAGCCGCAGCTCGGAAACGCAGAAGCAATCCGAAATGGCCCGGCTGGTTAATGTCGAATTGCCGTTGAAGGTCATCGAGATTAATCGTAACCGCAACCGCCTGATCTTGTCGGAACGGCAGGCGCTCGCTGAAACCCGCGAGTCGAAGAAGGATGAGTTGCTGTCGTCGTTGCGCGAGGGCGATGTGCGCGAAGGCATCGTTTCGTCGGTGTGCGATTTTGGCGCCTTTGTCGATATTGGCGGCGCCGATGGCCTCGTTCACCTCTCCGAGATTTCGTGGTCGCGGGTGAAACATCCCGCCGAGGTGCTCAAGGTCGGCAGCAAGGTGAAGGTGTCGATCCTGAGCATCGACCACGAGCGCAAGCGGATCGCGTTGTCGATTAAGCGCACCCAGAGCGAGCCGTGGACGAAGGTGGCTGAACGGTACCAGTTGGGCCAGATCGTCGAAGGGACGATCACGCAACTCACCTCGTTCGGCGCGTTTGCCCGGATCGAGGATGGGGTAGAGGGTCTCATCCACATTTCAGAGATGGGTGATGAGCGAATCCAGCACCCCCGCGAGGTGTTGAGCGAAGGGCAAGTGGTGCAGGCCCGGATTATCCGGATCGATCCGGCGCGGAAGCGGATGGGATTGAGTCTGCGGCTCCAACACGAGCCGTCCGAGAGCGGCGCAGAAGCGGAGGATGATGGCTAGCCCCTGCCGTTGCTTGGTCGAGATGGCGCTCTCAACCAAGCGCAACGGCACGGGAGGGCAATATTCGGATTCCCCGGTCTGTCAGGCCCAATAGTCGTTTCCTCCAGTCTAGCAGGTGGAGAAGAGTATGTCTGATCTGTACAGCAAATTTACCAAGCGCGCCAAGCAGGTGTTGCAATTAGCCGCCGAAGAGGCGCGCGCGTTTAACCATCCATACATCGGCACCGAGCATATTTTGCTGGGGCTGATCCGCGAAAGCGAAGGGATTGCGGCCCGTGTGCTCGATGAGCTGGGGGTGAAGCTGCCGCAGGCGCGCAGTGCGGTTGAGTTTATCGTTGGCCCCGGCGAGAGCACGATGGTCACTGACCAAGAACTAACGGCCCGCGCCCAGAAGGTGATTAAGTACGCGATTGAAGAGGCGAATCGCCTCAACCATCACTATATCGGCACCGAACACCTGTTGCTGGGGTTGGTGCGCAATGGCGAAGGCGTCGCCACCGGTGTGCTCGATATTCTGGGTGTGTCGCTCGAGCAGGTGCGTAATCAGGTGATGCGCACCCTGCGCCATGGCACCGCCGGCGCCAGCAGCGAAACGCGCGCTGCAGCTACTCCCGGCACGCCGCCGGCCCAACGCCAGTCGAAGACGCCGTACCTCGATGCGCTCGGCACCGATCTGACCGAGATGGCCGAACAGGGCCGGCTCGATCCGATCATTGGCCGCCAGCACGAGATCGAGCGCGTTATCCAGATTCTCTCGCGCCGCACGAAGAATAATCCGGCCCTGATCGGCGAACCCGGCGTCGGCAAGACGGCGATCGTCGAGGGCTTGGCCCAGCGGATTGTCCAAGGCGATGTGCCCGATAGCATCAAGGGCAAGCGGGTGGTGACGCTCGATATGGGGGCGCTGGTCGCCGGCACCAAGTACCGCGGCCAGTTTGAAGAGCGGCTCAAGCGCGTGATCGACGAGATCAAAGAGTCGCGCTGCATCCTCTTTATCGACGAGTTCCACACCATCATCGGCGCCGGCGGTGCGGAAGGCACGCTCGACGCGGCCAACATCCTCAAGCCAGCCCTCTCGCGCGGCGAGTTGCAGACGATCGGCGCGACCACGCTCGATGAGTATCGCAAGTATATCGAACGCGACGCCGCCCTCGAACGGCGCTTCCAGCCGGTCATGGTCGATGAACCGTCGATCGAGGATACGATCCAGATCTTGCGCGGGATCAAGTCGCGCTACGAGGATTTCCACCAGTTGCAGATCAGCGACGAGGCGATCCGCGCTGCGGCGGTGCTGTCGGCCCGCTATGTGCCCGACCGCCAGTTGCCGGATAAGGCGATCGACTTGATCGACGAAGCGGCTTCGCGCGTGCGCATGTATCGCTCGGCTACCCCGCCGCGCCTGCGCGATGCTCTGCGCGGTCTCGAAGCCCTGCGCAAAGAGCGCGAGGCGGCGCTGGAAGATCAGCAGCTTGAGCTGGCCGACAATCTGCGCGAGCGCGAAGAGCGCATGCTCCAGCGCATCCAAGAGATTGAGGCCGAACTCGGCACCCGCAGCGATGAACGCTACGACCGGCCTTACGTGACCGAAGAGGATATCGCGGAAGTGGTCGGGATGTGGACGGGTGTGCCGGTGACGCGCTTGACCGGTAACGAGACCCAGCGCCTCATGCACATGGAGGAGTTCCTCCACAGCCGGATCGTCGGCCAGCACGAGGCGATTGTCACTATCTCGAAGGCAGTGCGCCGCGCGCGCGCCGGCCTCAAAGACCCCAAGCGCCCGATCGGGAGCTTTATCTTCCTTGGCCCGACCGGCGTCGGCAAGACTGAGCTGGCCAAGGCGCTGGCCGAGTTTATGTTCGGCACCGAAGAGGCGCTGATCAAGATTGATATGTCCGAGTTCCAAGAGCGCCACACCACCTCGCGGCTGGTCGGCTCGCCGCCCGGCTATATCGGCTATGGCGAAGGCGGCCAACTGACCGACGCCGTCCGCCGCAAGCCGTACAGCGTGGTGCTGTTCGATGAGATCGAGAAGGCGCACCCCGATGCCTTCAATCTCTTGCTGCAAGTGCTCGAAGATGGCCACCTGACCGATGGCAAGGGCCGGCGGGTTGACTTCCGCAACACCATCATCATCATGACCAGCAACGTCGGCACCGAGCACATCCGCCGCGCGTCACGGATCGGCTTCGGCGGCAATGCCAACGAGATTGATCAGACCGATATGCGGCGCAAGGTTGATGAGGCGCTCAGAATGCTCTTCCGGCCTGAGTTCCTCAACCGCATTGACGCGACGATCATCTTCCATCCGCTGACCAGTGAAGAGATTCAGTCGATCACCCAACTGATGCTCAAGCGGGTGCAGACGCAGCTCGATGAGCACCAGATCAAGCTGGTCGTGCAGCCGGACGCGCTTGAGTTCCTTGCTCGCCGCGGCTACGACCCGGCCTTCGGCGCGCGACCGCTCCGCCGGGTGATCACCAACCTGATCGAAGACCCGCTGGCCGAAGGGTTGCTCTCTGGGCAGTTCCAAGATGGCGATACGGTGATCGTCGATACCCACGAGGATCAACTGCGGTTGCGCTCACAGCGCGAAATTGACCAAGAGAAGGTCGAAGAAAGCCCCGCATTGGCGTAGAGACAACGGTAAAGGCAACAGGAGGGGCGCAGCGATGCTGCGCCCCTTTCCTTGTCCCTACCGCCCGCTACCTAACAACGCCCCCAACAATGCGGCTCGTCCAACCATCCCTACTAACCGGCCGTCGTTATCAACCACCGGCAACCGCTTGATCCTGTGCGCGATCGTCTGCTCAACCGCGGCTGCAATCGGGGTATCTGGCGTCACCGTAATCACCGGACTCGTCATGACACTGGCGGCGGTTTGATTCTTGAGCGCCAGCTCTAGCTCAGGCGGGCGCGCGCCGCCACTGATCCAGATTGCGAAGCGTTGCAACAAGCCCGGCGCCACCGGTCGCATTGCCCGGCGCAGAATGTCGCCATCGCTGATGATGCCAATCACACGCCTGTCTTTGTCGATCACCACGGCGCGCCGGCGCGGCGTCGATAAAATCCGATCGAGCGTCTC
The DNA here is from genome assembly GCF_001650695.1 of Chloroflexus islandicus. Lineage (GTDB taxonomy): Bacteria > Chloroflexota > Chloroflexia > Chloroflexales > Chloroflexaceae > Chloroflexus > Chloroflexus islandicus. The sequence continues at coordinate 76,056 of NZ_LWQS01000034.1, forward strand.
GATCAACGGCGTCTCAGGCGTGACGGTTGGCACATCGCGGTTCATCACTTCACCCACCGTCTTAGCCGTGCTGAGATCGGCTGGCGCCGTATCAGCGCTGGTCGCGAAGTTGTTGGCAACCGTTTGTAACACATCCGACCGGCTGAGCATCCCCACCAGCCGGCCTTCGTTATCCACCACCGGCAACCGCTTGTGATCGTGCTCGGCCATCACCAACGCCGCTTGCGCCAACGAAGCTGTCACCGGGATGGTATGTGGGTTTGGTGTCATCACATCGCCAGCCTTTTCCGGACGCGCCGCCATCGCTGCTAATTGCGCCGCCCGTTCGTCACCCGGCAATAACTGCTGCAAGTGCAGCGGCAACTGGCTGACGCCACGCTGCAACAAATCGGCGTCGGTGACAATCCCCACCACCTTGCGCTGCCCATCCACGACCGGCATCGCCCGCAAGCCGCGTTCGAGCAGTAACCGCACCAACTCGCCAACCGGCGTATCCACCGTCACTGAAACCACATCGTGATTCATCACATCGGCGACGGTCAAGTGAGAGGGAAAAAGCCCGCCGGCACGCCGGCCTACTTTCACGACTTGCACCGGCGACAGCACGATCAAGCCCTCTTGCACAATCTCGCTCAGCTTGGGCAGCACTCGTTGCAAGCGATCAGTGCGGTCAATGCACGTGACGATCAATGGTAACCGGCTCGGAATATCAACCAGCAGATCGCTATGAAACACGCCGTGGGTGCCGTAGCCCCCCACTCCGCGCAAAACGGTCACTCCCGGCGCACCGGCAGCCCGGAGGGTATCGACAATCCGCGAGGCAATAGTGCGCCCCTGCTGGCTATCACCCTCATCGATATAGATCCAGAGCTGCTGTGTCACGGCCTGCTCCATTGGAGACCTCCTTTCAAGGCGGCAAGGGCGACGCCTAGCGTCGCCCTCACCTACTATCCTGCGCCAAACTCCTTACCCACCAATCCAGCGCCCAAGCCCGACCCCAATCACCACGGCAATCAGGCCACCCACCACGCTTCCGCCGACATACCCCGCCGCCGCCAGCCAGTTGCCGGCGTTAAAGAGGGTAAAGCTCTCGTAGCCAAACGTCGAGAAGGTGGTGAACCCGCCGAGCAAGCCCGTCACCAACATCAGCCGCACCGGTTCGCTGAGCGTCAGCCGGTTGGCGGCAAGGGTCAGCAACATGCCAATCAGCAGACAGCCCAACAGGTTGATGATGAAGGTGCCGTACGGCCACGCCGTGCCTAGGCGTTGGGCCGCCCACAACCCAATGCCGTAGCGGAGGTTGGCGCCAATCGCCGCCCCCAGCGCAATCGCCAATACGTTGTTCATCGCTGCCTATCTCTCCTTCATCCAAGGCAGAGCCCGACAATAGCTATTTGTATTGTACGACGATTGGGGGGATTGTGGGATAGGGCTGGAGATGGAATGCTGGGGCGAAGGATTGTTCGCCCCAGCATTCCACCCCTTACGCCCGCACCTCTTGGCGTTGGAAGAGGATATAACCGATGGCGAACAGCACGATCGTCGCCGCGATCAGGCCGGTGGCGTGCGGCCACGTCAGCAAGATGCTTTGCCCAGCCGGCAGTGGCGTGCCGGGGATAGCATTGTGCAACTGGATGGGCAGTACAATCCCCAAGGCGCGCACCGCCGGGTTGAGCATCGCCAGCGCCACCTCTGAGAAGAGGGTGTTCGGCGACAGCCGGGTGAGCAGCAGTTCCAGTTGAATCTGGTTGATCAGCGCCTGCGTATCACCCGGCGGCGCCGGTTGCAGCGTGCGGGCTAGCAGGCTGGCGATGATGCCCCAGAAGACGGTGAAGAAGAGCCAGACCGCAATCGCAGCTAACGCCGCCGTAGCCGGTTGGCGGAAGATGATCGAGAAGAGCATCGCCAGCGCCAACCAGATTCCGCCGTAGAAGATGGTGATCAGCAAGAACCAGAGCATGCGCACCGTCTCTTCACCGCTCGGCGGCACGCCCAATTGCAGCAGACCCATGCCGATGATCAGCAGCCAGATCGCGGTCAGGGCCAAAGCCAGCGTGCCCAAGCCGGCCAAGAATTTGCCCAACAGCAGGGCATCGCGGTAGATCGGCTGCGCCAAAACCTTCGAGAGCGTGCGCTGGTTGAACTCACCGTTGATCGAGTCAAACGCCAGCGCAATTGCAAGCAACGGCACCAGCAAGCCAAGGAAGCCGACAAAGGCCGGCAGCGGCTCGCGGGCCGTGGTAAAGAGGCGCAAGAAGAGGAAATCATCGCTCGTACCGGCGCCGGCGCGCAGATTCTGCGACGCAGCGTAGACAGTGCCAAAGGCGGTGAGCAAGATCAGCGCCTCAAGGATCATCATGCGGGCGCTGGTCAGGTAATCGGCCATCTCTTTGGCCACCACCGCCCACAACCCCGTCCACGGCGACCCTTCGCGCTGGCGCGCGGGCGCTAGGCTACGCGCGTGCTGCATAGGCCGCTCCTTTCTGGAAGTAGCGCGCATACACCTCATCGAGGCTGGGTGTGTCTACGCTCAGACCAAGCAACTTGCCACCCGCCTCAATCACCTTGCGAGCAATCTCGGCGCGCAGATCGGCGCGCGCTTCGACGTTGTACCGGGAGCCGTTCGCCGACACTTGTACCACATCGGGCAAGGCGCGCAACGCCGCCGCCACCGCATCGCCTCCTTCGGCTTCAACGTGAATGCGGTAAGCGCCGCCAAGTACGCGCTGGGCCAGCTCGCCGACCGTGCCTTCCAGCACCATGCGCCCTTGGTGGAAGAGACCGACCCGATCACAAACCGCCTGCACCTGTTGCAGCAAGTGCGACGAGAGCAAGATGGTGATGCCGCTCGCCTTAAGCTGGCGGATGAGATCGAGAAATTCGCGCACCGCTTCCGGGTCAAGCGCCAGCGTCGGCTCGTCCATGATGATCAGTTGCGGCTGCTTGATCAAAATCTCGGCCACCCCCAACCGCTGGCGCATACCGCGCGAGAAGGTCTTAACCCGCCGGTCGGCCACGTTGCTCAACCCGACCTGATCGAGCGCCTCGTTGATGCGCTTGCTCAGCTCTGGCTCGCGGATGCCATTGAGCTTAGCGATGTAATGCAGGTTCTCGCGCGCGGTCAGGTGATCGTAGAAACCGACCTGATCGGGCAGATAGCCAACCCGCGCCTTGACGCTGAGCGGCTGGCGAGCCGGGTCAAGCCCCAACACCTTCACACTACCGCTGGTTGGCTCGGTCAGGCCCAGCAGCATCAGAATGGTGGTCGTCTTACCGGCGCCGTTCGGCCCCAACAGGCCGAAAATCTCGCCCTTGCGCACGGTCAGGTTGAGGTGATCGACGGCGGTAAACGCGCCGTATTGTTTGGTCAAATCACGGCATTCAATCACCACGTCGGTCATAATCGTTTCCCCGTTATCTGTAGAGCCGCACGGCGTGCGGCTCCACCACCGTAACGCACAGCCGTGTGTCTTTACCACCGTAACGCACAGCCGTGCGGCTCTACGTTATCGGCGGCCAAACCGCATCACCGCCACGCCGACGCCAACCACCGCCACCGCAATCAGGGCAATCCCAACCAACCCCCAAATCGTCGAGGTTAACACCGTAAACCGGAATTCGCTGGTAGCTACCGCCGCCTCAGCCGGACGGGCAGTAAAGGTGACGAGATAGTCGCCGGCGATGGCCTGATTCGATGGCTGCACCTTCGCGGTGACTTCGACCAGTTGGCCGTTGGCTAACTCAGGAATCTGCTTCGGCTCGAACTCAACCGTCCACCCAACCGGCGGCGAGGCGCTCAGTTCGATGTTGCGGGCCGGCGCGCTGCCGGTATTGCGCACAATCAGCTTCACATCGGTCTTTTCACCGATCCGCGCTTCGCCGGATAGCCGGCCATCAGGCGTGGTCAGCAACAACTGCGGTTGGCCAGTAATATCGGCCACAAGGCGGGTGGTCGCTTGCAAATCGCCGCCACGGGCCAAAATACCGATTTCATACGTACCGGCAGGCACGTCCGTATTGAGCGCGCGCACTTCCACGCTGAGGTTCTTCGACTCGTTGGGGCCAAACGGCACGCTGGTAATGCTCTGGCCCGACAGCTTGAAATCGACTTGGAAGCCGCGCGGCGCTTCGGCCAGCAAGCTCACCGGCACCTCTTCACTACTCTCATTCTTGAGGGTCACGTTGTAGCGGAAGGTGGTCGAAGGCGCACCGCGCAACGTCGGCAGATCGACTTTGAAGGTCAGACCAGCGGGGTTCACCGTCTTGGCCTTCAGCGTCAACTCGATCGGCAACGCCACCTCTTGGTTCACCCCGGTTGCTACCGCCACCATCCGGTACGAACCGGCCTTCACATCTGACGGCGGCTCGATCCGCAGATCAAAGGTCGCATTGTTATTCGGCTCAACATAGGCCGCTTGGATCACGCGCCCATCGCCGCGGAAAGTGACATTCCAGCCGCTTGGCGCTTCACGCATGCCAAGGCGCACGATCTGCGGCGTGGTATCGGTGCCGAGGGTGAGTTTAACGGTGACAACATCGCCAACCGTGGCTTCTTGGGCCGGGTAACGGGTGTAGAAAAAGAGATCACGCTGGTTCTCTTGGGCCAGCGCCGGCGCTGCGCCCACAACGGCGATCAGCGCCAACATCACGAGCAAGCTGATGATGCGAAACGCACGCATCGTCTACCTCCCCTTGTGATGGCAACTGCACAATCTGCCGCGGAGATCCGCTCACGTTCGGGAAGATAGAGGGTCATGATTAGAAACAGATTAGCGGTGTATTAGCGTTTTCTATGAAATCTCCTCCTTGGTCAGCGCATATTCCCATAACTGGTGCGGGGCATCGAGCGATGACTGCGGGCGCATCACCCGCACGTGCAAGGGGAGCGTTTGCAGGTGCGCATACAAAAGGCGGAGCGGAATTGAATGCACCGACTGCGGGTACAGCTTAAAGCGGTAATAGAGTGCGTGATCAGGGAAGCCTAAACGCTTGAGGGCAGTGTAGGCGCGGCGGCGTAGTTGCAAGCGGTATGGCCAGTGAATATGGTGGCAAACGTTCGTAAAGATCAATCCGCCCGGCGCTAACACCCGCGCAAACTCGCTGAAGAGGTGCAGGATCGCTTGCTGATCGGGAATGTGCTGGAAGACGCCAAAGGAAAAGATCAGGTCAATGCTGTTATCGGGCAGATCGAGCCGGCTAGCCGTATTGACCAGAAACTGGGCATGAGGCAAATCGCGATGCAATTCGCGTGCTTTGAGAATGAGACTTTCGGCGACATCGAGACCGATATACTCGGCGAAATGCTCGCGCAGCGCCGGCGCCACCCGCCCGATCCCGCAACCGAAATCGAGCACGCGCTGAAACCGGCGCGGATAACCGAGACGTTGCATCTCTTGGTGCAACTGCGCTACCTGATGCCGGCCCGTCTGAAAGAACTCGTCTAATTCCCAACCGGACATACCGGTCATCGCCCAGAACGGATCAAGCTGACCTAAGGCATTCCATTGCTGTTGGTTGTAGGCAAAGGTCATAGTTCCTCCTGCCAAGACGTAGGGCAAATTGATACCTTTACTCATCAAACCACATCTACCCTCGTTTGTCTTGTGAGTTTTGGCAGGGATGCGGATGGGGAGATTTTCCTCATTGTAAAGGCGTATTTCATGCAACTCTCGCCTAGAGAAACACCTGCGAACATGCACGTGCAGAGCATTGCTCTAGCCTCTCGCACCACCATCGCGGCGCCGATTTGCGGCCAAGGTATGCCCATGCTATGATGCGCTTGCTAACGGCGGAACGACCCTCCGGCTGAACAGGTTAACGGCGGCAATGATCCACCCCTTGCGCGAAATCATCCTCACCGGAGCGTATAATCTCTTCATCCGCTTGCGATTGGCGCAGCATGTTCTCTTCCGCCCGCGCGCAATCGGGGTGCGGGTGATTGTGCAACGTGGCGATGAATTTTTGCTGGTGCGTCACCGTGGCGGGGCGAAACCGTGGGGATTGCCCGGCGGTGCGATCGATCACGGTGAAGCGCCGGCGGAAGCGGCCCGCCGCGAGGCGCTCGAAGAGAGCGGCTGCCCGGTGACGGTGACTGGTCTGCACGGGGTGTTTCACTACGTGGCTCACGGGCTCAGCGATTATGTGATCGTCTTTACTGCGGTGGCTGATGGCCCGCCGGCGCCGCCCCGCGGCGACATCGAAATCTGTGATGCCCAATTTTTTCACCCTGATCGTCTGCCCGCCGGGGTCGACGCCGGCAGCGCGCGCCGGATCGCCGAAGTGCGGCGCGGCGAACGCAATCTCTATCGAGCGTGGTAACGCAAAGGCGCAGAGCAGGCAAAGGCGCAGAGATCGAAACGCAAAGGCGCAAAGGACGCCAAGAACGCAGAGATTTGTTAGAGGTTGTTTACCTACCGTGCTTATGCTTGTACACTATCCAAAAACCTTTGCGCCCTCTGCGTCCTTCGCGTCTTTGCGTTTACAAAACTGTGCGTCTTTGCGTTTGAATCACTTCGCGTCTTTGCGTTCACTTGTCATCGAGGTCAACTATGCCTTATACACCCATTCTTGCTACCCTCGGCTACGTGCTTTCACCCGACCGCCAAACAGTGCTGATGGTGCATCGCAACGCTCGCCCCGGCGACCAGCATCTGGGCAAATACAACGGGCTTGGCGGTAAACTCGAACGCGACGAAGAGATCGTCGCCGGGATGCAGCGCGAGCTGCGCGAAGAGGCCGGCATCACTGCGCTCGAATTAACGTTGCGCGGCACGGTGAGCTGGCCGGGTTTCGGCAAAAACGGCGAAGACTGGTTTGCGTTTATTTTCGTCATCACCCGCTTTAGCGGCACGCCACCGGCGGCCAATGTCGAAGGCACGCTCGAATGGGTGCCGATTGCGCGGGTGATGGAACTGCCGCTCTGGCCCGGCGACCGCTTCTTTCTGCCACTCGTTTTCGACAACGACCCGCGCCCGTTCCACGGCGTGATGCCCTACGCCAACGGCCAGCCGGTTGATTGGCGCTATAGCCGGCTTGGGGGATAACGGGATTGGAGAGGTGGGGAGGCGGGAGACAGCCAATGCTCCCGTCCTCCCTACGCCACTAACGACCAACCTTGTCTATAGAGAGCGCAGAAATGATAGCCGGTTACTTCCCGCGTCCCCGGCAGTCTGCCGTAAACACCGCATTTCAAGGGGATACAGCCGCTCACACCGTGGTATAATTGCCACTACAGCACGAACCGCCGCGCACTTGCGCATTGCATACGGCAGAAAACCATGCTTGACATTAAACTTATCCGCGAGCAGCCCGACGAAGTGAAGCGCCAACTGGCCCGCTGCGGTGTTGATGGCGCAATTATCGATCAGGTGCTGGCCTTCGACGAGCAGCGCCGCCGTTTGATCTACGAGGTTGAGACGCGCAAAGCCGAACGCAACGCCGTCTCGAAGCAGATCGGCGCTATGAAAGACGCTGCCGAGCGACAGGCTAAGATCGAGGCGATGCGCCAGCTCGGCGATGAAATCGCGGCGCTTGATCGCCAACTGGCCGAGGTCGAAGAGCAACAACGGGCCGCGATGCTTGAGATTCGCAATCTGCCGCACCCTGATGTGCCCGATGGGGTTGATGAAAACGATAACGTGGTCATCTACCAAGAGGGTGAAGCGCGGCAATTGCCCTTCCCCGCCCGCCCGCACTGGGAACTGGGTGAGGCGCTGGGCATTCTCGACTTCGAGCGCGGCGTCAAGCTGGCCGGTTCGCGCTTTTATGTCATGCGCGGCGCCGGCGCGCGCCTGCAACGGGCCGTCATCCAATGGCTGCTCGATCTCCATCTGCAACAAGGCTACCAAGAGGTCTACACGCCGTTTGTAGTTAAAGAATCGGTGTTGTGGGCCTCCGGCCAATTGCCCAAATTCCGTGACAACCTCTACCGCGATGAAGAGTCGGGTTTGTGGCTGGTGCCGACGGCAGAAGTGCCGATTACCAGCCTCTACGCCGACGAGATTCTCGAAGCGAGCCAGTTGCCGATCTATCACGCCGCCTACACCCCCTGTTTCCGCAAGGAACAGCTCAGCGCCGGGCGTGATGTGCGCGGGATCAAGCGCGGCCACCAGTTCGATAAGGTCGAGATGTACATGTTCGTCAAGCCCGAAGAGAGCTATCAGGCGCTGGAAAAGCTGCGCCGCGACGCCGAAGAGTGCGCGCGATTGTTGGGCTTGCCGTTCCGCACCAAACTGCTCTGCACTGCCGATCTTGGCTTCGGTTCGACCAAAACCTACGACATCGAGGTATGGGCGCCGGGAGTGGGTGAATGGCTCGAAGTCAGCTCGTGCTCGAACGTCGAGGCGTTTCAAGCCCGCCGCGCCAACCTACGCTACCGGCCCGAACCGGGAGCCAAGCCAGAGTTCCTCCACACGCTGAACGGATCGGGCCTCGGCTTGCCGCGCACCATCATCGCGATTATGGAAAACTACCAGCAGGAAGACGGCAGTATTGTGATCCCCGAAGTGCTGCGCCCGTACATGGGAGGCATGGAGCGGATCGGGCCGTAAGGATAAGCGCAAGACGCTATGCCAGTCGTTATTAACCTCACCAGTGCCTTGCACGGCGGCACCAACCCGAGTTGCGGCGCCGGCGACCACAGCAGTTGCGGGCCGGATTGCGGCTGTGGTTGCCCCTACACCGGCATGGTCGAGCGCGGCAAGGTAGAACCGGTGGCGCTGATCGAACAGCGCTACCCCAACCAATGGCTCGCGCTCGTCATCCCTCCCGGCGAAGACGAAGAACGACCCGAACAGGCCATGCTCGTCGCCTACAGCAGCGACCCCGACGAGGTATGGGATGCGGTGAGCCGGATCACCTTCAATCAGGTGGTGCATGTCTACTACAACGGCTCGCTGGACGGTTTTCTAGGGCAGTTTCTCTAAACGCGGTTTTACCTTCTCTCCCTGTCCTTGCGAGGGGGCACAGCCCCCGAAGCAATCTCCCGCTTCAGCGGCAAGAATGCCTGAGCGGGTATCTTCCGTGCTCGTGGGGGATTGCTTCGCCTCGCTCCGCTCGGCTCGCAATGACATTAAGAAAGCGGCGGCTCGCAATGACAATTGGAGAGCGCGACCAAACGCACCGAACCGTATTCGCAGCGCATCTGCGCATTGCGGTATGGAGTGCGGCAGTCAAACTGCCGCACTCCATATTCGAGAGGGCGTGCTCTCCCTGTCATTGCGCGGGAGGGTCGGCACCCAGCCGAGCTGGGTGCCGCCCGACCGAAGCAATCTCCCGCTTCAGCGGCAAGAATGCCTGAGCGGGTATCTTCCGTGCTCGTGGGAAATTGCTTCGCCTCGCTCCGCTCGGCTCGCAATGACAATTGGAGAGCGACGCCTGACCGAGGTTTACCCGTATCATTATCATAATGAGAGACGACCTATGCTCACCGTTGCCGACTACCTTGCCCAACCTGCCGTACCACCCGACGCACGCCTCGCTTACGGCAGCCACCCCGACCAATTCGGTGATCTCTATCTGCCCAACTCACCGCAGCCGGCGCCGGTGATTGTGCTGATCCACGGCGGCTGCTGGCAAGCCGCCTACGACCTTGCGCCGCTCGGCGAGTGCTGCGCCGCGTTGCGCGCCGCCGGCTATGCCGTGTGGAGCCTTGAGTATCGCCGGTTGGGCAACGGCGGCGGCTGGCCACAGACGTTTCACGATGTCGCCGCCGGGGTTGACCATCTGCGAGTGTTAGCCGGCACGTACCCCCTGAACCTCGCGCGGGTGATTGCGGTTGGCCATTCCGCTGGCGGCCATCTCGCCCTCTGGCTAGCAGCACGACCCACGCTGCCGGCTACCAGTCCCCTCGCCGCCGCCAACCCGTTACCGATCCACGGCGTGGTTGCGCTCGCCGCCGTCGCCGATCTCGCCCAAGGCGTAACCGCCACCGCCTGCGGCACGGCCTGCGCCGAACTGGTCGATCACGATCCGCACCGCTACGCCGAAGCCTCGCCGCACATGCGCTTGCCGCTCGGCGTCCCTCACTATCACCTCGTAGGGAGTGACGACCTGATCGTACCGGCAGCCTACGTCACCGCCTTCGTGGCCGCGGCCCGCCAAGCTGGCGACCCTGCCCATCTGACCATCCTGCCGCAATGCGGCCACTTTGAGCTGACCACGCCGCATAGCGCGGCATGGCCGGCGGTGATGGCGGCGATAAGGGAGATGGGGTGAGGAATGGAATAACACCTTACGAGCGATTAATTAGAAAAGCTGCGCATCTTTTGCGCTGGTCAAACAGTTTGATCTATAGAGGACTCGTTTTCGATCAAACCACAACCATGCCAGCGCAAACCGACATTCTTTACCAAAACCGCTACCGCATCCCATCAGCTCGCGCCGTGTGGTGGGATTACGCCGCGCCGGGGAGCTACTTCATCACCTTCTGCACGGCGCACCGCCAGCATCTGTTCGGTTGTGTACAGCGCGGCCAGATGCACTTGTCGCCGTTAGGTGAAATCGCCTGCGCAGAATGGGAACGATCGTTTACCATCCGCGCCGAATTGGCGTGTGACGTGTACGTCATTATGCCAAACCACATCCACGCCATCATACGCATTATCGAACCCGTAGAGACGCACGGCCGTGCGTCTCCCCCGCACAGCCGCGCGTCTCTACCCCACGGCCGTGCGTCGCCGCCGAATGGTAATTCCCCCGCAACCCGCCCACCCAAATCCGTTTCATCATTCGTGGCCGGTTTCAAATCGGCCACCACCACCCGCATCAACGCCTACCGCCACACCCCCGGCGTGCCCGTTTGGCAACCCCGGTTTCACGATCACATTATTCGCCACGATATAGCGTATCAACGAATTATGGCGTATATCCGCAATAATCCCGCCCGGTGGGAACGCGACCGGTTTTACCGTGAACGGTAATAATCCCCGATTAACGTTATCGTAGAGACGCACGGCCGTGCGTCTCTACAAATACGTCGCCGGATCACAAACCCATCATTCGCCCGTCCACATCTGGTTCATCGGCCACCCCCTGCATCGTGGCCGATCAACGGATGCATCCCACCCGGTGGGAACGCGACCGGTTTTTTCCGCGAACGGACGTAATATCAACCGTTTTACAACAATTTTGTGATATCCATCCCGCCCTAAAACGCGCTATAGTATGGATAGCAACGAACACGTGACTCTTTTGGCGCTTACATCATCCATCGCCTATGTCCCGCCGTCCACGCCCGCCATTGCCTCGCTTTCGCCGCCCTGCACCGCCACCATCGCCGCGCCGTCGCCTATCGGCGCTGTGGCGCTGGCTGAACCGGCTCGTATTCAGTCTACTCATGCTGATCGTGTTGGGAGTTGCCGGTGTGATCGCGCTCTACCTCTACTATGGCCGCGATCTGCCGCCGCCTGAGTTGATCGACCAGCACCGCAGCTTTGAGAATACGCGCATCTATGCCCGCGACGGCAGTACCCTGCTCTACGAGGTGATTGGCCCCGGTGTGCGCGTGCCGGTGGCGCTTGACCGCATTCCCCAAATCTTGCGCGATGCGACGGTGGCGGTGGAAGATGCGAATTTCTATACTAACCCCGGCGTCGATCTGCCTAGCATTGCCCGCGCGTTTTGGCAGAATGTCACCGCTGGCCAGACCGTCTCTGGTGCGAGTACGATAACCATGCAGTTGGTGCGGGCCATTTTGCTCACCCCCGAAGAGGCACAGCAGCAGTCGATTGAACGCAAGATTCGCGAGGCGATTTTGGCAATTCGGGTTGGGCAGGAGTATAGCAAAGATCAGATTTTGTCCCTCTACCTCAACGAGGTCTACTACGGCGCGCAGGCCTATGGAGTGGAAGCGGCGGCGCAGCGGTATTTCGGCAAGCATGTCTGGCAACTGACCCGCGGCGAGGCAACGTTGTTGGCTGGCTTGCCCCAATCGCCCTCTAACTACAATCCGTTCGAGAATTTGCCGCTGGCTCGCGCCCGCCAACGCATTGTGCTCAATCAGATGGTGGCCGCCGGTTTTATCAGCGCCGCCGAAGCCGATTCGATCTTTGCCGAGCCGATCCGGTTGGTGCCGCCGGCGACGACCATTCAAGCGCCGCATTTTACCTTTTATGTCTATGACTTGTTGGTGCAGCGGTTCGGCGAGGAGATGGTCAACCGGGGTGGGTTGCGGGTGATTACCACCCTCGATCCGTACTGGCAGACCCAAGCCGAGGAGGTGGCGCGGGCCAAGATCGCTGAGCTGCGCGCGCGCGATGCTAGCAACGCCGGCGTGGTGATGCTGTCGCCCGATGGCCGGATTTTGGCGATGGTGGGCAGCGTTGATTACAACGCGCCCGATGGTCAGGTCAACGTGACGATGTCGCCTCGCCAACCCGGTTCGGCGCTGAAGCCGTTTGTCTACGCTGCGGCCTTGCAGCGCGGATGGACGCCGGCGACCATATTGTGGGATGTGCCATCAAGCTGGCAGGTGAATGGCACAACCTACCAGCCGCGCAATTACGATGGCCGCTTTCGCGGGCCGGTGCGGTTGCGCTTGGCGCTGGCCAATTCGCTCAATATTCCGGCGGTGAGGGCGCTGGAGTTTGTTGGGGTTGAGAACTTTGTCAATCTGATGAGCGAGTTTGGGATTACGACGTTTACCGACCCCAACCGCTATAGTTTGGCGATGGCGTTGGGCAGCAACGAGGTGCGCCTGCTCGAATTGACCGGTGCGTATGCCGGCTTGCGCGCCGGCGGCAGGCAGGTGCGTCCGGTAGCCATCTTGCGCGTCACCAACAGTCGTGGCGAGATGATTGAGTCGTGGCAGCCCCAACCCGGCAAGCCATTGCTCGGCCCGCAGAGCGAGCAGGTTGCCTTTCTCATTACCGATATCCTGAGCGACAATGCCGCTCGCCGGCTGGTGTTCGGGCGCAATAATGTGATGGAGCTACCCAACATTCCGGCAGCGGTCAAGACCGGTACCAGCAACGATTACCGCGATTCGTGGGCGGTTGGCTATACCGATGCGGTGGTCATCGGCGTCTGGGTCGGCAATAACGATAGCCGGCCAATGGCCGAGGTGGCCGGCGCGAATGGGGCCGGCTTGATCTGGCGCGAGTTGATGCTGCGCTACCACGCCAACCGCCCGGCCCAACCCTTTACCCCGCCGCAAGGGATCGTCGAGCTGCCAGTTTGCGCTGAGACAGGTGGGTCGCCGGTTCCGGAATGCTCGCAGGTGATTAGCGAACGCTTTATGGCCGGTACCGGACCGGTGAGCGCGATGACATACGAAACGTATCGCGTTGGCGGTGATGGTTCGTGTCTGGCCGCACCCTACACGCCGCCGGAAGAGGTGCGGACGGTAAGCTTCCCGGTTTACCCGACCGAGGTAGCTGAATGGGCGAAGCGCAATGGTCGCACCGCGCCCACCGAGTACTGCCCGCCGCCGCGCGAACCGGATCGCGCGATCGCCCTGCTCGATCTCGCTGAGAGCAGTGTTGTCACGAACACGTTGCTCTTCGTCAAGGGCACTGCGCGCGGCCCGTTCATTCTCGATATCGGCCAAGGCGCCGACCCGACCGGCTGGCAGGTGCTCGGCCAGAGCAGCCAGCCGGTCGAGGATGGCTTATTGGGGATGTGGAATGCCGGCGGCTGGCCGGCAGGCGATTACACAATTCGCCTGCGTGTGACTATGGCCGACGGCGGCGTAATCGAAGAGCGGCGCCGGATTCGCTATGCGCCGTGACTGGCGATCAACGCCTGTTGCCACGCCGCTTCGACCTGCGCCCGCGTCTGCGCTTGCGAACCGCTGTTGTCGATGATCACGTGCGCCCGGCTAAACCGGCTCTCTTGCGGCGGCTGAGCCGCCACACGGGCTTGGGCTTCGGCCAACGACATACCCCGGGTCGTCATCAGCCGGTCAATCTGTTGTTCGGGCGGGCATGTCACTACCCACACCTGATCACACTCATCGGCCCAACCCGACTCGATCAGCTTAATCGCGTCGATCACCACAATCGGGCGTTCGACCGGGCGCAGGCGCGTGGCATACTTGCCCGCCCCGGCCACTTCGTCGAGAAACCGGCGGATTTCAGCCCGCACTGCCGGATGGACAATCGCTTCCAGCCGTTTGAGCGCCTCTGGATCGTTGAAGACGACCGCGCCAAGTTTGCGCCGGTCGATCGCGCCGCCGGGGGTGGTCACAATCTGCGGGCCGAAGGTGTTGACAATCGCCTGATAGACCGGCGTGCCCGGTTGTTGCAACCGGTGGGTCACGCGGTCGGCGTCAATCGTGCGCGCACCTAGCGCTGCCAGCATCGCCAGCACCGTGCTCTTGCCACAGGCAATGCCGCCGGTCAGCCCGATCAAGTAGATGCCGGGATGTTTCATGCCGCCAGCTCCACATACTCTTGCAACACCAGCGCCTCATCGGAAATGCCGGCCAATTCGAGCAATTCGCTGATCAACTCGGCGCGTCGCTCGGCATCGCGCCGGCTCCACGTCCGGCTCTTGATTTCGAGGAAGGGGCCGGGATCGGGCTGGCCGGCCAGCGTATCGAGGTTGATCGCGAAGTCGTGGTCTTTGTAGAGAATGCGCCAGCGCCGCCGCCGCTTCTCGATCTCTTCGATCCGGTCGGGCTGGAAGTATTCGCGGTAGAAGCGCACGGTGTGGTCGGCGGGAGCCGTATAGCGCGCCCGCGAGAGCATCATCGCCTTGGGATGATCGACCCGCCGCGCTTCGGCCATCAGCGTGAGCGTGTACTTGGGTTGCGGGCGCGCCCCCGGATCGGTGCGGTGATCTTCGCGGATGCGGATCCGTTCGCCGTTGGCAAAGACAAAGTAGGTATCGTACTGGGTGCGCTCGCTGGTCTTGGTGATCGTGATCGCCGGATTGCGCAAAAGGGCCAGCACCCGCTCGACATCCGCCGGTTGCAGGCGGGCCTTGACCTGAATCTCGAAGATCTCGGCCTGCTGCACGCCTCCCAGCGCCAGAATCTTGGCCAGCAGATTGCGCTCGCGAGTGGCGAGAAACTCGTTGATACGGGCGGCAATCGCCTGCGCACGGGCAATGATCGCCTCTTCATCGAGCGTCTGCAGGTGGCGATCGCGCAGCAGCAGTTTGCCGTCAACCAGCACATCGCGCACATCGGCGGCCCGGCTGCTGTAGACAAGGTGCGAATAGATTGCGTCGGCAGCGTAGGTGTAGCGCGGCGCGCTGTGCAGCCGGCGCAGTTCGACCACGGCAATATCGGCCCGTTTGCCCACCACCAGCGAGCCGATCAGGTGATCGAGATGGACAGCGCGCGCACCCCAGCAGGTCGCTAGCGCAAAGGCTTCGCGGGCCGGCACCGCCGTCGGATCGCCGCTCAAGCCTTTCGGCAGCAGCGCCGCCAACTGAATCTCGGTAAACATATCTTGATCGTCGTTGCTGGCCGGGCCATCGGTGCCTAACCCCACCCGCACCCCAGTCTCGATCATACGGCGGAAGGGCGCGACGCCGCTGGCCAGTTTGAGGTTGCTGGTCGGGCAGGGCACCGCGCCGGCGCGCGCTTCGCGCAAGAGCCGCATGTCGTCTTCGGTAGCATGGACGCAGTGGGCAGCGATGCAGGGCACATCAAATGCGCCGACCCGCTTGGCGTAGCGGATCGGCGTCACTTCGCGGTCGCGAATGCTCTCCTCCACTTCCCGCGCCGTCTCAGACAAGTGGGTGATCAGCGGCGCGCCAAACTCAGCGCAAAGCGCCGAGGCTTGGCGATAGATGTCGTCGGTGCAGGTGTACGGCGCGTGAGGCGCTACCGTGGCGATAATCCGTGGGTGGCCGCGCCACTCGGCCATAAACCGGCGCGCCCGCTCGATCCCGGCATCGAACGAATCGGCATCAGGCGTCGGCAAGCGCATCACCGTCTGCCCGCAAATCGCTCGCATCCCGGCCTCATCGGCGGCGCGGGCAACTTCTTCCTCGAAATAGTACATATCGACGAAGGTCGTCGTGCCGCCGCGGATCATCTCGGCGCAACTGAGCAGCGTGCCAGTATAGCTGAAGTCGGGATCGACAAACTGGCTTTCCACCGGAAACATATAGCCAAACAGCCAGACATCAAGCTGCTGGTCGGCCACCAACCCGCGTAAAAGACTCATCGGCACGTGAGCGTGACCGTTGATCAGACCGGGAATAATCGCACAATCCCGGCAATCGATCGTCTCTGCGGCGGTGTACCGGGCGGCCAGCTCGGCGCTCGGCCCCACCGCCACGATCACCCCATCGCGAATCGCGACGGCGCCGTCGGCAAAGATTCGCCACTCCTCATCCATCGTCACGACGGTGCCGCCGGTGAGCAGGGTATCAACATGCTCCATGCAAACCTCCTCAACCCATTCGCTGTCTTCTGAGTATTGTACGGGAAAGCGGCCAAACATGCGATCCGCCGGAATGCTGATTGAGCGGTAGAGCGACGGGGTGAGAGGAGGCTGGCAGTGAAAAGGAACTTACTGTGCCGCATTGACAGGTTAAGGTCTGCGTGCTACGCTTGTGACGCATCTTCAGCTACTCGACTAGCGATACATCCAAGAACACACTATAAGAATCTGATCTGCAGCGGAAAGAGTTTCCACTTGCAGAATGTTATAGAGATATTCTTTTGTCGCGATCAACGCGCGCAGACCGTAGCAAGCGACCACAAAGGAGTTCATCGTGACAACCCAATCAAACAGGCTTGCTTCATACGTAAGCGATATTGCCCAGCTAACGCAACGCAGTGATGCGCGTGAAGAGAGCTACTATACTATCCTTGAAAAGTTACTGCTCGATACTGCCAAGGAGATACAACGCCCCATTCATGTAACCATCCTACCCAAGCCTACCGAGGGTGGCAATCCCGATTTTCGAGTCTGGGACGATTCGTATAAGGTTATCGGGTATATCGAAGCAAAAGCGCCGGGCACTAACCTTAAACAGGCAGAGAGATCGACGCAACTCCAACGCTACTTGCACACCTTTCCCAACCTTATCCTCACTGATTTCTATAAGTTTCACCTGTACCGCAACGGCAGCTCGATAGAGGAAGCTACACTGGAGCACCCCGTTACACCCGCGCAACAGGGTGCAGCTCTCGATCGCCTGCTGACAAATTTTTTTGCTTTTGCTTTGCCGTCTATTGAGACACCTGAAGCGCTTGCAAAGGAGCTTGCGCGGCGCACCCGTTTTCTGCGTGATGAAGTGATCCGTCCTGAACTGGCCGCACAATTATCACAGAAAAAGGGTGTTTTGTATGGCTTCTACACTGCGTTTCAGCAATACCTGATAGCTGGACTGACCGAAGAGCAGTTTGCCGATCTCTATGCGCAAACGATCACCTACGGGCTGTTTGCTGCTTGGTCTCGCGATCAAAGTGGTTTCAACCGTAAATTGGCTCACTCATACATCCCCGCTACGATTGGCATTCTGCTCGATGTTTTCAATTACATCTCGCTAAAGACCCCCCCGCTGCAAATGCAGGTTATTATTGATGACATCGCTGCCGTTTTGAACGCTGCTAATGTACAAAAAATCTTAGCAACTTACTATAACCAAGGGAAAGGCGCCGATCCGATCCTACACTTCTATGAGACCTTTTTGGCTGAATACGATCCCGCCACCCGCGAACGGCGCGGCGTCTATTACACACCCCAACCTGTAGTGAATTATATCGTGCGCGCAGTTCACGAACTGCTGCAGACGCGCTTCGGCTTCGTCGATGGCCTTGCCGACGAGAATGTCAAGCTGCTCGACCCTGCCGCCGGCACGCTTACCTTTCCTGCCGCAGCTATCCAGCTTGCTGTAAACGAGTTTGTGGCGAAATACGGCGCAGGGGTCAAAGCCAACTTGCTTCGTAACCATATTTTGCCCCATTTTTTTGCCTTTGAGTTACTTATGGCGCCATACGCCATTGGCCACATGAAAATCGGCTTTTTACTCGATGCGCTAGGCATGCCATTACAATCCGACCAACGCTTCCAATTCTTTCTCACCAACACGCTTGAGATGGAAGACCTGCAACAAACCCAGATCCCCGGTCTCTCTTCACTCTCTGAAGAGAGTCACCAAGCCGCGCAGGTGAAGAATGACGATACGATTCTTGTGATTCTTGGCAACCCGCCCTACTCCGGCATTTCCGCCAATCAGAATGATTGGACTGAACAACTGCTCAAAACCGACCTCGATGGCGCTCCAAGCTACTATACGGTAGACGGTCAGCCGCTTGGCGAGAAGAATCCCAAGTGGCTGCAAGATGATTACGTTAAGTTTCTGCGTTTCGCCCAATGGAAGATCCACAAAGCTGGCCGCGGCATCGTTGCGATGATTACCAATCACGGCTATCTTGATAATCCCACCTTTCGCGGCATGCGCCAGAGTCTGCTCACCACCTTCGATGAAATCTACCTGCTCGATCTGCACGGCAACAGTCTGAAGCGTGAAACCGCACCTGATGGCGGCCCCGATGAAAATGTCTTCGACATCCGGCAAGGAGTGGCTATCGGTATCTTCGTGAAATACGACCGCCGTACTCCTTCCAACCAGCAACAGTATCAGTGGCAAACTCCGGCTGAGGTATGGCGATACACTGGCCCCCACGCGCGTGAGTTGCGCAAGAATCCCACTCTTGCTGAAGATACGCTCTGGCAGCGTCTGCGCCATGGGCAATTGGGCGTCAAATTTCGCCGCCAGCACTGCATTGACCGTTTCATCGTCGATTTCTACGCCCGTGAGCCGCGTCTTATTATTGAAGTAGATGGCCCAATTCACGAGACGCAGCAGGAATACGATGCGTGGCGGCAGTCTGTGCTTGAACATCTGGGTTATCGCGTGCTGCGCTTTACTAACGATGATGTGCTGGCAAACGTCGAGGGAGTCATTCAGGTGATTAGTGAGGCGATTGCGGAGGAACCCCCACCCCTAACCCCTCCCCCGTTAACGGGGGAGGGGCACGCACCCTCTCCGTCGACGGGGACGAGCATTCCCCCCTCCCCGTCGACGGGGAGGGGGCAAGGGGGTGGGGTCTACCATGCCGACCTCTACGGCCTGCGTGAACAGAAATACGAATGGTTAGAAACGCATACCCTCGATACCACAGATTACCGATGTATTACGCCGCAAGCTCCTTACTATTTCTTTGTCCCGCGCCAAACAGCCAATCTCCAAGCCTATCTTTCGTGGCCGCGCATCAATGAGCTATTTCCCGTCAATAGCGTGGGGATTGTCACGGCGCGAGATGCTTTTGCGATTGCCTTCGATGAAACGGAGCTTAAGAGTCGGATACTGCAATTCCAAAACATACAGGGGCTGCCGGACGATATCTTGGCGCAGGCGTATGGTTTGAAAGACAAGGCTGGATGGTCATTGGCGACGGCGCGCAAGCGTGTGCAAGCCGATCCCCACTGGCAAACCAAAATCCATCCCATCCTCTACCGTCCATTTGATGTGCGCTCTATCTTTTACCACGAAGCAGTGATTGAACGCCCCCGCGCTGAAGTGATGCGGCACATGCTGGCAGGGGAGAATGTGGCATTGGTATTACCGCGTCGAGTTGAGCATACCGGCTCGTGGCAACACGTTTTTCTTGCAAGGACTCCTATTGAGCATGTTGCAGTCTCGCTTAAGACGATTGACTACTGTTTCCCCCTCTACCTCTACCCCTCAGCAACGAACCCAGCGATGTTCCACACCGCCAAGCAGGCCAACTTCGCCGATTGGCTCTTGCCTACACTAACCGCCGCCTACGGCTTCACACCGGCGCCAGAGCAGGTGCTGGCGTATGTCTATGCTATCTGCTACAGTCCAACCTACCGGCAGAACTACGCTGAAGAACTGCGAACGGATTTTCCGCGCATCCCTTTTACATCCGACGGTAAGCTCTTTCAGGCCATAGCCGCGCAAGGGCAAACGTTGATTGAACTGCACTTGCTGCGCACGCCACCGCCAGCGCAAGGCGTGAAGTATCAAGGTCAAGGCAGCGACCAGATAGAGTTTGTGCGCTATGATCCGTCGCAACAGCGTGTTGCCATTAATCGTGATAAATACTTTGAAGGCATCAAACCAGAGGTATGGGAATATCGGATCGGCGGTTATCAAGTGTTAGAAAAGTATCTCAAGGATCGCAAGGGACGCACGATGAACGATCCAGTACGGTATATTCACATCGCTCACGCCCTAGCGGCTACGATCAATGTGCAGGCGATTATTGACCAGTTGTACGCTCACGTCGAGCAACAAACGGTGCAGTTCTAGGTCGCTGTTGCCTGAAATGCTTAGCTATGCTCACGATCAAGCATGAAATCAAGGATCATAGGTTATAACCGATTCTAATGACCCTACGCCACTCATCGATAAATTGAATATTGGCGCACCGCACCACCTTGGCAGAAGCTCAAAGCAATTGATGAACTAAACGAAACGCTCAAGCTCCTTGCGTTGAGTGATCTCCGCCGTCGTTATCCACATGCTTCAGAAAGCGAATTGCAGCGCCGCCTTGCTGAGCGTTGGCTGGGAAAGGAAGGAGCGGCGCGTGTGTATGGCCCAATTGCAGCAGATGATAAAACTGGCATGAGCTGAGCTAAGCACGTTATTCCGCAATCATAGAGTGCGGCAGTTTTCTCCCCACACCTCCCCCAACTTCGGTTAGAATACACGTGGCCAACACCCATCAGCGCGGCGCATGCGTCGCTCTCTACCTTATGCACTCAGACACCCTTACCGCTGAAACGCTCACCCCGCCTCCTTCACGCTCGCAGCTCGAAAAGCGGGTGTTGCGGCTGGCATGGCCGGTGATCGGCGAAAACTTGCTGCAAACCATGCTCGGTGTGGTTGACACCATCCTCGTCGCGTCGCTTGGCGCAGTGGCGCTGGCCGGCGTCGGCGCCGCTTTGCAGGTCATCTTCGTCACCACCGCCGCCCTTAGCGCGTTATCGGTCGGGGTGGCCGTGCTGGTTGCCCAAGCCTACGGCGGCGGGAAGCTCGCTGAGGCGAGCGCGGTGGCCCGCCAAGGGTTGCTCTGGAGCATCTTGATCGGCCTGCCGCTCACCGCTATCGGCCTGCCGCTCACCCCCGCCTTGATCGACCTGTTTGGGCTGGCGCCCGATGTGAGCCAAGTCGGGATCGATTATCTAGCGGTGACGATGAGCACCATCACCACCCTGACTATGATGTATCTGATCGGCGGCGTCTTGCGCGGGGTGGGTGATTCGCGCACGCCGATGCTGGTCACTGCCTTCGCCAATGTGGTCAATGTGATTGCCAGTGCAGCACTGATCTTCGGCTGGCTCGGCCTGCCGGCGCTCGGCGCAGTGGGCAGTGCGTGGGGATCGGTCATTGCCCGCTTGATCGGCGCCGCACTGCTGGTAGGGGTGCTCTGGTATGGACGCAATGGCGTGCGCGCTGGCGGCGGCGGCATGTGGTGGCCGCGGATCGGCGTCTTGCGCGATGTGTTGCGGATCGGGATGCCGGCGGCGCTCGAAGAGGTGTTGGTGATCGGTGCGATCGCTTCGCTGACGCCGGTGGTGGCGACGCTGGGCACGGTGCCGTTGGCCGCCCACCGGGTCGCCATCAATGTCCTCTCGCTCTCGTTTTTGCCCGGTATCGGCTTTGGGCTAGCGGCGACCGCGCTGGTCGGCCAAGCTATCGGCGCGCAGCGTCCCGCTGAAGCCAATGCGGTAGCGATGATCGCGTTGCGCTGGACGATCATCTGGATGGGTGGTCTCGGGGTGTTGTTCCTTATCTTTGCCGAAGGGCTGGTCAGCATCTTCAACCGCGATCCGCAGTTGGTCGCCGATGGCGCGGCGGCGGTGCGTGTAGTTGCTCTCACCCAACCGGCGTGGGCCTTGACCTTTGCCATCGGCGGCGCGCTGCGCGGGTTGGGCGATACTCTCTCGCCGCTCGCCATTAGCGGCACTGCGATCTGGGTCTGCGTCGCGCTGGCGCTGGTCATTGTGACGTGGTGGGCGCCAGCGTTGTGGGGCGTGTGGCTCGCCTTCCTCATTGTTGGCCCGTTTGAAGCGGCTATGTTCTGGCGGGTGTGGCGCCGGAGGTTCACGATTCTCACCCGCTGAACGCACCACCCTCTGTCCAACCTTGCGGGGCGGACAGAAATGTTGTCGATGACACCCGTTGATCGCCTCAAAGTGTAGCTCTGCTCCCCTCTCCCGCGCCAGCAGGTTCAGTCCGGTACCCGGCCCTAAAGGGCCGGGCTATGGTTACGAAGCCCACTGCGCGGGCTGCTGGCTCTCACCGCCGGCCCCTCTCCCACCTAACGGCGGGAGAGGGGAGCGGAGCGCCGGGCTTTGAAGCATCGCACAGCGATCAATGGAAGTAGCCGCACACATGTTCTGTCTATCCCTCAACGCCAGTGGGAGAGGGGCTGGGGGTGAGGGCAAACCAGCTCATCGCAAAGCTATAACCTACATCTACGCTCATGTGTTCTGTCCGCCCTTGAACTGTCCAACTGCACTGCCGTGCGGCTCTAGCGACCCACCGCTGTGCGGCGCTACATGTCGCGGAACCATTTTCCCGGCATCGCCGTCTCTCTACTGAGACGTAAAACAAATGCCTAAGGAGATACCACTATGGAAAACCGTCTTCTCACTACCATTCTCGCCTTTACAGCTTTGATTGCTGTGTTGGCCTTGGCCGCCGTCGGTCTGCTCCGCCCTACCCAAACCGCTACAGCCCAACCCGGCGTGAGCAATATGCCGCAGATTGTGGTCATCGGCACCGGCGAAGTGAAGGTGGAACCGGACATCGCCATTATCACGATCGGCGTCGAGACCAAAGCGCCGACGACCCAAGAGGCGTTGGCCCAGAATAGCGCGCAGGCGCAGGCGATCATCGATCGCATCCGCCAGTTGGGCGTCGAGGCGAAAGACATTCAGACTACCGGCATTAACATCTATCCGTTCTACGATGAGCAAGGCCAGAATATTATCGGCTACACCGTCAGCAATATGGTCAACGTGACCATCCGCAATATCGCGCAGGCCGGTGATCTGATCGATCAAGTGGTACAAGTGGGCGCGAACCGGCTGTACGGCGTGAGCTTCGGTGTGAGCGACACGGAAGCGGTGATGGCGCAGGCGCGCGAGGCGGCGGTCGCCAATGCGCGGGCACGGGCCGAGCAAATGGCGCGCGCGAGCGGCACGTCGCTGGGCCGGGTGCTGTTCATCACCGAGAACTTTGGCGCTAGCCCTATCCCGGTGCCGATGATGGCTGACGCCTACGGCGCACCTGCCTCCCGCTCGGCGCCGCCGGTGCAACCCGGCCAGCAAACCTACAGCGCCACCGTCCAAATCACCTTCGAGTTGCGGTAAACGGTCTCACGTGGGGGCACAGCGCGCTGTGCCCCCCGCTCGGCGTTGAGGGAAGGGCAGAACAAGTGATCGATTGTAATCGTTGATCGCAATGCGATGCCTCGACGCTTGACCCTCCGCTCCCCTCTCCCGCGCCAGTGGGAGAGGGGCTGGTGGTGAGGGCCAGCAGCCCGCGCAGCGGGCTTTGTAAGCCTAGCCCGGCCCTTCAGGGCCGGGCGCCGGACGGATGTCTGTCCCCCCTTGAACGCCAGTGGGAGAGGGGCCGGGGGTGAGGGCCAGCAGCCCGCGCAGCGGGCTTCGTAACTCTAGCCCGGCCCTTCAGGGCCGGGTGCCGGACGGATGTCTGTCCCCCCTTGAACGCCAGTGGGAGAGGGGCTGGTGGTGAGGGCCAGCAGCCCGCGCAGCGGGCTTTGTAAGCCTAGCCCGGCCCTGAAGGGCCGGGCGCCGGACGGATGTCTGTCCCCCCTTGAACGCCAGTGGGAGAGGGGCCGGGGGTGCGGGCCAGCAGCCCGCGCAGCGGGCTTCGTAACTCTAGCCCGGCCCTTCAGGGCCGGGTGCCGGACGGATGTCTGTCCCCCTCTTGAACGCCAGTGGGAGAGGGGCCGGGGGTACGGGCCAGCAGCCCGCGCAGCGGGCTTTGTAAGCCTAGCCCGGCCCTTCAGGGCCGGGTGCCGGACGGATGTCTGTCCCCCCCTTGAACGCCAGTGGGAGAGGGGCTGGTGGTGAGGGCCAGCAGCCCGCGCAGCGGGCTTCGTAAGCCTAGCCCGGCCCTGAAGGGCCGGGCGCCGGACGGATGTCTGTCCCCCCTTGAACGCTAGTGGGAGAGGGGCCGGGGGTGAGGGCCAGCAGCCCGCGCAGCGGGCTTCGTAACTCTAGCCCGGCCCTGAAGGGCCGGGTGCCGAACGGATGTCTGTCCCCCCTTGAACGCCAGTGGGAGAGGGGCTGGTGGTGCGGGCCAGCAGCTCGAGCAGCGGGCTTCGTAACTCTAGCCCGGCCCTTCAGGGCCGGGCGCCGGACGGATGTCTGTCCCCCCTTGAACGCCAGTGGGAGAGGGGCTGGTGGTGAGGGCCAGCAGCCCGCGCAGCGGGCTTTGTAAGCCTAGCCCGGCCCTTCAGGGCCGGGTGCCAAACGGATGTCCTGTCCCCCCCTTGAACGCCAGTGGGAGAGGGGCCGGGGGTGAGGCCAGCAGCCCGCGCAGCGGGCTTCGTAACGCTAGCCCGGCCCTTCAGGGCCGGGTGCCGAACGGATGTCCTGTCCCCCCCTTGAACGCCAGTGGGAGAGGGGCCGGGGGTGCGGGCCAGCAGCCCGCGCAGCGGGCTTCGTAACTCTAGCCCGGCCCTTCAGGGCCGGGCGCCGGACGGATGTCTGTCCCCCCTTGAACGCCAGTGGGAGAGGGGCTGGTGGTGAGGGCCAGCAGCCCGCGCAGCGGGCTTCGTAACTCTAGCCCGGCCCTTCAGGGCCGGGTGCCGAACGGATGTCCTGTCCCCCCCTTGAACGCCAGTGGGAGAGGGGCTGGTGGTGAGGGCCAGCAGCCCGCGCAGCGGGCTTCGTAACTCTAGCCCGGCCCTTCAGGGCCGGGTGCCGAACGGATGTCCTGTCCCCCCCTTGAACGCCAGTGGGAGAGGGGCTAGGGGTGAGGGCTAGCAGCCCGCGCAGCGGGCTTTGTAAGCCTAGCCCGGCCCTTCAGGGCCGGGTGCCGAACGGATGTCCTGTCCCCCCCTTGAACGCCAGTGGGAGAGGGGCCGGGGGGTGCGGGTCAGCAGCTCGAGCAGCGGGCTTCGTAACTCTAGCCCGGCCCTTCAGGGCCGGGTGCCGGACGGATGTCCTGTCCCCCCCCTTGAACGCCAGTGGGAGAGGGGCCGGGGGTGCGGGCCAGCAGCCCGCGCAGCGGGCTTCGTAACTCTAGCCCGGCCCTTCAGGGCCGGGCGCCGGACGGATGTCTGTCCCCCCTTGAACGCTAGTGGGAGAGGGGCCGGGGGTGCGGGCCAGCAGCCCGCGCAGCGGGCTTCGTAACTCTAGCCCGGCCCTTCAGGGCCGGGCGCCGGATCAGATGTTCTGTCCGCCTATGAACCACCCGGCAGGGCACAGCGCGCTGTGCCCCTCTCCCGCCGCCATTCTGGTATAATACCTCTAGCCCAACCAGCAGCGCGGCGTTGTTGCCCCTCCCGCCTCGACGCGGACGGCGCAACCCGCGCTGTTGCTATCTCTTCAGTGCCAGAACTCGCGAGCACCGTATGCCGTTCCGGATCGAAGCGCCGTATCAGCCAACCGGCGATCAACCACAAGCCATCGAGAAGTTGGTGGCCGGTTTGCGCGCCGGCTACCGCCATCAGACCTTGCTCGGTGCCACCGGCACCGGCAAGACCTTCGTGATGGCCCATATCTTTGCCCAGACCCAACGCCCCACCCTCGTCCTCGCTCACAACAAGACCCTCGTCTCGCAGTTGTGGGCCGAGTTCCGCGAGTTTTTGCCTGACGCGGCGGTCGAGATGTTTATCTCGTATTACGATGAGTATACGCCGGAAGCTTACGTCCCCTCGAAAGACCTCTATATCGAGAAAGAGGCCAGTATCAACGAGGAGATCGACCGGCTGCGCCACGCCGCAACCCAAGCTCTCTTCACCCGCCGCGATGTCCTGATTGTGGCGTCAGTTTCGGCGATTTACGGTCTTGGTTCGCCGCACGATTACGGCCAAGAGAAGATTCTGCTCCGCGTCGGCGAGGTGCGTAATCGCGATAAGCTGCTGCGCCAGTTGATCGACCTCCAGTTCGAGCGCAAGGACATGGATTTCCAACGCGGTACGTTCCGCGTCCGTGGCGATACGCTCGATATTATTCCTGCCAACGCTGAAACTGCCATTCGAGTTGAGTTTTGGGGCGATGAGATTGAGCGGATTGTCGAGCTTGACCCGCTCACCGGCGAGGTGTTGCTCAAACATACCGCAGTCGAAATCTATCCCGCCAAGCACTTCGTTACCACCAAAGAGAAGTTGCAGCAGGCGATCATCGCGATTCAAGACGAGCTGAACGAGCGGGTGCGCGAATTGGAAGCCGCTGGTAAGCTGCTTGAGGCGCAGCGGCTGAAGCAACGCACGCTCTACGACCTCGAAATGCTGAGCGAGGTGGGGTATTGTAGCGGAATTGAGAACTATTCGCGCCATCTCGACGGGCGCGCCGCCGGCCAGACGCCGTGGACGCTGCTGGACTATTTTCCCGATGATTTGCTGATCTTTATTGACGAGAGCCACATTACCATTCCGCAGTTGCGCGGCATGTACAACGGCGACCGCCAGCGCAAGCAGACGCTAGTGGATTACGGCTTTCGCTTGCCGTCGGCCCTCGATAACCGCCCGCTCAAGTTTGAAGAGTTTGAGCAGCACGTCTATCAGGTGATCTACGTCTCGGCCACTCCCGGCCCTTACGAGCGGGAAAAGAGTGAGCAGATCGTCGAGCAGATCATCCGTCCCACCGGCCTGCTCGATCCCGAAATCGAGGTGCGCCCGACCAGAGGCCAGATCGACGACCTGCTCGGTGAGATCCGGCGCCGGGTTGAGCGTAAGCAGCGCGTGCTGGTCACCACCTTGACCAAGCGCATGGCCGAGGACTTGGCCGACTATCTGAAAGAGATGGGGGTGCGCACGATGTACCTCCACGCCGACATCGACACGATCGAGCGGGTGGAGATTCTGCGCGATCTGCGTCTCGGCGTGTACGATGTGGTGGTGGGGATCAATCTGCTGCGCGAAGGGCTTGACTTGCCCGAAGTCAGTCTGGTGGCGATCCTCGATGCCGACAAAGAGGGCTATTTGCGCTCGGAAACGTCGCTCATCCAGATCATCGGGCGGGCGGCGCGCCACATCGAAGGCAAGGTGATTATGTACGCCGACACCATCACCCGCTCGATGGAGGCCGCTATCCGCGAAACGCAGCGCCGCCGCGACATTCAGATGGCCCACAACCTACGTCACGGCATCACGCCGCAAGGCATCGCCAAAGGCGTGCGCGACCTCACCGACCGCATCCGCAAGATGGCCGAAGAGCGCGGTGAGTACGTGACCACCCCCACCACGGCGGTGCCGGTGAGCCTGCCGCGTGATGAGGTGCTGAAACTGATCAAAGACCTTGAGAAGCAGATGAAGCAGGCCGCGAAAGATCTAGCCTTTGAGAAAGCGGCCTCGTTGCGCGACCAGATCATCGAACTGCGCCAGA
>NZ_LWQS01000035.1:0-71732 GCF_001650695.1 Chloroflexus islandicus
GCCGTCCGGCTCTACTGCGTCTTTGCTTACTTTGCGCCTTGTGTCGTTGCCCCCACCCCAGCCCTCCCCCGATGGGGTTCAGTCCGGTACCCGGCCCTAAAGGGCCGGGCTAGGCTTACGAAGCCCGCTGCGCGGGCTGTTGCCCTCACTCCCCAACCCCCTCTCCCACCTGACGGCGGGAGAGGGGGCGCTGCTGGATCTCGCTCACGGAGGTTGCTACCGCCGAGGACGCGGGGGATGATCCCATTCCCAACCCTTTGCGCCCTCTGCGGAGCCGGACAGCCGTCCGGCTCTACTGCGTCTTTGCTTACTTTGCGCCTTGTGTCGTTGCCCCCACCCCAGCCCTCCCCCGATGGGGGAAGAGGCCCCCACCCCCAACCCCTCCCCCGCTGGGGGAGGGGGGAGGTCGTTGACCGCAGAGAGCGCAGAGGACGCAGGGGATGAGAGTCAGTCCAAACCGCTTTGCGCCCTCTGCGGAGCCGGACAGCCGTCCGGCTCTACTGCGCCTTTGCGTTTCCATCCTTTGCGCCCTCTGCGGTCTTGGCATCTTTGCGGCTGTGCGCATTGCACGCTCCGATGATCGTGCGGGAACAGCATTGCTGCGGCTTGCGCCTGACCCTCCACCCCGTGACGTGGTACAATGGAAGCAGTACACTGCCTTATCTGCCCAACCTCCGCATATCTAACCGCCAATCGCTATGCAATGGCAATTTCTCGATGAATCTGAACGGCGCGCGCTAGCGATCGCTGACGGCAAAGGTTCAACAGCGATCGCATTAGCGCCGGATGAAGCGCCAACGGTTGATCACAACCGCCTCTCAGACCATGACCGGCAAGTGGTGGCGATCTTCAAACGCCACCTTACTGAATTATGCCAACCGGTCGATGTCCGGGTGTTTGGCTCACGCGCGCGCGGCGAAGCGACATGGGAGTCGGATCTCGATCTGTTCATTATGCTCGAAACCGCTCCAACAGAGTTACGCCGGCGCATCGACGAGCTGGCATGGGAAGTGGGTTTCGCAGCCGGACTCGTCATTGCTCCGCTCGTGGTGACGAAAGATACGTTGGCGAATCCGCTCATCACCCACATCAAAAACGAAGGGGTGGCGGTATGAGCGAAGATTCAGTCTCAGCGCTCGTGAAATACCGGCTGCTTGAAGCAACTGAGACCTTGACCGAAGCGGAAATCTTACGCGATGCCGGTTCCTATCGCGGGGCAGTGAACCGTGCTTACTATGCGATGTTTTATGCACTGCTCGGCCTGCTAGCAACGCGACAGTTGGTGTCGTCAAAACACAGCGGCGCTATCGCCTTGTTTGATCGTGAATTTGTGAAGACGGGCATCTTCCCGCCAGAGTTGTCAAGATCGCTGCATTTAGCATTTCAACGCCGGCAGCGACACGATTATGCGGATATTGAATGACCGGATGTGCAGATTGCGAATGAAAGCATTCACGATGCGCGGCGTTTTGTGGAAGCAATTCGCGATTATGTGAATACATTGGGTTTGTAAAGTTTCCCTGTATCTTTGCTGGCTTTGCGGGTTGGGGTTGCCCTCACCCCAGCCCTCCCCCGCTGGGAGAAGAGGCCCCACCCCCAACCCCTCCCCCGCTGGGGGAGGGGGAATGTTGTTGACCGCAGGGGGCGCAGAGGATGCAGGGGGATGAGAGTCAGTTCAAACTGCTTTGCGCCCTTTGCGGTCTTGGCGTCTTTGCGTTTTCACCCTCTGCGCCTTGGCTTGCGCTGCGGCTTGGGGGTTGCCCTCACCCCAGCCCTCCCCCGCTGGGGGAAGAGGCCCCACCCCCAACCCCTCCCCCGCTGGGGGAGGGGGGAAAGGGTACTGCTGCAGACGCGGAGGGTGATCCTTTTCTAAATGCTTTGCGCCCTTTGCGGTCTTGGCGTCTTTGCGTTTTCACCCTCTGTGCCTTGGCTTGCGCTGCGGCTTGGGGGTTGCCCTCACCCCAGCCCTCCCCCGCTGGGGTTCAGTCCGGTACCCGGCCCTAAAGGGCCGGGCTAGGCTGACGAAGCCCGCTGCGCGGGCTGCTGGCCCTCACCCCCCAACCCCCTCTCCCACCTGACAGGGGGAGAGGGGGCGCTGCTGGATCTCGCTCACGAAGGTTGCTATCGCCGAGGACGCCGAGGATGATCCCATTCCCAACCCTTTGCGCCCTCTGCGGAGCCGGACAGCCGTCCGGCTTTACTGCGTCTTTGCGTTTTCACACTCTGCGCCCTCTGCGATTAGAGTGTGCTCGAACATGACGTTGCGCGCAAGGAGATCCATCCATCGCTGCTAAGACGGCAACCAAGCCTACAACGCTTCAGTTCCCTCATTCAATACATCCAAGTATGCCTGATACGCAAAAATGCGGTTGCGCTGCCGTCCAGTGATCTCGCGGGTGATGCCAATCTGTTGCAAGACCTGCATAGCCTTATTGACGGTCGGAAAAGACAAGCCAGTCCCCGCGCACACCTGCGGCAAGTTCATCAATGGCCGCTCGCATAGCGCGCGAAAGACGCGCAAGGCGTTCGCCGAAATCCTGCCCGTTTGCTGGATAGTTTGCTCATGTTGCCGGAATAGCGCGAGGAGCCGTCTAGCTGTGTCTACGGCATTCGTTGCGGTCTGTTCGACGCCTTCGAGAAAAAAATCGATCCATGCCTCCCAATCACCTTGCAGGCGCACGAGATCGAGCAATCGATAGTACTCGGCCCGATGTTGCTTGAGGTACAGGCTAAGGTAGAGCAGCGGGCGCGATAAGAGCCGGTCATGGTGGAGGATAAACGCAATCAACAGGCGACCAATACGCCCATTGCCGTCGAGAAAGGGATGGATCGTTTCAAATTGCACATGGGCCAAGGCTGCTTTTATCAGCGTAGGATAGGGATTACGCTCGCCGTGCAGAAACCGCTCTAGCGCCGCCATACAATCCGGCACCTCTTCCGGCGGCGGTGGCACAAACACCGCATTGCCCGGTCGCGTTCCGCCGATCCAATTTTGCGACCGGCGAAATTCACCGGGTTGCCGTTCACTGCCACGGCCTTGCCGCAAGAGTATCGCGTGCATGTCGCGAATGAGCCGATTCGAGAAGGGAAAGCCGTCTTGTAATCGCTTCAGACCGTAATCGAGGGCAGCAACATAATTAGACACTTCGATCACATCATCGATAGGGGCGCCGGGCGCTTCATCTAACTCGAAAAGGAGTAGTTGCGCCAATGACGACTGGGTGCCTTCGATTTGCGATGAAAGCACAGCTTCGCGTCGCACATAAGCGTACAGAAAGATGTCCGGATCCGGTAGCAATAAGGTGATGCTGTCAAGCCGGCCTAACGCCAGAGTAGCTCGTTCCAGCAACTGCTGGCGCTGAGCAGTCAGTTCGAGCGGCGGTTCAGGCGGCAGTGGATGAGGAATGAACGCGCGCACAGTCTCGCCACCAACATTCGTGATGTGATAGCGTCCAGTCGGGCCCCGCAGCAAGCAGAACCTCCTTGTGATCTGATCCTTTAATAACCGTGAGTATTATTAAAGGAAATGACCGAATCGTTTAATAAACATCTTACTGGTTAGAAGCATCGATCGTCAAATTTCCTCTACGTTGCGCCTTGGCCCGCTTTGCGGCTTGGGGTTGCCCTCACCCCAGCCCCTGAAGAGGCCCCACCCCCAACCCCTCCCCCGCTGGGGTTCAGTCCGGTACCCGGCCCTAAAGGGCCGGGCTGGGCTTACAAAGCCCGCTGCGCGGGCTGCTGGCCCTCACCCCCCAACCCCCTCTCCCACCTGACGGCGGGAGAGGGGGCGCTGCTGGCTCCCGCTTGCGGAAGTTGCTACCGCCGAGGACGCGGGGGATGCTCCCATTCCCAACCCTTTGCGTCCTTTGCGGAGCCGGACAGCCGTCCGGCTCTACTGCGTCTTGGCTTGCTTTGCGGCTTGGGGTTGCCCCCACCCCCAACCCCTCCCCCGCTGGGGGAGGGGGGAGGTCGTTGACCGAAGGGGACGCCGAGGGCGCGGGGGGATGAGAGTCAGTCCAAACCGCTTTGCGCCCTCTGCGTTCTTGGCGTCTTTGCGTTTTCATTCTTTGCGCCCGCTGCGGAGCCGGACAGCCGGCTTTCCTGCGGCTTTGCTCGCTTTACACCTTAGTGGACGTACACCAAAAACCTTACACGATCATTTTGGCATCCTTTGCTGAGCGCCGTAATATTTCAGCACACCCGGCAGACGTAACTGATAGCCAAGACCACGTTCACACACCAGATATTTGGGGTTTTTTGGATCACTCTCAATTTTGGTTTGTAAGTAGCGCATGCGTCCGCGCAAGAGGTGGCGCGCCTCTGCTTCATCATAATGGGGCGGAAAGATGAGGCGCACCAAATCTTCGTATCGGCAAACGCGCCCCTTCGCTTCGTAGAGATACTGCACAAGCGCTATTTCATCCTTGCTTAACCGTATCTCACGATCATGCAAGTATAATCGGCGTAGGGCGACATCAAGCGTAAATTCGTTATCCGGCTGACTCACCGGCTGTGCAGGCACACTGTGCAACCAAGCGTTGTCATGACAACCGGTCAGCATCAAAGAAATGATGGGTTGAAGCTTCACTATTGGTATCGGATACGAAACGTGGATTACTTGCGATGTGAGATGAGATAGAACAGGAATTGACAGATCGGCGCAAGAGCCGGCTAAAACCAGCATCTGGTGCGGCAATAGCGCTGCCTGCATTGTGGCAAGATCATGCTGTGAAACTGATAAGAGTGCGGTATTAGCAATCCAGAGCGTGACGCGCCGATCATGAAGATACTTTGTCGCTAGCGTTGGATTGGTGGTTGCTAACACCGGCCAACTCCACGCATATAAAAGCGCAATTAATTCAGCACGACTAGGGCTATCGTGATCGAGGAGAATAGCAACACCGCGACTCATGACGGGGCGACCTTGAAATAGTTGATTTACAACCCAAAGCAATTGGCAGAGAGTATAAACAAAGATCGAAATTTATGCAAATAAACATGGATATAATGCGTAGATGCATGAACCAAAAAAGTTGGCAATTTTTTTGAAACATTATCTCTAAATTGGGAGAAGTGATTGTAAGATTTGGCCAACAACCGTGTCTGTCAGAAACGGTTTTTAGCGGCGCCTGCTGCTCGCAATCTTTGAATTAGAACGGATCAAGACCGATACGCACGGATGTTTCTGATCCGTACACACCTGTCCAACCCTATATCGTACGCTCGCTGTCTCCGAGGTTTTCCCACTCACTTGTTGTCATTGCAAGCTGAGCTGAGCGAGGTGAAGCTCGCCCCTCGCAACAGGGGTAGTGGACGCGCCTTATGACAGATCCATGCACAGCCGTCTTAACCCGCCGAACAGGTTACAGACGATCCACTGTGATGTACGGCAAGCCAAAAACGTCCACCCGCTAATCAGCGAACGCGCCCTGTTGCGCGGCGGCGCGGCGGGCAGCGCGCCGATCGGCGACGATCCGGCGGGCGCGGCGCGGCAGAGGTGCGCGTAGCGGTAGGGCAGGTACGGCCAGCAACATGATGGCGGCGCCCACCCGCAGATCGAAGGCGGGAATGGAAACGGTGGGGAAGGGGTAATAGACCAGCGCGGCTGGTTCGAGCAGGCGCAACGCGGCGACGGCGATCAACGCAATGCCGGCGGCGATGCAGGCGATGGTGTCGTGGCGGCGCCAGCGTTCGCGCCGGTAGGTGGTGCGCGGCACGTTCCGGCTGAGTTGGCGAGCGGCCCAGCCGGTGAGCAGCAGGCCGGCGCCGGCGAGCGGCGCCATCAGCGGAAATGCGGCCGGGCCGGCCCAGAGCCAGCCGATCAGTGCGCCTGCCAGACTGCTGAGGCCGGCCAGCAGCATCAGCATCCGGCCGGTGTCTGGGGTTGCAGTGAGCGTGCGTCCATAACCGCGCGCCTCCAATGCTTCGGCCAATTGCAGCGCCCGTTCGAGGCTGCCGGCCAGCAGCGGCCCGGCCAGCGCCCACCAACTGCGCAGGCTGCCAAAGCGGTGGCCGCGCGCGCGTTGGGCAGCGGTGATGGTTTGGATGGAGCGCACTAACCCCGGCGCAAAGGCAATCGCGATCGTAACGGCTAACCCGGCGTGGAAGAGTGAGCGCGGCGCCAGTCGCAACAGCCGGTGGTGATCGACCAGTGCATTAAAGGCGCCAAAGATCAGCAGCAAGGCCCACAACCCCAACCCGCGCGTCGCCCCCCACGCCAACGCTTCGGCAGTAATCGGCCCACCCAACACAATCCCGCCCAACCAGACCGGCAGTTGCACGGCGGGCAACGCAACCAGCACCGTCGCCCCCCGCGGCCCGCCCACCGTCACCACGGCAAAGATGACATAGCCGAGCCAGATGATCGCACCGGCGCGGGCAAAGAGTGCAAAGCTGCGCGCTAGCGGGCGATCGTCGCGCCGGGCCGCAAAGACATACGTCACCGCCAGCATCAACAAGATATGGTAGAGCGGGTGCGGGGCCAGCGTCGCGATCGCGGCGGCGGCGACCAGCCACCAAAGCCATGTGCGGGTGTGCATAGCGAGCCTTTCTGCCACGCCAAGGCGCAACGCGGTTGGTTGAGAAAGCCCGACGAGGCTGGGAACCAACCGTGTGTTTTGATTCCCAATTTACATCCTGATCGTCAGCGCCGCTAACGCTACAACTTCGCCGATCTCGCACAGCGCGCCGTAGGTATCACCGGTCAGACCACCGAGATCACGCACCCACCAGCGCGCTAGCAGATGCGCGACCGCGAGCACCAACGCCGCCGCGATAATCCCGGCCAGACCGGCGATCAGCCATGCGCTGCCCAGCATCAGTACCGACGAGAGCCAGAGATCGCGCTGCTGGACGTGTGAGTTAAACATCCGGCCCAAGCCGCCCTCGCGCGCGGGGGGGAAGCGATAGATGCCGTAGCAATCGGCCCAGCGGCCAAGCATCGGCGCTAACAGCAATGCCGGCCATGCCACGGTTGCGCTGGCGATGAACGCCACCTTCAGCAAGATGATCATAATCAGCGCAATCGCCCCCATCGCGCCGATCCGGCTGTCTTTCATAATCTCGAGCTTGCGCTCACGCGAACGCCAGCTCATCACCGCATCAAACGTATCGCTGACGCCATCGAGGTGCAAGCCACCGGTGACAATCCCCCACATCGCGACGGCCAACACTGCCGCCACGAGATCACCCCAAAGCGGGCGGGCAACCGCATCAACGGCGACCATGGCGCCACCGATGACCAACCCGGCCGCCGGGAACCACGGGATCGCCCGCGCCACGCTCTGCTCGTTCATCGGCGGCAGACCGGGCAGCGGGATAATGGTGAGAAAGCGGATAGCTTCGAGCAGACCATTGGCGGGCCGAGCCGGCGATTCGCTCATAGTCATCCTCCCAGAGGAGGCACGGTATTGACCGTGCGGATAATGATGGACGCACCGTAGACATCAAGCGCAGTGATACTCCCCAAATCGATCCGCCAGCGCCAATGATCGGCGATCGGGGTATTGCAGCACAAACAGAGCACGAGTTGAATAGGCGTGGCATGCGTCGCCACCAGAATCCTGCCGCCGCGATAGGTTGCTAACAACTCCTGCCACGCCGCCGCCACCCGCGCCGCCGCCTCGGCCAGACTCTCGCCGCCGGTAGGCCGCCCATCTACCCCTAGCGCCCAACGTGCTTGGGCATCGGACGGAAAACGTCGCGTCACTTCGCGGTACGTCAACCCCTCCCACAACCCCTGATCAACCTCAATCCAGCGCGGGTCTTCCCGCAACGGGATGGAACGATGCTGCAGCAAGGTCTCAGCCAATGCGCGTGTGCGCTGGGTAGGGCTGGCAATGGCGTGCGTAAAGGGCAACGGACGCAGCCGGTTCGCCGCCGCTGCGTGCTGGCGTAGGCCGTACTCGGTCAGCGGGCTATCGCCGCGGCCCAAATACCGGCGCGCGCGGTTGGCTTCGGTTTGGCCATGGCGAACGAACCAGATACTGGTGCGCATGGTGGTGTTAACCCCTTATCCTCATTCCATAATTGGTGAGCGCATTGGCGTTGCAGCGAGATAAGACAAGGTATCTTCGGCTCTACACAGGCACATCCTATTCGTTAATTCGTTCCACCCATTCGTTTATTCGCTATCGCCACGACAATACCGCCGATCAACAACGCCGCCAGCGCCGCAAAGCCGAGCCATTGCCCGGCATTACCATTGCCGGTCGCCGCCGGCGCGTTGGATGCTGCTCCGCCCGCCGGCGCTGCCGTCATCGTAGGCGCTGCTGTCATTGTGGGCACTGCCGTCAAGGTAGGCGTTGCCGTGGCTGCGGGGGCCGGTGTTTCCGTGGGCGCCATGGTCGCGGTGGGCACTGCTGTCGCCGTGGGTGCTGCTGTTGCTTCCGGCATCGGCGTTGCGGTGGGTGTTGGCGGCGCTGAGGGTAATGGCGTCGCGGTAGGCACTGCCGTCGCGGTGGGCAATGGCGTTGCGGTAGGCACTGCCGTCGCGGTGGGCAATGGTGTTGCGGTAGGCTCAGCCGTCGCGACCGGTTCCGCCGCTGCACTCCGGCACACATCGGCAAGTTCTAAATTAGGTGGTACCGCGCCGCCGCTAGCGTCACCCGGCCCCCATGCCCACCCGTGCAGATCGCCATCGCTGACCCGCACGCTGCTCGCGCCGAGGTTAGAGTAGCGCCACGCACCCGCTTCGCGCCGGTAGAAGGCCCAATACACCGCCCGGCCCTGCTGATCGCGAGCGCAGAAGCAACTGGTGGCCGGATAATCGCACCCTTCGCGCCCGATCTTGCACACCGCCGCGCCGATACTGCTTTGCTGGCTAATCACCGGCAAACCACTGCGTTCGAGTAGCTCCAATCCGCTAATCGACGGCTCGCTAAACTCGACGCACGCAGTGACGACTTCGCCATTGCCAAACCGCACGACCACCCCGGCGCGGTTCACCGCCGGCTGGGCGGCAGCCACGCCGGAGAGGAGCGCGATCGCGATTAAGCCAACGAGTAGAACAATCTGCTTCATCGCTGTACGGTACGGGCACAGCGCCGCTGTGCCCTCAGCAGCGTGCTGTGCCCATATAGGCACAGCAGCGCTGTGCCCTGCAAGCCAGCTTCTCGTTATCCCGCCTGTGCCCGCCGCACCGCGACCCCTGCCGCGAGCGCCAGCAAGCCGGCCAGCGCCAGCAGCGGCAACAGCGGCTGCGCTGCGCCTGCGGTGCGCGGCAACGTCGTCGCCGGCGCAATCAGGCTTTGCGCCGCCGGGATCGAGGCCGTCACCACCGGCAATGTCTTCCCGGCCAGCGCCGGAATGGCCTGATACGTGGCCAGCGCATTATCATCGGGCATCGCGTTCTGATAGCGGAACGCGCCGCTGCTGTTTTGGAAAGCGGCCAACGCGCTGAGCGGCGTTGCGTCGCCTTGCTTCCACGCTGCGCCGCTGGGATCTTCGCCGAGGGCAATGATCGCCATCGTCACCGCTGCCGTCGAGTTGGCATCGCTGGCATTGCCGAACGGCGACGCCTGCGAGTAGGGGAAGCCGCCATCAGGGTTTTGCTGGCCGCGCAGGTAGGCGCGCGCCGCATTCAAGGCATCGGCGGCGCGGGCCCGGCCAGCCAGCGCCATCACCGCTAACGCAGTGGTATTCGTATCGCTGCCGGTCGCCGCGGCGCCGTCGAAGCTCCAACCGCCATCGCGCAGTTGCAACGCGATCAGCCGGTCAATCGCCGCTGCCGGCGGCTGCACTCCCATAGCCTTGATCGCCAGCAACGCCAGCGCATGGCCGTAGACATCGCTGCCGTACAGGCCGGTGGCTGGGTTGTACGCAAAACCGAGCTGTTGGGCCAGATTGCTCCCGCCAAAGTTGAGCGGATCGCTCTGCGCGGCGACAGCGGCTAAAATCAGCTTAGCCGTTGCACCGGCGGTTGACATGCCGTAAGTAGCTGACTGCCCGGCAAGATAGCTCACGGCATTGGCCGGCGGTTGCTGGCCGCCGGCGACAAAAGCGACGATCGCGTCAGCGGTATCACCCGGCCCAAAGCCGGCAAAGCTGCCGTCAGCCTGTTGTTGGCCGGCTACCCACTTTAGCGCCGATTCGACCGCCGTGCCCTGCGCGGCAACCGGCAGCCAAGCGGCGACGCTCAACACTGTGGCAAGGAATAGTGCAAGAACCCGGCGCATCATGCAGATCCCTTTCGTTCAAAACAACATCACCAAGGCAATCGTTTGATGATCCCAACAACAAAAATCCCTTCCACGGCTGTGGAAGGGTGTAACGACGAAAGCAAGACGGATGCCGATCTTGCGCGCGCCTCACCCCCTTTCCAGCGCGGGTGTGACAGCGAACAAGCAGGGACGGGCATTCTGGCTCGTCGCCAACGGCGACCTACAGTAGCGTGGACTGCGCCGGCTTTTGACCGGACTTCCCCCAATTAAGCCCTTCGCTTCCTCCGGGCTCCCTACTGGCGGGGTTGTTGCCCCGCAATTGCTTATATTCAATTGCGGCGATAGTACCACAATTGCTGCTGTGCGTCAATGAAGGGGGGAGTAGGGAATAGGGAGTAGGGAGTAGGGATTGGGAATTGTCAACCTCCCTACCTCCCCATCTCCCTACCTCCCTATCTCCCCATCTCCCTACCTCCCCATCTCCCTATCTCCCTATCTCCCTATCTCCCTATCTCCCCATCTCCCTACCTCCCCATCTCCCTATCTCCCCATCTCCCTACCTCCCCATCTCCCTACCTCCCCATCTCCCTATCTCCCCATCTCCCTATCTCCCTATCTCCCCATCTCCCTATCTCCCCATCTCCCTACCTCCCCATCTCCCTACCTCCCCATCTCCCTACCTCCCCATCTCCCTATCTCCCCATCTCCCTACCTCCCCATCTCCCTACCTCCCCATCTCCCCATCTCCCTATCTCCCCATCTCCCTATCTCCCCATCTCCCTACCTCCCCACCTCCCTATCTCCCCACCTCCCTATCTCCCCATCATCGCAATTGCCCCAGCACCTCGGCCAACACCGCAATCGCCCGCTCGTACTCAGCCAGCTCGACGTGCTCGTCGGGGGTGTGGTCGAGGCGCGAATCGCCCGGCCCGTAGGCGACGATCGGGCATTGCCACGCCGGCCCGACCACATTCATATCGGCGGTGCCGGTCTTGTGCAAGAAGGCGGGTTGGCCGCCGTGCTGGCGAATCGCGCGCACAAAGGCGCTGGCCAGCGGCGTGGTGCGCGGGCTTTGGAAGGCCGGGCATGCCCCTTCAAACGTCACCTCAGCCGGGCCAGCCAGCTCGCGCAGCGTCCCGGCCAGCGCGTCCGGATCGACGCCGGGCGGCAGGCGCAGGCCAACCGTCGCCTCGACCCATTCGGTGATGCCATCGCTACCGCTCTGCACCCGGCGCAGCGAGGGGATTAATTGCTCGAACAACCGCTCGCGCCCGGCATTGACCGTCTGGCAATGGTGTTCAACCGCGCGCCAAATGTCGACCATCTGTTCCGGCGCGGCCCGCTGCTCGCCGGCGCTGTGAGCTGCCGGCTGGGCGTAGCGGTAGTGGGCAAGCAGGCGACCTTTGTAGCCAAGCGTAATCCGATCCCAGCCGCTCGGCTCGCCGATCACGCAGAACGCCGGGCGATAGCGGTCGCGGGCGGCATGGGCGCCGCGCGAACTCGCCGCCTCTTCCTCGGTCGCGCCAACGATCGCCAGCCGGCAGTTGAGCATGCCGGCCAATTCGGCCCGCCGCGCGGCCCATACAAACGTTGCCAGCGGCCCCTTGGCATCAACCGCCCCTCTTCCGTACAGTTTGCCATTCTCGATCCGCACCGGCACCTCACCCGGCACCGTGTCGATATGGCCGAGCAACACCACCAGCGGCCCGCTTGTACCTACATGCCCCACCGCGCTGCCCGACTCATCGACGAACGCTTCCCAGCCGAATGCCGCCATCTGCTCGACCATCACCTGCACCGCCGCCGCTTCGTGGCCCGACAACGACGGCGTGCGCAAGAGGCGAATGAGAAAGTCAACCGCTTCATGCATTATCGAACACTCCTTAGCATTACCTAATAGAAGTATTGAACGTTCCTGAATTCACTACTCGCTCACCCTATGGTATCATGCACGATGTGTTTGCCGAATCCCCACCTTATACCGGAGATAGTATGTCCGCATCATTCGCCTTTAACGCCGACCTCCGCAGCCTCAAACAGATCCGGCGTTTCATTACTGATGCGGCCAGCAATATCGGCGCTCGCCGGGATAGTATCGACGATATTGTGTATGCGGCCAACGAGCTGATTTCCAATGCGATCACCTACGGCTACGGCGGCCAAGCTGGCCCCATTTGGGTCGATGTCTGGAACGATGGTGATTCGCTGTGTGTGCGCATTTGTGATGCCGCGCCGGCCTTCAACCCGCTCAATGTGCCGCTGCCGCGCAATTTGATCGGGCGTGGCCAGCAGCGCGCCGGCGGGTTGGGGCTGTTTTTGTCGCGCCATCTGCTCGATGATTTACAACATCGAGTCTTGCCTCAGGGTGGAAATGAATTAATATTGGTGAAGTGGAATGCCTTTTAGTGGTAACTGGCCATGATTATCGAGAGCACGATTAGCCAACGCGAGTTTACTCGCCACGCACTGAGCCGTTATTTTCGCCGGCCGATTTTCTATGTGTTTGCGTTTGTCGCCGCGATCTTGACCGCATTCGTGATCTACGATCCGAGCATCCCGCAAGCACCGGCCCTGCTCGGCGGCTGGATCCCGTTTTTGGTCTATGCCATCACCGGTTTTGTGCTCATCCAACGCCAGAGCCGTAACCGCGATCTGCCGATTTACCAGCCAACGCGCTACGAATTGGGACGCGAGACGTTGATCGTCAGCGCGCGCAGTGGGCGCAGCGAAATCCCGTGGTCGAAGGTACGCGCATGGCGCAAGCTTGGCGGCGTTTACGAGCTGCAACTGATCAATGGGCAGGTGTTGCTGATCTCGGCCCGCGCGATCGGCCCGCGCCAAGTAGGCGCTTTCGAGCGCATGCTGCGTAACCGGATCGAGCCCAAGCCAGAACCGGGGGTGTTCGATGAACCGGCGGCTTGAGACGATCGACGATCACTTGCCGCCGTTAGCGCTTGATCCGGCCCAACCGCAGG
This sequence comes from Chloroflexus islandicus, assembly GCF_001650695.1. Lineage (GTDB taxonomy): Bacteria > Chloroflexota > Chloroflexia > Chloroflexales > Chloroflexaceae > Chloroflexus > Chloroflexus islandicus. The sequence goes on from NZ_LWQS01000035.1 coordinate 13,136, forward strand.
CGATTTCTCCCACCGACCTTGCCCAGTATCTGCGGCTCGATCAGTGTAGGCGCTACCTGCGTTTGCGCCTGCACGAACGCCGGAAGGAGCTAAACTGGCTGCCTCGCTATGGTATGGCGCTTCAGCCCATCCCGCCGATGCTGACCATCGCCGGACGCCGGTTCGAGCAGGCGATCGAGGCACAGGTGCGCGAGCGGTTTCCGCAGGCGGTTCACTGCGCGCAGCGCCGCCAGCAGGGTGATCCGGCGTTTATGACCGCCGATCACAATCACATCGTCATTGCCCACATCCAGCAGCTCGCGCCGAACACGGCCCAAGTGCTGTTTCAACCGCGTTTGGCCTCCCAGTTACACGGTTGGGCCATGAGCGGCGATGTCGATCTGCTGTTGCTGTCCTGCGATGATGCTGGCGCTTGCCACGCCGTCATTATTGACGCCAAAAGTTCGGCGGCGGCCAAGATCGAGCATCGCTTGCAATTGGCCTGTTACCAGCTCCTGCTCGAACAAATCACCGGCGCTGCCGGCGTGAGGCTGGCGTCCATCCGGCTCGGTGTGCTCTACCGCGGCGAGTTGCCGTCACCGCAGCAAACCCCTGCCGAACGGCGGCGGATCGAATGCGAACGGCAACAGGCGTTCGATCTGCTCGGCGTGACTACGGCCCAGCTTGAGCTGATTGCCGATCCGGTGCCCTATCTGGCTGAGATCGAGACCTTGCTGGCCGGGCCAGATTCGATCTTGGCCGCGACCGCCGCCGCGCCGTTTGCCGAGTTGCCGTTTCACCTCACCGCTAAGTGTGATGGCTGCCTCTACAACGAGGTCTGCATGCGCTGGGCCGCCACCCACGAGGACCTCTCGCTCATCCCGTCGCTCACCGAGCCAGAGAAGTCGGCCTTACGCGCGCACGGCATTACTACCGCGAACCAACTTGCTCTACTCAAAGAGTTCGACGGCGAGCGGTTGATCACGCCGGAACGCCATCGTTCCTTAATCAGCCAACTGCTCAGCCATCCCACGCTGGCTCCCCGTCTCGATGAGCTGATCCACCGTGCCCGCGCGTTTCGCCGCTGGCGGGGCGACCAGCTCGCCACCACCTCTTATCTACCCTACAAAGGCCATAGCTCGCTGCCCGCGGTAAGCGCCGATCTGCATCCTAACCTGATCGCCGTCTATATCGACCCGCTTTATGACCATACGCAGGGGATGCTGGTGTTGCTCGGCGCGTTGGTGGTGGGGTATGAGAATGGCGTGCCGGCCCGGCGCGAGACGGTGATCAAGCTGCTCGATCAACCGCCGCAGTCGCCGGCTGATGAGGGACGGTTGCTGGCAGAGTGGATTGGCGCGCTGTTGCAGGCGATCGCCAAGGTGGCCGTGCCTGACGCCGAGGGTCTTCTGCGCGCGCCCATCCATTTGATCGTGCCCGATTCGTTCAGCCTGCAAAACCTGCTCGACGGGCTGGCTCGCCAGCCGCAGGTCTTCGGCTCGACCCCGCTCTACGATCTGGCCGCGCAGAGCGCCGGTTTTGAAGCGTCCATGGTCACGGTGCTGATCAGCGAGCGCCGCCGGTTCCGCAACGACCCGCTGGCCTATGATTCGCTGGCGCGGCTGGCGCAGATGCAGCGGTTTGATTGGGGTGAGTATCGCCGGCTCTTTTACCGGCGCGTCTTCGACGATCTGGGTAATGACAAGGATTTGGGCTGGTATACGCGGCGGGTGCGCTTCAACAATCAGATTCCGCTCGAGTATCTCTACGCGGCGTGGCAGGCGCTGCCGCCGCCACCCGATCGCGGCGATGATGACTTGATCGATTACCGGCAGGTCAAACGCACGCACGTGATCGGTTTTGTCGAGAAGCGGCTGCACGCGCTCGAGCTGCTGGCCGATAAGCTGCCGCGCAACCCGCTCACCACCAAGCCGCCATTCGATCTGTCGTGTATTGTCGAATATTCCCGCCAAGCGCGCACACTGGCCGATGCGCTAGCCGAGTTTCTGCTCATCGAGCGGTACGTGGCGCTGGTGACGTGGGGCCAGCAGCATCTGCCGCCTCCCGAACAGCGGGTGCTGGCTGGCACGAGTTTAATCGTGCGCTATGAGCTGGCCGATCAAGACCCGGCTTTGCTTGAGACGCTGGCCGAAAACGAGCGCCGGCAGGCGTTGAAGGCGGAATTAACCGGCGGGCGGAAAGGGGTGCGGTTGAAGGCTGAGCAGAAAAAGCAGGTTGAGCCATTGCCGCTGCCCGATGTGCCGCTGCGCCTGCGGATTGATCTCAGCGAGGTTGAGTGCGATTTGGCAACGGCGTTGCGTCTGACCAGCCTCTCGCCCGGCGATAAGGTCATTCTCGCCCCGCGCTGGAGTGTTGATGAACGGTTGCCGCCCGATCAGCGCGAACCGTTCACCACCACTGCCCGTCAACTGCTCTATCAGCCGCGGGCCACGCTGGTGGCGATTGAACCGGACGGGTTGGTGTTGCTGAAGCCAGACACCCGCTACAATAAAGGCGACCGGCGGTTCACCTTTGACAGTAATTGGCGATGGCCGCAACCCGGCGAGGTTTACACGATCGAGACCGATCCCAACGACATCTACGGCCAGCGCTGTATGGAGGTGGTGCAGGAATTGCGCCAAGGGGCGGCCAATGCCCTCTACGCGCGTTTGACCGATCCCGCTGGAGTGCAGGTCGCGCTGCCGGCGGCGGCGCAGGCTGGCCATGCCCAGTTCGTCGCCGGGTTGCGCGCGCTGGCCGAGGCCGGCGTGTTGCACCCGTTCGATGAACACCAGATGGATTACATCGCTAACCATGGCGATGCCCCCACGCTGTTGGTGCAAGGCCCTCCCGGCACCGGCAAGAGCTATACGTCGGCTTTTGCCCTGCTGGCCCGCATGCAAGGCTTGCTGGCCGCCGGCCAACCTTGCCGGGTGCTGCTCAGTTGCAAGACCCACGCCGCCACCGATGTGCTCTTGCGCAAGATTGCCGAGGTGCAAGCCAAACTGGCCGCTATCCGCACCCAACAGCCCGATCTCTTCGCCGCCTATTTTGACGAACGATTGCTGACCGTGCCGCTCTTCCGCGTCCGGCCCAAAGAGCGCGCTGATGTGCCGCCAACGGCGCAAGAGATCGACAACATCGGCCCGATTGCCAACGCGCCGGTCTGCTTCGTCGCCGCCACCCCCTTCGCCGTTGCGTCGTTACTCAAACGCGATCAACGCTACCACACCGAACCCTTCGCCGATCTGCTGCTGCTCGATGAAGCGTCGCAGATGAACCTGCCCGAAGCCTGTATGGCGGCGATGGCCCTCACCCCCAGCGGCCGGCTGATCGTAGTCGGCGATCACCGCCAGATGCCGCCGATCGTGCAGCACGAATGGCGCGGCGAACGCCGGCGCACCTTCCAAGCCTACCGCGTCTACGCCTCGCTGTTTGAGACGCTGCTCAACCTTGATCCGCCGCCGCCGCTGGCGCGGTTGGCCGAAAGCTTCCGGCTCCACCGCGATCTGGCCGCGTTTCTGCGCCGCGCCATCTACGAACAAGACGGCATTCCCTACTTCTCGCGCCGCAACACCACCTTAGCCGCCGCGCCGATCAGCGACCCTATGGTCGCCGCTGCGCTCGACCCGCGCCACCCGCTGGTGGTCATCGTCCACGACGAAGCGCAAAGCCAAGACAGCAACCCGTTCGAGGCCAGCCTGATCCGGCCCTTGATCGAGACGCTGGTGGGCCAGCTCGGCCTCGATGCGACCACCGGCATTGGCATTGTGGTGCCTCACCGCGCCCAACGGCTGGTGCTGCGCGAACAACTGCCCGAGATCATGCAGGCGCTCTTGATCGAGCACGACGGCGCCACCGTCGATACCGTCGAGCGCTTTCAAGGCGACGAACGCGACGTGATTATCGTCTCGGCCACCGAAAGCGACCCCGACTACCTGCGCGCCGCCAGCGGCTTCTTGCTCGATCCGCGCCGGCTCAATGTCGCTCTCAGCCGCGCGCGCCACAAGCTGATCTTAATCGCCGCCCGCACCGTCTTCCAGCTCTTCGCCACCGACGAAGAGATCTTCCAGCACGCCCAACTCTGGAAACGGCTGCTGCGCGACACCTGTCGCGTGCCGCTCTGGCAAGGCCAACGTGACGGTATTGCGGTTGAGGTGTGGGGGAACGAGGAAGACGCTTGATTAGGATGGGGAATAGCCACGAAAAGACGCAAGAACGTTAACGGCGCATTGTATGGTGTTCCATCGAGTTTTGTGCCGTTTGGGTCTTTTTGTGGCTATTCCGAACAACTATGATGACGGTGCGACACGCAACCGGCTTTACCCTCGCAATCTTTACCGCAGAGGACGCCGAGAGTGCAGGGAGGCAGCGCACTCCTCCACGTCCTCGGCGTCTTTAGCGGTGAGACTTGCGCTGACCAACCACTTTCCATGCACCATACCGGTTGCGCACACGGGTACGATGCTGCGGAACCGGCCAAGGACGGGGTCGTCCCGGGCATGCTCGGTATTGTGGCAGAGGTGATGATGTTGCCATCGTGCGACGCTCTCGGTACAATACCACCAGCACGTGATGGCAATGGAAAGGAGGCGACCGATGACAACGAGCGTCGAGCAAGTTCTCCAAGCGGCGCAGCAATTGTCGCCGGTCGACCAGTTGATCGTGATCCAAGCGCTGTCACAATCGTTGATGCGCCACTATCGCACGCTCGCGGCAGCACCGGCGCTCCCGCCATCAGTCCGGCGCACCGCGCCGGTGCAAGACCTTGCAACGCTGGCGGCTGATTTTTGGCCGGAAGATGAAACGGCGGATGCAGTCATCGCATATTTGGCGCAACAACGGCACGCTGATCGATCCGATCCGATGGACGAACGATGGTGATGGTGCTGCTCGACACCAATATCGTGTCTTACTTGTTCAAACGCGATAGCCGGGTGGCACTCTACGCGCCGCACCTGCTCAATCGCGAGCTCGCCATTTCCCTGATGACGGTGGCTGAATTGTTCCAATGGGCAGCGGTGCGGCATTGGGGCGACAATCGGATCCAGCAGCTTGAACAGGCAATGGAGCGCTATACCATCATCCCGATCGATATGCCGTTATGCCGGGTATGGGCCACGATCCGCGCGATGCGCAGCCAAGCAGGAATGCCGATCGCGCCCCAAGATGCGTGGATTGCTGCCACGGCGCTGTATTACCAGCTCCCGCTCATCACCCACAATCCGGTAGATTATCAGGCTATTCCGGGTCTGACCATCATCAGTGAAACCGAGTGAGGGACTAGTTGTTCTTCGGCTTGCACCCAACTTCCACCATACCATCCTCGTGTTCGCCGAGGGTGAGCATGCGACCAGAGTCGAGAATACGCCAATCATGCTGGTGGTGCTGTCCACGACCGCGGAACAAGGTATCTCAGCGGCGGTACAATGTTGCACGGATACTCGTCCGGATGACCTGTTACGCTGGCTGCACGACGGGTACGATGCTGCGGAACCGGCCAAGGACGAGGAAGTTGGTTTGATTTACCGCCGAGGACACCGATCGCGCAGGGGGAAAGGCCCTTCTCCACGTTTTCTGCGGTACACAACCGGCTGAGCCGGTGAATAGCCACAAAAAGACCCAAAAAACACCAGATAGGTTTTGCCCTAGCAACCTTTGTGCGTTTTGCGTCTTGTTAAGGCGATGCTACCTCTGCACCTGCCGCTATGTGGCGTGCGGCAGTCAAACTGCCGCACGCCACAGCTTCTCGCAAGCCTCCCAACAATTCACTGCTACGACCAACCCTCGTTCCAACCCGATTGGCAACGCAACATTTTTGCACAAACATCGCACCGTCTATCACAAGAAAAAGGGCATTGCAGCGACTGCACGCCAGTGCTATGATACCTTCACCATTCTCGTGTCGTTCTAGCGCCAACGCCGGCGCAGAGCAACGCAGCTACGGCGAGGTCGCCATGATCCAGAAAGAAGATGTCGTCATCCGTGTCGCTGGCGAAAGCGGCGACGGCAGCAGCGCCACCGGCGAGATGCTGGCGCAAGCGGCTGCCCGTTCTGGCCTCCACGTCTTTACCTTCCGCACCACTCCGGCTGAAATTAAGGGCGGGCCGGTGATGTTTCAGGTGCGCGCGTCCAACAGCCCAGTTCGATCGATGGGTGATGCGGTTGATGTGCTGTTTGCCTTTAACCGCGAAGCGTGGGATCTCCACCACGCCGATATGGCCCCCAATGCCGTCTTGCTCTACGATCCCGAAGAGTTTGACCTCCCTGCCGAGTTTACCGGCATTGCCTACCCGGCCCCGATTGGCCAGATCGCGCAAGCCGCCGGCAACCGGCGCGGTAAGAATGTGGCTGCGCTCGGTGTGGTGGCGGCGTTGTTTGGTCTCGGCCTGAATAAACTCGAAGATATCGTGCGGGCCAAGTTGGGCAAGAAAGCCGATCTGCTCGAGTCGAATCTGGCCGCGCTGCGGGCCGGGATCGAGTACGCCCACCAGCTTGCCAAACGCGATCCGTTCTGGATGGAATCGACCGGTGAGCACGATCGCTATGTGATGACTGGCAATCAAGCGATTGTGGCCGGCGCATTGCACGCCGGGGTTGAATTCTTTGCCGGCTATCCAATTACCCCTGCCTCTGACATTATGGAAGGCATGGCGGCGATGTTGCCCCAGATTGGTGGCGGCTATCTGCAGGCCGAAGATGAGATTGCGTCGATTATGGCGTGCATCGGCGCGTCGTATGGCGGCAAACGCGCCATGACCGCTACCTCCGGGCCGGGGTTGTCACTGATGAGCGAGGCGATTGGCTATGCCAGCATGACCGAGATTCCAGTGGTGATCGTTGATGCCCAGCGCGGCGGCCCCAGCACCGGCCTGCCCACCAAGATGGAGCAGTCAGACCTGAATATCGCCCTCCACGGCGGCCACGGCGATAGTCCGCGCATTGTGCTGGCGCCGGCCAGCGTCGCCGAGTGTTTCCATCTGACGGTTTGGGCCTTTAATCTGGCTGAACAGTACCAAACGCCGGTGATTGTGCTGAGCGACTATTCGCTCTCGTTCCGCACCGAGACGGTGGAACCGTTTGATCTGAGCAAGTATCCGCGCATCGACCGGTTGCGCCCCAATGGCGAATTAGCTGCCAAGCAGTATCGCCGCTACGAACTGACCGCAAATCTGGTGTCGCCGATGGTCGCTCCCGGCGTGGCCTATGCCCAGTACACCGCGACCGGTCTTGAGCATAATGAGTTCGGCAACCCTGATTATACGCCGGCGAACCACGCGATCATGACCGAAAAGCGTTGGGGCAAGCTGGCCCCGTTGCAGCATTCACGCGAGTATGTGCGCCGGTTTGGGGCCGAGCGGGCCAAAGTCGGGCTGATCTGTTGGGGTACCACTGCCGGCCCGTGCCGCGGCGCAGTCTATCTGGCCGGCCAAGAGGATTTGCCGGTGGCGATGTTGCAAGTGCAGATGCTCTCGCCGCTGCCGGTTGACGCCATTAACGAGTTTCTCGAACAGGTTGAGATTGTGCTGGTGCCGGAGGTCAATTTCCAAGGCCAGTTCGCCAAGCTCTTGCAGGCCGAACTGGGCATCAAGGTGCGCTCGATGACCAAGTATACCGGTATGCCCTTCTCGCGGCTTGAGATTCTGCGCCAGATTCACGCGCTGCACGGCCTCGCCGAGCCAGTGCTGGCTTGATGGAGCTTTGCCGCATTCAGTATGGGCAACGCGATGCGTTGCCCTAATAACATCAGATGTAACAAGGTCACACCTATGACAGCCGTACCGATCACCTCAGCACCCGTCGTCTACAAACCATCCGATTACCGCAGCGACCTCAAACCGATCTGGTGTCCGGGTTGCGGCGATTTCGGCGTGTTGGCCGCGATTCAGCAGGCCCTTGCTGCCGCCCAGATCAACCCCAAGGATCTGGCCGTGGTCTCAGGCATTGGTTGTAGCTCGCGCTTGCCCGGCTTCTTGCAGACCTACGGCCTGCATACGGTGCATGGCCGGGCGCTGCCGGCAGCGATTGGCCTCAAGACCGCCCGCCCCGATCTGACCGTGATGGCCGTCGGCGGCGATGGCGACTTCTTCAGTATCGGCTTGGGCCATCTGCCCCACGCGGCGCGGCGCGATCTTGATATCACCGTCGTGGTGATGGACAACGCGATCTATGGGTTGACCAAGGGCCAAACCTCGCCGACCTCGCCGCGCGGCCACGTCACCAAGAGCACTCCCTACGGCCAGTCGGCCCAACCGCTGCATCCGCTGGCCATCGTACTCGCCAGCGGCGCGTCGTTCGTGGCCCGCGGCTTCTCGAGCCAGCCCAAGCAGTTGGCCGAGCTGATCAAGGCCGGTCTCGCCCATCGCGGCTTTGCCTTTATTCACGTGCTCAGCCCCTGTGTCACCTTCTACGATACCTACAAATTGTACAAGGAGCTGGTCTACAACCTGCCCGACACGCACGACCCATCCGACCTCGATGCGGCGATGCACTACGCGGTTGAGAGCGAGCGGCTGCCGCTCGGCATCTTCTACCGCCGCCCGCCGCTCGAACCGTTGCCGCGTCCAACGCCTAAGCCGTTCGATACCCAAGCCTATTTGAACCGGTTCCGGGCGTAAAATCGTAAGCCGGCAAAGGGGCGGGCCGCTGGCCCATAGGAGCGCGGGCCGCTGGCCCGCCTCTTGTCATTGCGAGCCGCCGTAGGGGCAATGCGCTGCATTGCCCACCACGGCGACGCAATCCCCCGCTCCCCTACGGTCATTGCGAGCCGCGCGTAGGGGCAGAGCAATGCTCTGCCCACCAATCCCCTACGAACACGGACAGCACCCGCTGAGGGTTCGTTCTCGCTTCAGCAGGAGATGGCTTCGGTCGGACGCCGCCGCTCCCTCGCAATGACAGGTGGTTCTCTTCGCTGAAGGGGGAGCTTGCTGCGAGGGCTTTTAGAGCACGAACGTGTATAATAGAGAGTGCTTGCATTGCCCAATGTTCACGTGACACCACTATGCCACGCCTTTATCTCTGTATGGGACCACATTGCCGCGGCCGCGGCGCGGCCAATGTCTACGCCGCACTAGAGCAAGCTCTCTGGCAAGCCGGCTTGTTAGGACAAGTAGAGTGTATTGCCAGCGGTTGCCAAGACCGATGCCAACGCGGGCCGAACCTGCTCCTCCAACCGGGTGGGAGGCGCTGGCACGGTCTTACCCCGCGCCAGATCAGCGCCATCGTAGCCTTGCTCAGCCAGACCGGTGTATAATGCCAACGCGCACAGCGTGATGCTCGCAAACCCATCACGCTCGCACGTTCATGCAAACAACATCGGGTTGGCAACACATTCGTGAGAATCGCCGTGCGACAGGCTCTAACTCGACACCGCACATGGGTCGTCCGCCTTGGGCTGGCGGCCATTTTACTGTTGGCGCTTTATTTCCGCACCCTCAACTTGTTCGGTTGGGACTCCGGCACCGGCCAACATCCCGACGAACGCTTCTTTACCTACGTCGCCTCAACGGTTCGCCTACCGGATAATCTTGGCGAATTCTACGACTCGAGCCGCTCGCCGCTTAATCCGCGCAGCTACGAACAGTTTCCGCTCTATGTCTACGGGCCGCTGCCAATTATGTTGACGCGGGTGGTGGCGGTGATGCTCACCCCGCCGGAAGCATTACCGGCGCAGGTGCTCTCGATCGAAGGGCCGCCACGGGTAGGCGCTGATCCAACGGCGCCGAATGAACGGCGTACTGACTACGGCCCGCCTGTGCCCAACCCCGAATATCATTGGCCGCGCTTGCTCCCCTTGATGCCGTGGCTTAACCCTGATGGCGTCAATCTGACCAGCTACGGCGAGATTGGGAAGATCGGGCGCGGGCTGGCGGCGCTGTTCGATCTGGGCAGCGTTCTGCTCGTCTACCTGATCGGGCGCCGGTTGTTTGGCCGGCGGGTTGGGTTGCTCGCCGCGCTGTTTGCCGCGCTCACCGTGATGCACATCCAGCAGAGCCACTTCTTTGTTGATCCGGCCTTCTCGACCTTTTTTTGCCTGCTGGCGCTGTACTGGACGGTGCGGGCGGCGCAGGGCGGTGGTGTGATTGTCTATGCTGCGCTGGGCCTTAGCATCGGCGCGGCGATGGCCAACCGGATCACGATGGCGACGATCGGTGGGCTGGCGATTGTCGCGGCGCTGATTGCCGCCCAACGCGCGCTGCGCGGGCAGCCGTGGCCAGCCGTCTTTGATCGCTTCGTCCGCCGCGAGATTTGGCTGCTGATCGTGGCCGGCACGCTCACCATCGTGACCTTCCGCACCCTTGCCCCCGACTCGTTCATCGGCTCGCGCGCTGATTCGCCGCTGATCGATGGGCCTTCGATCTTGCACGGCGCTGGCTTCTTTGATGTTAGGTTTGACCCGCGTTTTCGCGAAAATCTCACCACCGTGCGCGCGTTGGTGACGGGTGAATACGACTTCCCTCCCGGCCAGCAATGGGTAGGCCGTCCAGCCTACCTCTTCCCATGGATCAATATGGTGCTATGGGGGATGGGGCCACTGTTAGGGCTGGCGGCGTGGGGAGGCTGGCTGCTCTTTGCTGCCCGCTATGCCCGGCGCGGCTGGCAGTGGGCGCTTCAACCGTCACCTGTCGTTGGCCGGCCATGGCATCCGGCGTGGGTGTTGTGGGTCTGGGTCGCGTTCTACTTTGCGTGGCAAGGCGGCCAGTTTGCGATCACGATGCGCTACCTGTTGCCGATCTACGGCGCATTAACCGTGCTGGCGGCATGGGCGCTGATCACGGCAGCGCGCTGGGCGCGGCGCTGGTTGTATGCCAACCCGCTGGCCCTACGACGCACAGGGTTGTGGCCAGCATGGCGCGTGTGGTTGGGTCGCGGGTTGGCATGGGCGGCCCGGCTGGCGCTGCCAGCGGTGCTGATCGCGACCGCAGCTTGGGCCTACGCCTTCTCGCGCATCTATACCGTCCCCCACTCGCGGGTGCAAGCGGCCCAATGGCTGGCCGAGCACGCTTCACCCGGCAGTTATGTCATTTCAGAACGGTGGGACGATCCGCTGCCATTGCAAACAACCACTATGGCGGCGTGGAATATCACCTTCTTCGGCATCGACTCGTCGCCGTACGCCGAAGATGAGCCGGCTAAGTATTTTGGCAGCGGCGGCGAACCCGGCTTGCTCGATCAGCTCGACCGGGCCGATTACATTACCCTGACCAGCAACCGCGTTTACGATAGCACCTCGCGCTTGCGCATGCGCTACCCGGCGCTGATGCGGTATTACCACAGCTTGTTTACCGGCGAGCTAGGCTTTGAGCTCGCGGCAGAGATCACGTCCTACCCAACGATCCTTGGCATTCGCATTCCCGATTGGATGGCCGAAGAGGCATTTAGCGTCTACGACCATCCACGGGTATTGATCTTCCGTAAGACGCCATTGTACAGCCGCGAACGGGCCGAACGCCTCATTACCAACGATGTCGAATGGGGTGAGGTCTACAAATCGCCGCTGCAGATTGCCGATCGCAACCCGACCGCCCTCCGCCTCACTGAGAGCGTCTGGCCGCAGTACGCTGCCGGTGGCGAGTGGTGGTCGTGGTTGGGAACGAACCCGTTCTCGCCGCTGCTCTGGGTGCTCTGGCTCGAGGCGCTGGGGCTGGCGGTGTTTGCCGTGATTGGGCCGCGCCTGCGCGGGTTGCCCGACCGTGGCTTTACGCTGGCCAAAATCGTTGGCCTGTTGCTGGTGGCATACCTTGCATGGCTGGCCGGCAGCCTGCGCCTTGCCCCCTTTGCGCCAGCCACCCTTTGGACGATCGGGTTGATCGGGTTGGGGATAGGAGCAGTGGTTGGCTGGCGCACTCGCGAGTCGCTGCGCCAACTCTGGCAAGAGCGTTCTACGGCGCTGTTCGTAGCTGAATTGCTCTTCATCGGGTTTCTGTTGCTCGGCCTCACCCTGCGCTGGTTCAACCCTGACCTGTGGCATCCGGCCCGCGGCGGCGAAAAGCCGATGGATTTCGCCTACCTCAATGCAGTCTTGCGCAGCGCAGCCTTCCCGCCGCTCGACCCATGGCACGCCGGCGGCTATATCAACTACTACTACTTCGGGTTTGTGCTAGTGGGCGCGCTAATCCACCTCAGCGGGATTGCGCCGGCGGTCGGCTACAACCTTGGGGTGGCGACGATCTTTGCCCTTACCGCCTTCGGCGCCTTCGGCATCGTCTATAACCTGCTCGCCGCGCGCGCGCCATCACCACGCCGCGAACGGGCGGCGCTGGTGGCCGGTGCGCTTGCTCCCGGCTTGATGCTCCTGCTCGGCAATTTGGCGCAGGCTGGCTGGTTCCTCAACGGGTATGCCGCCGAGCAAGCGGCTAAAGGGCGCTACGAGTGGGCCTTCTGGGATGCAACCCGGATTACGCCGGGCACGATCAACGAGGTGCCCTTCTTTACCTTCCTGTTTGCCGACCTGCATGCGCACATGATCGTTATGCCGCTCAGCCTTGCCGCGCTCGGTCTGGCGCTGGCATGGATGCGCAAGGGCGCGGCGCGGCAATGGTGGCTGATCGGGCTGCTGGGGTTGGTGGCGGGCGCGATTCGGGCCACCAACACATGGGATTACCCCACCTTTGTTGGGTTGGCAGGGCTGATGCTCGCGTTGGCCACTGGACGGCGCTGGCGGCGGGCGGGGAGCGGCTGGCCGGCGACGGTCGCGGCGGCGCTGGCCGTGGCGATCACCCCAGCGCTGCTCGGCAATCTGTTCTTTGCGCCGTTTATCGCCAACTTCGCCACCGAATCGAGCGGGATTGACCTCTGGCGCGGGCCGGGCCTGACCCTGCTTGAGACCATCGTAGCCGCTGAACGCACCACGACCGGCCAACTGCTGCAAATTGGCGGTCATTGGCTGGCGATGTGGCTAGCTATGATCGGGTTGTGGGCATGGCGGCGCGGGATCAATCTGCTAATCGTGATGGGGCCGCTGGCAGTGCTGCTGGTGGCATGGGCGCTCAATTGGCCGGCCATTATCCCGCTCCTAACAGTGCTGGGAGTAGCTGGCTGGATCGGATGGAACCTGCGCGCTCACCCGCTGACAACTCTCGTTCCGGTGTTGTTCGCCTTTGGCGGGATCGGGTTGTGGGCCATGGTTGAGGTGATCGTCGTGCGCGGCGATGTGGGCCGTATGAACACCGTCTTTAAGTTTGGCCTGCATGCGTGGATGTTGCTGGCGTTGGCGACGGCGGCATCCCTCCCGTGGCTGTGGGCAGCAACGGGCCGGCTATCGCGCCAGACGGGCTGGACGGTGCGGGCCATAGTGGGAGTGTTGCTCGCAGCCGGGTTAGTTTACCCCATCACTGCTACACCGGCCCGTGTCGCCGACCGCTGGGATCCAGCGGCGCCGCGTACCCTCGACGGCATGGCCTTCTTTGCCAACATCACGGCGGCCCGCGCCGGCTCTGCCTACTCGCTCGATGAAGATGCGGCGGCAATCGATTGGCTGCGCCGCAATGCGCGCGGCACGCCGATCATCCTCGAAGCCCACCAACCCTCATACCAGTGGGCCGGGCGGATCGCCACCTTCACCGGTATGCCCACTCTGCTCGGCTGGGAATGGCACCAGATTCAGCAGCGCAGCGCGGTCAACGCTGGGCCGGTGATCAACTACCGCAAGCAGATCATCGCTACTATCTACAACACGCCTGATCCCGACACCGCGTTGGCGGCGCTCCGGCGCTACGGCGTTGAATACATCTACGTTGGCGGCGTTGAACGGCAACTCTACAGCGCCGAAGGGCTGGCCAAGTTCGCCACGCTGGTGAACCGCGGCGACGCCGATCTTGTCTTCCGGCACGGCGAGAGCGTGATCTACCGGCTGCGCGCTCCCGGCCAGCCGCGCATGCTCACCAACGACCTGCCGATCCGCCCGCCGAGCGCGCGCACCATTCCGGAGCTCGAATTGACGAAACCGGTGCAAGAGTTGCCGGCGACGGGCCGGCTGGGTTGGAATACGCTGCTGAGCGAACAGCAATGGCTAGCGGTCGCGGCATGGTTACTGGTCTGGTATCTGATCGCCGGCCTTGGCGCGTTGCCGGCGTATGTCGCGCTCGGTCGGGCCGGGCTGGCATGGGCGCGCCCGGTGGGGTTGATCATGCTCGGCTACGCGATCTGGCTCCCTACCAGTTTGGGCCTCTGGCGCTACGATGCAGTGGGGGTGATAGGCGGGCTAGCGGTGATGAGCGGCATCACCATCGCGCTGTGGTTCCGCGGGGCACGGCCCGATCGCGCCGCATGGCGCACGCTCATCCCCGGCGAAGCGATCTTTCTGGCCGGTTTTATCGCAATGGCGATCATCCGCGCGCTCAACCCTGACCTGTGGCATCCGGTGTGGGGCGGCGAAAAACCGATGGAGCAGGGCTTCCTCAACGCCATCTTGCGCAGTCCGGTCATGCCGCCCTACGACCCGTTCTACAGCAACGGCTACATCAACTACTACTATTACGGTCTCTATCTGATGTCGCTGCCGATCAAGCTGCTCGGTCTCGATCCAGCAATCGGCTTCAATCTGGCGCTGGCCACCCTCTTTGGCATGGTGCTGGCGGGCGCGTATGAACTGGGGGCACGGCTAGGCGGGCGGCGGCGGTACGGGGTGGTGGCGCTGGCCCTGATTGGGCTGGCCGGCAACCTCACCAGCCTGATCGCGGCGGGATGGTCGCAAGGAGCTAACGGTTTGCGCTTGCTGCTCAGCGGCAATGCCAGTCTGCTCGGCGACTGGTTTGTCGGGCCGAGCCGGGTCATTCCGTACACGATCAACGAGTTTCCGCTGTTTAGCTTCCTCTATGCCGACCTGCATCCGCACCTGATCGCGTTACCGCTCTCGCTGCTAGCGATTGCCTGCGCGTGGCAATTGATCTTCGGCAAGGGGCGCACGATCTGGGCGCTGAGCGCGCTCGTCCTCGGCACACTGGCCGTCACCAACTCGTGGGATTTCCCGACTTACGGGTTGCTGGCCGGGATCGCGATCATTGCCGGCGCGGTGCGGCGGGCCGGCTGGCGCTGGCCGGCGATCACACTGGCCGCGGCGAAAGCGGTTGGGTTAGGGATCGGATCGCTCGCCCTCTTTGCACCGTTCTTCGACCGTTATTGGCCGATGGTTGGCGGGATCGGGCTGGTGACGCGCCACGTGACTCTGCCACTTGACTACATCTTGCTCTATGGCCTGCCGCTGACCATCGTCACGCCGGTCATCCTCGGTGCGACGCTGCAACGCTGGCGCCGGCATCTACCGGCACGGTCGTGGGCGCTGTTGCTGAGCGGCATTGGGATTGTGCTTATCATCAGTGCGGCGCTGCCCGAATGGGCACTGCGGATCGGCCTGTTTGCGCTGCTGGCGATGACGACCCTGCTGCTGGCGCGGCGAGCCGCCGGCGCGCCGGCATGGTACGCGCTGCTGCTGGCATGGCTGGCATGGGCCATCTCGCTCGGCGTCGAAGTGGTGTATATCCGCGATCATCTCGATGGCAGCGACTGGTACCGGATGAATACCGTCTTCAAGTTTGGCCTGCACGTTTGGGTGCTGCTAGGGCTCGCCGCCGCCGGTCTCTTGCCGCGTATGCTCGCGTGGCTCAACCAGCGCGGCGGCCAGCCGGCAACTGCGGTAGCACTCGCCGTTATTGCCATTCCGGCATTGATCGCAGCTAGCTACCTGCCGGTGGCCGTGCCTTCGCGCATCGCAACCCGCTTCCCAATCGACACCGGCCCCACCCTCGACGGCATGGCGTTTATGGAACAAGCCAGCTTCACGTATGACTGCACCGCCTTTGGCGGCTGCGCGCCAGATACCGCGATGGTGCAAGTCGATCTGCGCGGCGACGCCGCCGCGATTCGCTGGCTCAACCAGCAGATCAATGGTACCCCGATAGTCGCCCAATCAAGCCTCTGGTTCTACCGCGCCTACGGCATCCGGGTGGCTGCCGCCACTGGCCTGCCCACCGTGATCAGCGCACTCCACGCCGATGAACAACGCGATCCGGCAGTCACCAGCCGGCGGGTGCGCGATATCGAGACCTTCTTTACCACTGACGATCCCGAAACCGCGCTGCGCATTCTCGCTCGCTACAATGTGGATTATGTCTACATTGGCGGTGTTGAGCGGGCCTTCTACCCGCAGGGCATGGCCAAATTCACCGTCTTGCGCGACCGCTACCTGCGTCCGGTCTACGAGCACGATGGCGTCGCGATCTATCAAGTGCGGCCCTTGCCTGACAGCTACCGGCTGTTGCGCGCCGAAACGCCGCCGGCTGCCCAACCGCCGCCATCACCCCCGCCACCCACTGAACCGGCGGTCGATCTGTCAGAGCTTGAAGCTGCCGTTGCTGCCCAACCAACCAACGCGCAGCTCGCTTTTGGGTTGGCCGATGCCTATCGCCGGCAGGGTCGCTTGTTCGAGGCAGCGCAGATTTTGGCCACCGCCGCCGCCGCTAACCCCAACGATGTGGGTCTGCACCACCTCTGGGGCGACATTTTGGCCGACGCGGGTCGATACGATGAAGCTGAGCAGGCGTATCTCGCCGCTGCCCAAGCCAGCCCCACCGCCGGCAACTACAACAAGCTGGCAACAGCGCTGATCGATTGGGGCAGGCTAGATAAGGCTGAGATTGCGCTGGGCCAAGCGATGAGCATTGATCCCGTGCTGCCTGAACCCTACTTCCAACTAGCCCGCCTCTTCCTGCTGCGAAACCAGCCTGCGCTGGCCCAAGACGCCCTCCAGCGCTACCTCCAACTCGCGCCTGACGGTCCATTGGCTGGCGAAGCGCAGCGCATGCTGGCGAACCTGAGCGGAGGGCAACCATGAACACGGTTGCCGGCGAGGTCTTGCTCTGGTGGGTGATCGGTTTTATCTTCGCGCTGGCGGGTTGGCCAGCAGCCGTGCGTCTCTTCGGCCATTTGCCGGGTGCCGGCGCAGCCTTCGCCCGCCCGTTGGGGTTGCTGCTCACCGGCTTTCTGGCATGGCTGTTGGCGATGTTGGGCCTAGGCCGCTTTGAAACGCCGCTGCTCGTCATCTGTCTCGCGATCATTGCCGGCAGCGGCTGGCTCTGGCTTTGGCGCAGCGACCAACAACGGCTGCCGCCGCTTGGCCCGGCGCTGGCCGGCGAAGCGATCTTTCTCGCCACCTTGCTCGGCGTGGTCTGGCTCCGCGCCCACGACCCCACCCCATGGGGCACCGAACGCCCTATGGACTTCGCCTTCTTCAACGCGATCCAGCGCAGCGGCTTCTTCCCGCCTAACGACCCGTGGTTATCTGGCTACAGCATCAACTACTACTACTTCGGCTACCTGCTCATGGCCATCCCGGCTATGCTTAGCGGCTTGCCGCCGGCAACTGCCTACAACCTTGCGCTAGCCCTGCTGGCCGCGATGACCGCGCAAGGTGCGTTTGGCGTGATCAATGCGCTACTCGGTTTGCTGCGCCGGCCGCCGCCGGCAGTGATCCGCGGAGCGCTGGGTGTGCTTGGCGCTGTGATGATATTGTTAGCCGGCAATCAATCTGGCGCGATCCAAGTGATCGTTGGCGACGAACGGGCAGTGGCGCTCGATGACCGCCAGCTCCTTGCCGCGCTTGGGCAGGCCCTACGCGGCGAGACCTTCATCACCCTGCCTTCCCCAGCCCAAACCGCAACGTACGATTTTGGCACGGTTGACGGGTGGCGGCGGGCCGATAAGTGGAACGACTTCAACTGGTGGTGGCCATCGCGCTCGCTCTGGGACAGCTATCGCGTCGCTGGCGATCCGCCGCGCCGCGAGCAGCGCTACACCATCACCGAGTTTCCCTTCTTCAGTTTTCGCCTCGGCGACATGCACCCGCACGTGATGGCACTGCCCTTCACGACGCTGGCAATTGGGTTGGCGCTGGCGGTCGCGGCGCAAAGCAGCTCCGCTGCCCTGCCGAGCGATGGCGCACTCTTTCCCGCCGGACGATCCGGCTGGCTGCTGCGCGCGTTGCATGGGATGATCCTCGGCAGTTTGTACGCGATCAACAGTTGGGATCTACCCACCTACCTGCTGCTCTACTGGGGAGGATTGGCGCTGGCCTGCCGGCGTGACGGCGCTGCGTTGCCGTGGCGGGTATGGCTGCGCGAAGCCGTGATCGTGGCGGTGCTGGCCTTTGCCCTCTTTCTGCCGTTTCACCTCACCTTTCGCTCGCCAGTGGGAGGGGCGACGCCATGGATCGATCTGCCACTCCTTAGCCGGCTAACTAGTATTATCGGTGTCTACCTTGGTGAACGTAGCGGCTGGCACGAGTTTGTGATCATCTTTGGCCTAATGGCGCTGCCGATCATCGCCGGCAGCTATCTCTATCGCTCACCAGAGAACGAATCATTAGCCGGCTTAGCAATGCCGCGCTGGGCGCCGTGGCTGCCGCTCATCCTTTTCACCGCCGGATTGCTGATCGGCTTTCCATGGCTGGGACTGGCCGGGTTGGCGCTGTGGCTGGGTTGGCGGGCGCTCAACGCTGCCGAACCCGGTTTCCGCTTTGGGTTGCTGCTCGCAGCGTTGGGCAGCGCCATCTTGTTCGGGGTTGAGATCATCTACATTCGTGACGTGTTCGAGGGCCTGTCGGCCCGCATGAACACGGTCTTCAAGTTTTACTATCAGGTCTGGTTAATCTGGGGCGTGCTGGCCCCGGTGGGGTTGTGGTGGGTGTGGGCGCAAGCGACGGGCTGGCGACGGCTAGCGGCGAGCCTGATCAGCGCCGGCACGGCCCTCTTGCTGGCTGGCGCGCTGGTGTACCCCATCATTGTCACCCGCGACATCAGCCGCGGGCCGTTGCGTGGCCTCAATGGCTACACCCCGCGCGAGCAAACCGCCGCCGGCGTGGCCTCGCTGGCGTGGCTGCGCTACAACGTGCCGGCGGGCAGCGTCGTGCTCGAAGCGGCGGCAGTAGAGAACGAGGCAGCGGTTGCCGCCGGCAGCGAACCAGCGCGTTGCGGTGGCTCGTACAACTGGCAAGGCTTCGGTGGGGTGTCGGCGGCCAGCGGGCATGCCACCGTGCTGGGGTGGGTGGGCCACGAAATGCAATGGCGCGGCGGCGACCCGGTGGCGCTGGCCGAACTCGGCCCGCGTTGCCTCGCCGTTGATGCCATTTACCGCAGTGGCGATCCGGCCCGCATCCGCTCGCTTATCGACCAATACGGTATTGATTACATCTACGTCGGTGCGCTTGAACGCGAGCGTTACCCCGCCGAACGGCTGGCGGCGCTAGCGCAGGTGGGTGAGGTGGTCTTTGCCCAAGACGAAGTGGTTATCTACCGGGTGCGGTAGGTTAGCCCCGCCGCATGCGCGTCACCTCAGCGTCCGTGGCGGTTCCGCGTTTCCCTTGCCATTCCCGCTGCTCCACCCTACCGCCAATCGGCAAACTGAGGGTATACTACATCTGTAACGTGTTACAGATAGAGGGAACCCATGCCATCAGCAACCGATTATGACGTGATCGTCGTCGGCGGAGGCCACAACGGCCTTACCTGCGCCGGCTATCTCGCCAAAGCGGGGAAGCGCGTGCTCGTGCTCGAACGACGACCCATCGTCGGCGGCGCCGTCTGCACCGAAGAGGTCATCCCCGGCTACAAGATCGATGTCGGCTCGTCGGCCCACATCATGATACATCTCACTCCAATCGTGCGCGACCTCGAACTCGAACGGCACGGCCTCGAGTACATCGACATGGATCCGTACGCCTTCTACCCCCTGCCCGACGGGAGCGGCGCGATCTACTTCTACCGCGATGTCGAGCGCACGTGCCAGAGCATCGCTACCGTCAGCCCGCGCGACGCCGAAGCCTACCGACGCTTCCTTGACTTCTGGACGCCGCTGAACGAGGCGGTGTTCGATGTCTTCCTCAATCCGCCCTCGGTGACGCGCCTGTTCGGTAAGGTGGCGTCGAGCATTCCGCGCTTGCCCAAGGCCGAGCAGCAGGTGCTGGAAGTGACCCGCCGTCTCTTCACCAGTTATGCTCAGTTGATTGAAGAGACCTTTGAGAGCGAGGCAATGCGGGCAGCGATGACGTGGCTGGCCGCGCAGAGCGGCCCGCCGCCGGACGAGATCGGCGCCGGCGACTTTTTCGGCTGGCATGCGATGCTGCACTACAGCGGGGCCAAGCATCCGCGCGGTGGATCAGGTATGTTGACGCAAGCTATGGCCCGCTCGCTCAAAGCCATGGGTGGCGAGGTTGTGCTCGACGCCCCCGTGCGCCGGATCATTGTCCAAAACGGGCGGGTGCAAGGGGTTGAGACCGCCGACGGCCAGCGCTACTCGGCCCCGATCGTGGTCTCGAATGCGCACGTGCTGACTACCTTCCTGCAACTGGTCGGCCCCGACCACCTCAGCGCCGATCTGGTGCGCCGGCTCAATCATATCCGCATCGGCAACGGCTTTGGGATGACGGTGCGTTGCGCCGCCGAGGAGTTGCCCGACTACACCGCAGCCCGCAGCTATGGTCGCCCGCACGAAAGCCATCACGGCTTGCAGTTGCTTAGCCCCAGTATGAACTATGTGCGCCGGGCCTACGAAGACTATCTGCGCGGCGAACCGAGCCGCGATCCGGCGGTGATCGCAATGACCTTCTCGGCCATCGATCCCGATGTCGCCCCTCCCGGCAAGCACACCGTCTTCTTGTGGTCGCAATACTTCCCCTACAAGCTCAGCGATGGCCGCCAGTGGGATGATATCCGCGAATCGGTCGCCGACTCGATCCTCGAAGTGCTCTACCGCTACGCGCCCAATATGCGCGGCAAGATTATTGACCGCTTTATCCAAAGCCCGCTCGACCTTGAGCGGCGGATCGGGTTGCTGCACGGGAACGTGATGCACGTCGAGATGAGCTTTGACCAGATGTTCTTCTTCCGCCCGCTGCCGGAACTGGCCGGCTACCGCACGCCGATCCGCGGTCTTTACCTGACCGGCGCCAGCACCCATCCCGGTGGTGGCGTCTTTGGCGCGAGCGGCTATAACACGGCCCGCGTGGTGCTGGCCGACACCAAGCAGCGCCGTTGGGGGCCGCTGGTGTTGGGAGCAGGGGCACTCGCCGCTGGCGCGGTGCTTGCCGGACGCCGGCTCTTGCGCCCGTAAGCGGTTCATGAACCGCAGGGGGCGCAGGGGACGCAGAGGGTGGGGCGACCCACGGCGCGCATCTTCCCTCTGCGTCCTCTGCGTCTCTGTGGTAATATTCCCTCTCCCCGTTCTCCGCGTTTCGGCGAGTGATTGAGGTTTTGACCGCAAGGGGCGCAGAAGAGGTTTTACCGCAGGGGGCGCAGGGGACGCAGAGAGGGTTTACCGTAGCGAGTGCAGAGGAGAACGTGAGAACGTACACTCCTTTCGCTCTCTATTGATGGGCGGACAGGACATGTGCTCGGTCACATCCGTTGATCGCGGTGCAATGCCTCAACACCCGGCTTTGCACGCCCCTCTCCCGCGCTAGTGGGAGAGGGGCTGGGGGTGAGGGCTAGCAGCCCGCGCAGCGGGCTTCGTAACCCTAGCCCGGCCCTTCAGGGCCGGGTGCCGGATCGGAGGTTCTGTCCGCCCTTGAACGCTCTCTGCGGATGGTTGAGGTTTTACCGCAGACAGCGCAGAGGACGCAGAAGAGAACGTAATCCCCTGCGTCCTCTGCGTCCTCTGCGTCTCTGTGGTAACATTCCCTCTCCCCGTTCTCCGCGTTTCGGCGAGTGATTGATGGTTTTACCGCAGAGAGCGCAGAGGACGCAGAGGGTGGGGCGACCTACGGCGCGCATCTTCCCTCTGCGTCCTCGGTGTCTCTGTGGTAATATTCCCTCTCCCCGTTCTCCGCGTTTCGGCGAGTGATTGATGGGTTTACCGCAGACAGCGCAGAGGACGCAGAGGAGAACGCAACCCCCTGCGCCCTCCGCGTCCTCTGCGGTTACATTTCCCCTGCGCCCTCTGCGGTAAACCCATGACTCTACCCGCGTGTTTGCCTGCCCCACCAACTACCGGCCCGCTCGGCGAGATCGCTGCCGAGCACGCGATCCAGCAACATCAGCGGCGTCTTGGCCAAGCGGGGCCGCCAGCCGGCCAGCGTCAATGTGTATGCTGCGTAGCGCAGCGCCGCGCGTAGCGAGCCGTTACGCGCTTCGAGGTTGGCCATCGCCGCGTAAATATCGGCCAACACCTCGCGCCGCGCCGGCGACAGCTCTGGCATCGCGGTAAAAGTCTGCTCGGCAATTTGCAACCATTCGCGGTAAAAACCGGCAAACTGCGCCACGGTCTTCGAAGCGGCGTGCAGCCGGTAGGTCGCCACCACAGCAGACGTAGGTTGAAACGAGCCGAGTTGGGCCAACCGCACCCAATACGCAGTATCCAGCGCGTAGCGCATGCGCAGATCGAGCGGGCCGGCTAGCCCGACCGCTGCCCGGCGGATAAAGACCGTCGGCTGGATGGGGATGAGCAAGCGCAGCAGGGCGAGTGGATGGTAGGGGCGGGCCGCGATGGTGCGCAACGGTTGGCCCGCCGCATCGGTGTAGAGCGCATCGGCGTAGACGGCGACCGCCGCCGGATGGGCTTGCAACGCCGCCACCTGTGAAGCAATCGCCCCCGGCAAGTAGGTATCGTCACTATTGAGCCATGCCAACACCGACCCGCGCGCCCGCGCCCAACCGCGATTAATCGCATCGGCTTGGCCGGCATCTTTGCCCACCACCACCTGCACCCGCGCATCGCCGGCAAACGCGCGCAACACCGCTGGCGTCTCATCACTGCTGCCGCCGTCGATCACCCACACTTCCAGATTGGGATATTCTTGCGCCAAAATGCTGCGCAGCGTATCGCCAATGTAGCGCCCTTGATTCAGCGACGGCACCACAATACTCACCAACGGCTGCGCCGGATTGCGGATCACCGGCGGCGGCAAGTGAGCAGTGAGCTGGGCATAGTCTGCCCAGAGCGGATATTCAGCCGCGATCGGGAGCATCGATGTCACAGCGTGATCCTTGCCGATACTAGCGGTCTCTGGTACCATACCGGCTACATTGATTCCGCTTGCCGGCTGCACGACCATGACCGAGCTACAACCAGCATCAGCGTTGAACGGGTTGCGCCTGTTGGCCGACGAAACCCGCTGGAAACTCATCACCGTCCTGCGCGACAGCGACCGGCAAGTCGCTGAATTGGTGGCGGCAACTGGTCTGGCCCAAAATCTGGTTTCGTACCACCTGAATATGCTGCGGCAAGCTGGGTTGGTCAATGCCCACCGCAGCGACGCTGATGGCAGAGTGGTCTACTACAGCTTGCACCTCGCCGCGCTCACGGCCTTGCTCGCCCAAATTGGGCACGAATTGGCCCTGCCGGAACCAACCCCGCCGCCGTTGCCCCCCGTCACGGTCGCGTTCTTGTGCCGCGCCAACAGCGCCCGCTCGCAAATGGCCGAAGGCTGGCTGCGCGCGCTGAGCGGCGGACAGGTGCGGGCCGTGAGCGCCGGCACCCAACCGCAACCGATCCACCCGCTGGCCATTGCTGTGATGGCAGCGGTTGGCGTACCGATCGATCAGCAGACCGCCAAACCGATTGAAGCGATCCTCGATCAGCAACCGCAGGTCATCGTCACCGTGTGCGACATTGCCCGCGAAGAGTGCCCGGTCTGGCCGGCCGCTGCTCGCCAGATTCACTGGAGTATTGCCGACCCGGCGGCGGCGACTGGCGACGATGACCAACGCTACACCGCCTTTATCGCCGCGCGCGACGAGCTGCGCGAACGGGTGTGCGGGTTGTTGGCGCTGCTGTCAAGGTGGTTTGGCGCGCATTAATGCGCAACCACAACCTCACCGATCACCATCAGCCGCCAAATAGTCGGCCCGCGGCGGACTAAAGGTGTCGATCGCCAACGTCTCTTCTAGCGTCCAGACTGCATGCGGCGTGCCGCCGGGGATAGCGATCGAACTGCCGGCAGCGGCTTCGATCAGCTCGTCGCCAAGCTGAAAGCGCAAGCGACCGCTCACGACATACGCCACCTGATCTTCGGGATGGCTGTGCAACGGTACGTGACTACCCTCCTCTAGCCGCACTGCCATCTGGTACATCCGCCCGGTCAAGGCAATGCGCCGCCGGAATACGCCGGGAAATAATTCGATCCATGGCCGTTCGGACATGGGGACCTCCTGTGTCGGGAAATCACGCTGATCCTACGGTGATGATACCAAAAAAATCGTTGCGCCGCACGGCTGTGCGGCGCGATGGGATGATCCAGATTGCGTTGATCACCGGCCTGACGGGGGTGATCCAGATCACGTTGATATAATTGGAGCCGCACGGCCGTGCGGCTCTACGGGGGCATTTTATCCGGTGGTTTGGTAGGTCGCTAACACGGCGCCGGCTTCGACCGTCGCGCCGACTTCGACCCGCACTTCGCCGATCGTACCGCTGTGCGGGGCGGCGATCTCGTTTTCCATCTTCATCGCTTCCACGATGAACAACACTTGGCCGGCTTCGACCTGCTGGCCGTGGGCCACCCGCACCGCCACTACCCGGCCTTGGATGGGGCTGATTACGCCATCAACCGGCGCGGCCAGCGCCGCCTTCTTCGGCGCCACCCGGCGCGGCGCAGGGCCGCGCACCGCAGTCGGATGGGGCGGAACAAGGCTCATACCATCGCCGAACACCGCCACCCCAAACCGCCGCCCGTTCACTTCCACCGTAAACCGGCGTGGTTCGGGGGCCGGTTCTGCCGGAGCCGGCGTTGCCGCTGGCGGCATCAGCTCCGCCGTGCGGGTGAGCAGCTCCGGGTGGCGTGGAATGAAGTTGACCGTCGCCGCGCCAGCCACGAAGACCGGGTGTTCGAGGGCAGCAAGGTGGAAGGGGATGATCGTGGTGACGCCTTCGATGCGGTACTCGGTGAGCGCCCGCCGCATGCGCGCAATCGCCTCGTTGCGGTCGGCTCCCCACGTAATCAGCTTCGCCAGTAGCGAGTCGTAGTGCGATGGCACGGTGTAATTAGCCCGCACCCCGCTATCCACCCGCACCCCTAGCCCCACCGGCTCGCGGTACTCGCCGATCGCACCCAGCGCCGGGCGGAAGTTGTGCAGCGGGTCTTCAGCGTTGATCCGGCATTCAATCGCGTGCCCGCGCGGCACAAGGTCTTCTTGCTTCAACCATAGCTTCTCGCCTTGGGCGATCCTGATTTGGGCCGCTACCAGATCGACGCCGTAGACCATCTCGGTCACTGTGTGCTCGACCTGAATGCGGGTGTTCATCTCAAGGAAGTAGTACCGCCCATCTTGATAGAGAAATTCAAGCGTCCCGGCGCTGACATAGCCGACCGCTTTAGCCAGACGCACCGCCGCCGCCCCCATCTCAGCGCGCAGTTCAGGGGTCAGCGCCGGTGAAGGGCACTCCTCGATCAGCTTCTGGTGGCGGCGCTGCACCGAGCAGTCGCGTTCGCCGAGCGCCACCGCATTGCCGTAGCCATCGGCCAGCACCTGTATCTCGATGTGGCGCGGGTCGTCGAGGTACTTCTCGACATAAAGTTCACCGTTCTTGAAGGCGACCTCGGCTTCGCGGCGGGCCGCCGCAAACGCCTCTTCCACCTCTTCCGGCGAGCGCACCACCCGCAAACCGCGCCCGCCGCCGCCGCCAACCGCCTTAATCGCGATCGGGTAGCCAAACTCCTTCCCCAACCGCTTCACTTCAGCCGCATCGGCCACCGGCTCAAGCACGCCGGGCACCAGCGGCACACCCGCCGCTGCCGCTTCGCGCCGGGCCGCCGTCTTGCCGCCCATGCGCTCCATCGCTTCCGCCGGCGGGCCAATAAAGACCAACCCAGCCGCCGTGACGGCCCGCACAAAGTTGGGGTTTTCAGCTAGAAACCCGTAACCGGGATGGATCGCCTCGGCGCCGGTGGCCTTGGCAGCGCGAATAATCGCTTCGATGTTCAAGTAGCTCTCTGCCGGCGATGGCGGGCCAATCAGATAAGCATCATCGGCATAAGCCACATGGGGCGCATCGCGATCGGCCTCTGAATAGACGGCCACGCAGCGCAGACCCAATTCGCGGCAGGCGCGCATCACACGCAACGCAATCTCGCCGCGGTTCGCAACAAGTACTGTACGAAACATTGCAGCCGCTCCTCAATGCTGCTTGCGCCGCTTCAACGTTGTGCAGCGCGGTGCCAATTGTAGCATAGCGCGCCGTGTTACAGAGATGGCGTCAGCCGGCCTAGCACCTGTTCAGCAGCGAAAGCCGCCCGCAGCAGCAGCGGTTCGTTCCACGGGCGAGCCACCAGTTGCGCCGCGCGCGGTACGCCGTCATCACCCATCCCCGCCGGCAAGCTTAGCGCTGGCCAGCCGAGGAAGTTCCACGGCCCGGTGAATGAGGTTGGGGTCGGTACTCCTAACGCTGGCGCCGGGCCGGGTACAACCGGTGTGATCAGCAGATCAACGTCGGCCAAGCGCGCCGCTACCCGCCGTCGCAACGCCGCCCGCGCCTGCTGCACCCGCGTCACATCAGCCGGCGAATAGATAAAGGCTGCCAGAATGCGGTGGCGCATAAACTCGCCATAGTCGTCGAGCCGGGTGCGCAGCCATGGCAGATGCAGCGCCGCCGCCTCCATCGCCAGCAGCGCCTGATTGAGCAAGCGCAGCTCTTCCAGTTCAGGCACATCGATCGGCGTCACGATTGCCCCTTGGCCGGCCAGTGCATCGGCAGCGCGCTGCATCGCCGCTAGCTCGGCGGGGCCGGCCAGCGCTTGCCCGCTGCCGTCAGCAGTGACCAAACCTACGCGCAGGTTGCGCACGCCGGCCACCAACCCGCCGCCGGTAAAGTCGGGCGCTGGGCGCAAGGTGCGCGGATCGCGCGGATCAGGCCCGGCGATCACGCTCAGCACCAGCGCCGCGTCGGCGACGGTGCGCGTCATTGGCCCGGCATGATCCAGCGACCACGAGAGGGTAAAGCCGCCGGCCAGACTCACCCGGCCATGGGTCGGCTTGAGACCCACGATCCCGCAGTGGGCCGCCGGAATGCGGATCGAGCCGCCGGTGTCGGTGCCGATCGCGGCAAACGCCATGCCGGTTGCGGTTGCCACCCCGCTACCGCTGCTGCTGCCGCCGCTATCGCGCTGGCGATCGTAGGGGTTAGCCGTCGGGCCGTAGTGCGCGTTGTTCGAGCCGGGTGAGTAGGCGAACTCCGACATGCGGGTTTTGCCGATGATCACCGCGCCAGCGGCGCGCAATCGCTCGACAACAGTCGAATCGGTGGCCGCCATCACGCCGGCGCGAATCCGCGAACCTGCCGCCGTTGGGTAGCCGGCTACGTCGAACAGATCCTTCACCGCCACCGGCACGCCGTGCAGCGGACTGCGCACCTTGCCCGCTGCCAGTTCGGCATCGGCGGCGCGGGCATCGGCTAGCGCGCTCTCGGCCATCACGATCTGGAAGACGTTCAACTCGGCATCATGCTCGGCAATCCGCTCCAACGCCTGCTCAGCCAGCTCCACCGCCGAGACCGTTCGCCGCTGCAATTGGCTGGCAATGCCGAGGATCGTCGTCGGGTCATCGCTCGCCGGCAGGCCGCCGTTGGGCGGGCTGGCCGCTGGCGGCAGGCTGGCCGCATCGAGCATATCAGGCAACTGTTCGTGATCCACCGCGTCGAGCAGCCGTTCGACGTCGGGCAGGCGGCTGAGAAAGCCCTTTTCGATGATGCCGGCAAAATCGGATTCGGTGGCCGGAATGCCAGCGGCGCGCAATGCGGCCCGTAACCGGTCGATGGTGGTGTCGTTGGGCATGCTATCCTCACGTTGTCGTTATTGGCGGTGGTGGAAACGCACGGCCGTTGGGAGATGCACGGCCGTGCGTCTCTACATTATCTTTACGCTATCTTAAACATTCGTGGGCGGCCCGCCGCCCGCTGTCGATTGCGCCATGCACTGTCTGCGGGTTGCTGTCGTGGGCGGTGGCTTCGCCGGCGAAATGCAGATTGCCTTCCGCTGCCGCCAACACTGGCCGCGCCCACGCCATTCCCGGCGGCAGATGGGCATACCCGCCGCGGGCATATTCGTCGGCGGCCCAGCGGTAGCGCCGGAAGCCCACACAGTGCGCCGCCACATCGTCGCGGCCCAGCAACTGGCCCAGTTCCGCCAACCCCAACTCGCGCACCGTCTCGTCAGCTAAGCGGTCGAGCGCCGCCGCGCGCTCGGCGGTGACGTAACTGCAAAGCAGCGGCGCGGCCAGATCGGGATGGGCCGGCGTCCACCAGCGGGCAAAGAGGCCGTTGTGGGCGGCGTAGGCAAAGCCGGCGTCCCACAGCGGAGCATCGAACCAGAAGAAGTGTTTCGTCGCCGGGCGCGTGCGGAAGGCGGCGATCGCCGCCTGTTTGCGGGCCGAGAGCGGGGGATCGAAACGGATCATCCCGGCGGCCAGCACGGCTACCGGCACAGTGATGATGCAGCGCCGTGCGGTTATGATGCCAGCGGTTGTATCCACTGTCACCCGGTCGCCGTGATCGCGGATCGCCCGCACCGGCTGGCCGAGGCGCAGATCGAGATCGCGGGCCAGCCACGCCAAGAGGGTATCGTACCGCTCGCGCAGCCTAAATTCGCGCGGCCCGGCCCGATCGACCCGTTGCTCGCGGGCCGCGTCGAGGCAACTGAGCGACTCGGCTTCGGCGCAGCAGGTCTGCGCCAGCACCACATCGGCAATCGCAATGGCGGCTGGGGTCAAACCGTTGTACCGTAATTCATCGGCTAATGAACGATCGGCAGCACCATCGGGATAACGCGCGGCCAACCCGCCCCACACCGCGCGCGCTTGCCCAATCGCCTGCCGCGCCGGATCGTCTGGCGGCAACTCGTTGACCGGACGGGCCGGCGCGCCCCAGCGCAAGCCGTTGTACCGATCCACCTCGTCAAGCGTCAACCCAGCCGCTTCCGCCAGCTCGACCGTGCTCGTCTGCGCACCATGGATCAGCTCGGCCCCCAGCTCAATCGGGTACCGCCCGCAACTGCGCTCCGTCCAGATTCGTCCGCCAATCCGGGGCCGCGCCTCGACCACCGCCACCCGCGCGCCGGCGTCGTGCAAGGTGCGGGCCGCCGCCAACCCCGCCGCGCCGGCCCCAATCACCACCACATCGAGGCGATCATCAGCTATTGTTCCGGCCATGCTTCCGTTTATCCCCCGTTCCCGTCTCTGGCATCGCTTGAGCAAAGGCCAAGACGAGACCAACCCAAACCGCCCGCTCAAATCCCAATCGAAACGTATTTGATATCAAGATACTCATCAATCCCGGTCGGCCCGCCCTCGCGCCCGATCCCGCTCTGCTTGACGCCGCCGAACGGCGCTTGCGCGGTCGAAGGGATCGGATCGTTAATCCCGATGATACCGTATTCTAACCCTTCAGCCAACCGCCAGACCCGGCCCACATCGCGGGTGAATGCGTAGGCGGCCAACCCGTAAGGCGTGTCGTTCGCCATCCGGATCACCTCCGCCTCATCATCGAAGGGGATAAGCGGCGCGACCGGGCCGAATGTCTCTTCGCGAGCGACGAGCATATCGCTGCGCGCATCGAGCAGCACGGTCGGCAGCCAGAAATTGCCGCCGAGCGGGGCCGGGCCGCCGCCAACCACCACTCGCGCCCCGGCGGTGAGCGCATCATGCACGTGGCGCTCGACCTTGCGGCGAGCCTGCTCGTCAATCAGCGGGCCGATGTTCACCCCCGGCTGCAAACCGTCGCCAACCGTCAACCGGGCCACCTCGGCGGCGAACCGTTCGGCAAACTCGGCATAGATCGGGCGCTGGACAAAGATCCGGTTCGCGCAGACGCAGGTTTGGCCAGCGTTGCGAAACTTCGAGGCGATCGCGCCGCGCACCGCCGCATCGAGATCAGCATCGGCAAAGACGATAAACGGCGCATTGCCGCCTAACTCCAGCGACACCCGCTTGAGCGTATCCGCCGAGCGGCGCATCAGTTCCTTGCCGACTTCGGTGCTGCCGGTGAAGCTAATCTTGCGCACGCGGGTGTCGGCGAAGATCGTGTCGGCAAAAGGACGCGGGTTTTGGCAGGTGATGATATTGACCACGCCGGGAGGCGCGCCGGCCTCGGTAAAGAGTTGGCCGAGCGCCAGCGCCGAGAGCGGCGTCTGCTCAGCAGGTTTTGCGATCACCGTACAGCCGGCAGCGAGGGCCGGCCCCAGCTTGCGGGTAATCATCGCGCTGGGAAAGTTCCACGGCGTAATCATCGCCACCACCCCGACCGGCTGGCGCAAGACCATAATTCGCTTGGCGTTAGTCGAAGCCGGGATGGTCATCCCATAGATGCGCTCGGCTTCGCCGGCAAACCAACTGAGAAAACTCGCCGCGTAGGCGATCTCACCTCGCGCCTCGGCCAGCGGCTTGCCTTGTTCGAGGGTCATAATCGTCGCCAGCTCTTGCTGCCGTTCCAACATCAACCCTGCCACCCGGCGCAACAGCGCCGCCCGCTCGCCAGCCGGAGTCGCTGCCCACCCCGGCTGCGCCGCCACCGCCGCCGCAATCGCCAGCCGCGTCTCGGCCACGCCAGCGTCAGGCACATACCCCAACACCGTACCATTCGCCGGATTAACCACCGCAAAGGTCGCGCCACTCTCCGCCTCACGCCACTCGCCATTGATCAACAAGCGAAACGGCAGCGTTGCCAACGGCCCCTCTCCCGCTACGGTCATCGTTCGCTCCTTCCCAATCTACGCCCAAGCTCGCAGGCGGTGCGGCAACTTGCAGCCACACTTGCTCATCGCATAAGATTCTGCCCGCCGAATGAACCTCATCTATTGTACCGCGCCTGCGGCAAGCGGTATGCCATCTCCCGCTCCTATGTTGTCATTGCGAGCCGCGCTCCGCGCGGCGAAGTAATCTCCTGCTCACGCGGGAAGGATGCCGGCACGGACTGAATCGGACTCCCCTCTCCCGCGCCAGTGGGAGAGGGGCTGGGGGTGAGGGGACACGAGCGTATCTCAAAGCCATCAACCACACCTATGCACATGCATTCTGTCTGCCCTTAAACGGGGGAGGGCTGGAGTGGAGGCAACCGGTTGCCTCCATAACGGACGCTGAGGGCATGTTGCGGATAACCCTTTCCCACACCTTCGCGCCCTCTGCGTCCTTGGCGCCTTTGCGTTAAGAATCTCTGCGTCTTGGCTTGCTTTGCGCTCTCCCAGCGCCAATTCCCTCGCGAATGCGGTATCATACGCTTAGCCATCCTTAGCATAACCGGCGCAGATTGCCATCAGGTCTGCGCCTCATGATCCGCCTATGAACCACACCCATCCGTTCCAATCGATCTACCGCCACGGCTTCGCCCGCCTCGCCGTCGCTATCCCGGCGGTGCGCATCGCCGAGCCGGCGTTTAACGCTGAGCGCACTATCGCCCTCGCTCGCCGCGCCGCCGCTGCCGGCGCAGTGCTCGTGCTCTTCCCCGAACTAGGGATCTCGGCCTACAGCAACGACGACCTCTTCCAACAGACCGCTTTGCTCGACGCTGTTGAGCAGGCGGTGGCCGAAATTGCCGCCGCTTCCAGCGAGCTTAACGCGCTGCTGCTCATCGGTGCGCCGCTCCGCCACGAAGGCCGCTTGTTCAACTGCGCAATTGCGCTTTGCAACGGGCACATCGTAGGAGTAACCCCAAAGAGTTATTTACCTAACTATCGTGAATTTTACGAAAAACGTCACTTCGCCGCCGCCCGCGACGCGATCAACGACACGATTCGCATCGCCGGCCAGACCGTGCCGTTCGGTGCCGATCTAATCTACGAAGCGCCGGCTATTCCCGGCTTAGCCGTGCATGTCGAAATCTGCGAAGACTTGTGGACGCCGCTGCCGCCGAGCACCTTCGCCGCGCTGGCCGGCGCAACTGTACTTTGCAATTTGTCGGCTTCCAACATCACCATCGGCAAAGCCGACTACCGGCGGGCCTTGTGCATGGGCCAATCGGCCCGCACGATCGCTGCGTACCTCTATTCGGCAGCGGGTTTGGGCGAAAGCACGACCGATCTGGCGTGGGATGGCCATGCCCTAATCTGCGAAAACGGCGATCTGCTGGCCGAATCGCAACGCTTCTGCGACGAAGAGCAGATCATCGTTGCCGACGTCGATCTGGAACGGTTGCAGCAAGATCGTATGCGCCAGACCAGCTTCAGCGACAGCATTGGCGACTACCGCGAGCGGTTGCGAGCGATGCGCACGATCGCGCTACCGCTCACCGCGCCGATCGTCACCGATCTACGGCGTGACGTGGCGCGCTTTCCCTATGTGCCCAACGACCCCGCCACCCGCGACGAGCGTTGCTACGAAGCGTACAACATTCAGGTGCATGGCCTCATCCAGCGCATGCGCAGTGCCAAGGTCGAAAAGGTGGTGATCGGCGTATCGGGCGGTCTCGACAGTACCCAAGCTCTGATCGTAGCCGCGCGGGCGATGGATCGGCTCGGCCTGCCGCGCCGGAACGTGCTAGCTTACACGATGCCGGGCTTCGCCACCAGCAGCCAAACCCGCACCAATGCCCATGCCCTGATGGCTGCGCTCGGCGTCAGTGCGCACGAAATCGACATCCGGCCCTCGGCCTTGCAAATGCTGCGCGACCTCGGCCACCCCGCCGGCGAAGGCGCGCCGGTCTACGACGTCACCTTCGAGAATGTGCAAGCTGGCGAGCGCACCTCGCATCTCTTCCGGCTGGCCAACTACCACAATGCGATCGTCGTTGGAACCGGCGACCTTAGCGAGCTTGCGTTGGGATGGTGTACCTACGGCGTCGGCGACCAAATGGCCCACTACAACGTCAACGCCTCGGTGCCGAAAACGCTGATCCAGCACCTCATCCGGTATGTCATTCGCAGCGGCGAATTGGGTGAAGAAGCGAACCGCGTGCTGGCTGATATTCTCGCCACCGAAATCTCGCCCGAACTGGTGCCGGCGACGGCCAACAGCGACGACAAACCGGCCCAGCGCACTGAAGAGATTATCGGGCCGTATGCGCTGCAAGATTTCAACCTCTACTACATCACCCGCTACGGCTTCCGGCCCAGCAAAGTGGCATTCTTGGCTATGCATGCATGGGGCGACACCAGCGCCGGCGCGTGGCCAGAAGGCTTGCCGGCTGCCGACCGGCGAGCCTACGACCTACCCACCATCCTGCACTGGCTGCGGGTCTTCCTCTACCGCTTCTTCCAAATCAGCCAATTCAAACGCTCGGCTATGCCCAACGGCCCCAAAGTCGGCTCCGGCGGCGCCCTCTCGCCGCGGGGAGACTGGCGCGCGCCGAGCGACGCCAGCGCCGCCGTCTGGCTGGCTGAGATCGATCGCCTGATTGCCGAAGTGGATGTGGGATGAGTGCAACACCGCCAGACACCAGCCGTAAGGTCGTAAGCCGGCAAGGCCGCAATGCCCGTATATTGCGCCTTAGCGTGTATGCCGCCTGCCTGATCGCAATCACGCTTTTTGGCGGCTGCAACCGGCCTGACCCGCCCGACCCGGTCGCCGAAGGGCAACGGCTCTACACCATCTACTGCCTCGGCTGCCACAGCCTCGATCCAGCGGGGCCAACCGCGCTCGGCCCGCCGCTGGCCGGCATCGGCGCCCGCGCAGCGACTAACGGCGAAGGCCTCAGCGCCGCCGAGTGGCTGCGCCGCGAGATTGTCGATCCCGACGCCGTACTCACCCCCGGCTACCCAGCCGGGTTAATGCCGCGCACCTATGGCAACGACTTCCGTCCGTCCCAAATCGAAGCATTGGTAGCGTATTTGTTGCAGGTGGAGTGAACATGATGTTCCACCAACGTACTATGAGATCGCTAACGTGAGGATATCCGACTATGATCAAGCGATTACTTAACTTCAATTCTTCGCGGTACCGGTTATGGCAGGAAAATGCCGCATTCGCCGCGACCATTCCCCAAGGTGCGCTCGTCTTAGATGCTGGCGCCGGCGAAGCGCCATACCGTAGTCTCTTCCAGCATACCCGCTACGAATCAGCCGATTTCCATAAGGTGAACAAGCCGTATGCACCGTCAACTTACGTGTGTGACCTAAAAAGCATCCCGGTTGAAGATAACCGGTTCGATGTTATCGTCTTTAACCAAGTGATGGAGCACTTGCCAGAGCCGGTATTAGTCTTGAACGAATTATATCGCGTGCTCAAACCGGGTGGTAAGATGATTTATACTGGGCCGCTATTCTATGAGGAACATGAACAACCGTACGATTTCTATCGGTATACACAGTTCGCTTTGCGATACTTGTTCACTACCACCGGCTTTGTCATTGAGCGAATAGACTGGTTAGAAGGGTATTTTGGCACTGTGGGTTATCAATTAAACGGTATGGCTCGCTATCTGCCATACCGCCCTCGTGCGATCGGTGCTGGAATAGCAGGCTATGGTCTCGCCCCTATCTTGCTTTTGTTAAAGATCGTATTTGCGACATTATCAATTGCGTTTCACGCACTCGAAACGCGGATCAAGTTCACGGCTCGCGGTTACCCCAAAAACTATGTTGCGATTGTGCGCAAACCTGTACCAGTAGAACAACCCGAATAAGCACTGGGCTTAGTTATCGCTTCATGACGTCGAGGTAGAGTTGGGTATATTGTTGAGCAGCCCGCTCGATCGTGAACTGCTTGACATGCTCTTTAGCGGCAGCCGCGAACTGGCGGGCTAGCTCAGGACGCTCGATCATCAATATCATCATCGCGGCCAGCGCATTCGGATCAGTAGGGGGGGCCAGCAAGCCGGTTTGCTGATGGATCACTAGTTCGGTTACGCCGGGAATAGCAGTGGCTACAACGGGTGTGCCGACAAGCATCGCTTCTAAGATGACGGTTGGCAAGCCTTCCCACAACGAAGATAGCACGAGCACATCAAGCGATGCAATAATCTGCAACGCATCTGATCGCCCGCCCAACCAGTGGACATGATCAGCCACACCCAGTTGCACCGCCAAACTACGTAGTTCTTCCTCGTCTGGACCAGCGCCGACGATCGCCAATCGCGCCGCTGGCAAGCGTTCGAGCACCTGCGCGAACGCTTGCAGCGCGTAGGGAATGCCCTTCTGAGTGGTCAGACGAGCAACAATCCCAAATAGCGGGATCTCTGACCCGATGTGCAACTCATCTCGAATAGTGCATGTATCTTGCAACAATGCTATCTGCTTGGTATCGATTGCATTGCTGATATAGTGAACGGGTGTATTACGCCAGCGTTGCACCGGGTTCTGCTGAAGTTGCTGAACGATGACAGGCGAAACCCCAACTTGGGCCGCAGCAACCATAGCGTACATCGACTGGATCAATGGGCGCAGGTATCGACGATGAGGAAATTCGAGCGTCGAGTGACTTGTCCGAATAAAATATTGCCCTATACCAGAGATAGCAAGGGCTGTGCCGACAATACTTGCAAATTCTGCGTGACCATTGACAATATCGGGGCGCAGGCACGCTAATGATTTGCGCAACCCACGATAGGCTGCAAGCAGCGCATATCGCAAAGGCGGCACATAGGAAGCGCCGTAATGCACAGTCACGCCGCACTGGCGTAACACATCTTCCCAGTACTGTTCAATCGGGCGATTGTAGCGCCACAAACTAGCCACATGCACATCAAACTGGTTATGATCAAGGGCTTGGGCTAATCGAATACCATAGAGTTCGCTTCCACCGCCAATATCTCCGACCACAAGGCCAGAAACGATTTGCACAACTTTGATCCGGTGAGTCATATCTTCCAGCTTGTCAGCTCATCATTGGACACCGTTGTTAACGAACCAGCGATCCTGCGCAGTGTCTGAACTATCGCATTGTGGCGTTGGCGCGCATTCTGCACATACGTATCGAGTTGATGCTGGCAATCATCGCGCTGCAAAGCGTCAAATGCTGCAATGAGGCTAGCACCGGTCAACTGGCGAATATCAATATGGCGATGCAGCGCACCCATATCTGCCAATAAGCCTGCACTTTTACTCAGATAACCAATCACGATAGCCGGTACGCCAGCATTAGTGGCAAAAATGAACGAATGAAGGCGTGTCGCAATGAAATAATCCATGCATCCATATAAGGCTTGTAAGAGAGCTGGATGGAGTATCTCATTGATCATCACAACTCGTTGCGGATGGCGCACGCGCTGATACAAGCGCAGATTAACCAACCGATCATCTTCTAAGACGGTCGGACCGCAAGTTTGGGCGAAGAGCACCACTATAGCGCCACGTCCGGTAAGTTCATCAATACATTCCACCAACGCCGTCTCATATATGTGTTGGTGAGTAAATGAGTCATTCTGGCGCTGCCAATCAATCGCAGTGATCCCCACGCGCATCGGTGCATCAGCGATTGCTGGCAGATACGAGGCCAATAAGGCTTGCGCCAATGTCGCTGACGCTGATTCCATCCCTAGCGCCAGATCCGGTTCCAATTGAGCCTGCGTAACGCCTAATTCGTGTGTTCGGCGTAACGAGATCGATTCACGAACCCAAACGAGTCTGGCATAGCGGAGAATCGATCTGACCAATTGGGCTGGGAACAGATCATAGAGTGGGCCAATCGATTGCGGCAGCATAATGAGCGGTCGACCGAGCAACACGCTCCACCAACATAGCGAACTCGCAAAGGTAAACCAACCGGTAGGTCGCCACTGTTTCGGATTGGTATACAAATAACCGCCGCCACAAGCAACAACCATGTCGGCTGTTGCCAGATCTTCATAGAGCGCCTGTTTTTGTGGATCTCCAAAGATACGCACTGGCCGTTTCAGCCAGCGAAACAGCAATGCACTAACGACGATCGCCAGCAGATAAACATACCGCAGTATCGGTAAAACTCCAATGGGTCTACGCTGGGCATCTTGCTCAGAAATCCAACTGATCGGCGAGCGATGGATACGATATGTAGGCAATGCGACCCGTGCTGAAGCCACATCATTGAACGTAAGTACGATATCGGCCTGAGGGAAAGCCATTTCCAGCAAACGTAATGACTGAAGAAGAATGCCGTAGTCGCCAGCATTGAGGATTGAATGGTTATTGATGAGAATTATCTTCATGCAGTTTCAGACCACATCTCAGAATCATTTAGTACATGAAAATAATAACTGCTTATCGAGACAAGCAATTACAAAAGAACACATATCCAAGCGTTATTGTACTGAGTTTTGTCTGAAAGTCAAATCTGCACCCATCAATTTTATCTAAGATTATGCAAAGTACAAGAAATCACAGCGTTTACCGCAACAACATTTCCAATTGCAATATTACTCACATTTTTGCGGTTATATAACACTCAAGAACCACGAATAGAACCGGTTCCAACATCAATGTATTGAAGATAGTACGGCACAGAAGTACACGTGACCGAGACTTCAAGAGTGATTTACAATAAAATTACACAATGATTAGCGGCCCACCACCCAAATACGGGCAGGGGGCCGCCAGTTGGTATGGCTACGGTTTAGTTAATTGGAATACCATTGTAGTCTTCTGCCACAATATCATTCGGATTAGTGGCTGAGTTAGCTGAGACGATACGAATGACGGCCACGATCCGGCAACCGGGATTTGTGCATTCGATCGTTGCACTGCCACCAATAGCCGTCCCATCATAGCCAAATTCCGTCAATTTATCCGGCGTTTGGCTGGGCGAGAGCGTTGCTTGGGTTGGATTTGAATTGGTCTTCTGGCCGGGATTAATTGAATTAATGGTATGCGTACCTACCAGAACACCATTCCGATCGAAGTACTTCACAAGAATATTCCCTGAAGCACCAGTACCGACATTCTGGATAGCGATAAACGCGCGTTGGCGATTACCCGGATTGATATCGAAGCGCGTATTCGTCCAGCGCACATACGGAGCAGCCAACTTCTGGGCGCCGCTGCCAGAGCCAACGAATGCCGTAAGGAAAGCGGTCGCAGATGCCATTGCGAACACCTTACCAATAGCAACGATGGGGGCGCCAGTGCTCGTAATAACTGCCGAACCGTTGTAGTTGCTAGGAATGCCGCTGGCGTCGCACGTTTGGAAGCTCTGCTTGCCACCGGGCAAGATAGTAGCACTCTGCGTAGCAACAACATTATTATTGGTATCGCGATAGCTCACCGTCACCGTTGCCGAATTCGTAGTGCTCGTATTCTGGACAGCGTAGGCGGTGCGCTGTAAGCTGCCGCCAAAGCCGCACAACGCGCTCGGCATATAGACAGTATTGCTGAATTGGGCTGTGCCAACCCCTTCGAAGGCGCTCACCCGGTACGTGCTATCGATTGTTGCCTCAATCGCCGTGGCAACGACCTTACCCGTGGCCTCAATTGTTGCCGAGCCGTTGAAGCTCGTGCCGAGCTGACTGATCGTGCCGGCGTCAAAGAAGCGAGCTGTGCCAACATTCAGCGAAAACGTTTCGGTATGCACAGCAGTCGCTTCGCCGACCCGGAAGAACCGCAATGTCACATTGATGGTACTGGTATCAGCGTTCTGAATCGAGAACTTCGTCGTCTGATTAAATTGATTCTTCAGTACGGTCGCGATCAAGACGTTATTGCTGCCATCATTGCTGCCGAACCCATTTGAGAGCGGGCGGTTACGCACCGTTGTGCTCTGCGGGAGTTGAACGACAGTGGCAACAATTGGCTGATCCGATGAAATAACGGCCGATCCTTGACCAGAGAAACTGCTCAATTCAGATGCACCACCGACAAACAACGATGCGCCAGCATTTGCAGCGAGCGTGCGGTTGAAGGTGATTGGTGAAGCTGAGCTGCCACTAGGCGGATAGAAGGTGAATGTAACTGTTGCATTAGCGTTGCTGATGTTTTGATACGTGATAGAAGTGATAAAATTGGTGTTGTAGGCGCTGCTTTGCGCACTAACGGAAGTGGCAAAATTGCCCGAAGCGACTAGTAAAGCCATGATCATCAGCAGTAAGCTCAATCGCCGGCGCATGAGATACCTCCTAGGAAGTTAGCGGACTGCACCCTTATTCACGAGCTAGGGTACCATATCTACGGTCGAATCGACTATACTACGAATAGACTACCACCCATACGTTCTCTAGGTAACAGGCTTGCATTCAATCGTACTTGTGAGTAATATGAGGTCATAGCGGCACGTCATAGGGTTGACGTGGGAGATTTATGCTAGAGCATACTCACTCTTGCAGTTATAACTCGGAAAGCTCTTCCCTCATTATTACCTTGGAGGAAACCCTTGCGCACTATTGTCATCCTGCTCGCACTCCTCAGTCTAATAGCGTGCTCAGCAGCACCATCCACTCCCACACCTACTAACGCTCTGATTGTCCCTACCCCGGCAAGTGGACAGGCAGTTGTGGTTGGCCGGATCCTATCAAGCATTACCGGAAAGCCAATTTATCGCGTGCGCGTTGCTTTCGCTGAAGTGCTTCGCAACGAAGAGAGCGCTATTTATGTCGATGATGTCGCTTTCACGCCTGCGACGGAAACAGATACCGCAGGGCGTTTTGTCCTACCTGATTTACCGCCAAAGGAGTATGTCATTGTTGTGGGAGATCCTTTTGGGCTAAATGATGTTGTACGTAATAGCGATGGCTCACCGCGGATTTGGAAAATTGAAGCTGGGCAACAACTCGATGTCGGTGAGTTGAGGGTCAAAATCGAGTCATAGGACTCTCGATAATACTTTCGGGTTATTCGCCGTTTCTGCCCATCAACAAGCGGTAAAGCTGTTCATACTGGCGAGCGGCGGATTCAATTGTGAATTGGGTTGCGCGTTCGCGGGCAGCGGAGGCTAATCGGGCAGCTAAATCTCGATCGCAGGCCAATCGTACCATTGCCTGCGCCAGCGCACTAGGCTGGCGTGGTGGCACTAAGAGGCCGGTTTGCTCATGAATAATGAGATCGCGAGTGCCGGGAATGTCGGTAGCTACCACTGGCGTCCCTAATGCCATGGCCTCGAGAATGACGGTTGGCAATCCTTCCCACAACGATGAAGAGACCAGCACGTCAAAGCTAGCTATGATATTGATCACATCTGCCCGCGCTCCCAACCAAAAAACCGATTGATCGAGACCGAGTGCTGTTGCCTGTGCCTGCAAAGCTTGCGGCTTTGCACCATAGCCAGATCCAACGATGACCAATAACGCATGTGGCAACTGCGACCGCAACTGCGCAAAGGCTTGTAAAGCGTCAGGAATGCCTTTTTGTTCAGTTAGCCGTCCAACGAGGCCAAAGAGCAGCGCATCAGGCGCTAGACCTAATTCGGCGCGCAAGTTTGTTCCGGTACGCTGGCTCAGAGTTCGTTCGAGGTCGATCCCATTATGAATTAACCAGACTGGCTGGCGCCTGAGCCGGACGAGTTTCTGGCGCTCAAGACTGGTCACAATATCAGCCGAGACTCCTACCTGCGCCGAAACCAGTAATGCGTACAGAGCCGATGTAACGACGCGCAATGAGGGATGGCGCGGAAATTCGAGTGTGGTTTGGCATGTGCGGATCAACCGCATGCGTGCGGAGGTTAACCGTAATGCCATCCCTACGATACCGGCATATTCGCCGTGCGCATGGACAATATCAGGCTTAAGCACCGCAAACAGTGAACGCAACCGATGCCAAGCCATATAGACGGATCGCAACATTCGTGAATCAAATGGCGCGCCATAGTGTACCTCAATGCCGGAACTTCGCAACTCTGCTTCCCATTTTTGTTCGATTGAACGATGAAAGCGCCAGAGATTGACTACTTGCACTTGAAACTGAGAAGGATCTAACGCTTGGGCTAAGCGAATACTATAAAGCTCAAGACCACCACCCAAATCTCCTACAATCAACCCCGGAATGAGTTGTACGACTTTAGTTCGCTTATCCATAGCTAACCTAACACAATATAGCGATCCCTATCCAGCCCGCAACGATACAGTGATTAGAGCCGTTTCATCCGCAATGTATGGATGGCTCCTACCCAATAAAACACGCAGAGCACGGCTTCGACCGTGCTATAGGTCAGCGTTGCCCCGTCAAGACCGAAGCGAGGTATCAGGACTAAACCGCTAACGAGGCTTGCTACCATAACAATACTTTGAATGACCACCCGCAGCCGTTGCGCACCTAATGCCAGTATTACCGCCACAGCCACAAAACTAAGCGACTTGGCCAGCGGCACAATACTTAGCGGTTTTAACAGGGGAATAGTGGCATCATATTTCGTTCCATATACCAGACGCAACACATCACCACCAAACCACCAAAAGCCAATAAACATAGCTATGCCATACAGTGCGGCCATTCCAATCATACCAAGCAACAGTTGCCGGCGCTGGCGTTGATCAAGGCTAGAGCGACTAAGCATCGGCAAACCAACATTAAACATAGCAAGTGGCACAAGAAAAGTCATAGAAATAAGGTTAATAGCGGAACGAAACGTGCCAACAATTATATCATCAGTAAAAAATGCCAACATTGCAATTTGCGATTGCGAATAAATACTAGCTAATACATCAGACAGCACAAAAAAGCTAGCGCTTTGCATCAAATGGCCAAGGTGCAGCGGTCGCCATGAACCGCGCAGGTATTCAGCTAAGAGCACAGCCACCACAACAAGGGTTATGCCACTGACTATCGTTTGACCAGCTACAACTATCGCAACGCTCGGCGGCCAAATCATCAAGATCAGCACGAGCGCCAACAATAATAAGGAATCGAGACTTTGCAGAATGGCTACTAAAGAGTTGCGATTAACTGAATGCAATACGACATGGCCGGTACGAATATAACTCTCGGCAATGACTCCGAGCATACCTATAATTAAGAGCCAGCTAATCCCATCCTGTGACCAAGCTATAGTCATTGCGCCGATTAAGATACTTGCAGCAATAAACTTCAGAACTAGCAGACGGCGCACATTGAACGATAATTGATGAGGATCGCGACCACCCTCATGCAAGAGCCATGTATCGAAGCCAAAGCCAAGGAGATTTGCCATTAAGGCTAGCGTGGTGATCAATGTGGCATATTGCCCGTATAAAGCCGGACCATCGAAGTATCGAACCAACAAAATGCCGGCAATTGCACTAAGCAGGCGACTGAATAATGTCCCTGCCGTAACCACCGCGAATCCACGCGCTAGTACCGCTATTGTTGGTGGAATAATCCCGTTTAGGTAACGTTTGATTGCTTTTTGCTTTGATGTAATCATATTTTGATGGCAACAAGATGCATTGGCTCGTCGTGTCGCCGGTTTTGCCCATAACGATGCGGAATGCGCGTTGCGAAGGGCATTGCCTCCAAGCAGACCCATTGCAGCGTATCACGACGACGAATGGAGATAACTCGCCAGTTGTGCTTAATCAGTTTGGCGAGAAGATGGTTCATTTCTTCATTCTGATGAACGATCAGTTGGAAGCCATCGACCTGACAAACGGCGGTAACGTAGACCCAGTGCGGATAGAGCAGCAGATAGTGCAATACGAATGGCTTAAGTAACCGTCGCAAATAGCTCTTCCAGCGTCCTTGATAAATATAGTTCGCTGTAGCACCAAATGTGTGGATGCGAATTCGATACAGATACAAGGAGGGTACTACCAGCCCGTCGCATTCCAAAAACAACAAAACGTTGATGGTTCATAATTAGCAAATGTACTCCGATACGAGCAAAAATGAAACTATAGAATGCTAATTTCAAAATCAATTGCTATATCTTAAAATTTTGACAAGGCTAGTAACAACGCTGGTGAGTATACCAGACGAGCGAAACATTTGTCAATGTGGTTAGCTTGATTTGTAGGGCAGCGATGCGCCATCTTGCCGCAGAACGAGTCTTTCCCTAACCAAGGCTTCCATCTATGCAATATCCTACCGTGAACACCTCTCCAATAGCGCAGAAATCTGCATCCGGGTTCACGCTACCCAAGAGTGATGCGGTATACTCTATAAGGTGTGCAATGTGTATCCGTTCTGGTTAACGAGGTTCTTATGCGACGTCTACTCATTGGTTGGCTCTGCGTTCTGCTGTTAGCCGGATGTGCTAGTTCTCCAACGCCTGAACCAACTCCAACTGCTTCAGTAGCCTACCCTGCCCCGCAACCTGCATCGGACGCCACTACCACTGCTAGCTATCCGGGACCATCATCTAATCCCAACCAGCAACAGATACTGGCATTTTACATCGTCGAACCGGTGCGCGCTACTGATAACCAGTTGAACGGCGGCGGGCCGCCGCAAGCGCCAATTCGGATTGTCAATTTGTCGCGCAATAATGCTGTGATCGCGGAGACCGCCACAGGCGCGGATGGTCTGTTTAGCGTTCCGCTCCGCGATGTCGCTGCGGGAGATTCGGTGGCGATTGTGTTCAACGAACAAGCAGCGTCAGCCTACTCTCGCGAGCAGGTGCAACCGTTTAGCGTGCAGACGCTGCCTTCCGGTGAGTTGGTGATGAGCAGTGTGATAGTTTCACCCTAACTCACTCTCCTTGCCGGGGCCGGTATTGGATCGCTTCAGCCACGTGCGGCGCTGCTACCTGTTCGGCGCCAGCCAAATCGGCGATGGTGCGGGCCAGCCGCAATACCCGGTGGTAGCTGCGCGCTGAGAGGTTGAGCCGCTGCACGGCAGCTTTCAGCAACGCTTGGCCGGCGTTGTCCGGGGTGCAGAAGGCGCGGATTTCGGCTGGGCCGAGGTCGGCGTTGCTGTGGCAACGCGGGTGATCAAGCAACCGTTCGCTTTGGCGGCGGCGCGCAGCGATCACCCGCTCGCGCACGATTGCCGACGGCTCGCCGGGCAGGTGGTGGCTCAGTTTGTCGTAGTTGATCCGCGGCGCTTCGACGTGAATGTCGATCCGGTCGAGCAACGGCCCGCTGACCCGCCGTTGGTAACGGTTGACCAGCATTGGCGGGCAGTTGCAGGTGCGTTCAGGGTCGCCATGCCAGCCGCAGGGGCAGGGGTTTTGGGCCGCAACCAGCATGAACGACGCCGGGTAGGTGACGCTGCCATGGGCCCGGCTGAGTGTCACCACCCGATCTTCGAGCGGCTGGCGCAAGACTTCGAGCCGGTGGCCGAATTCGGGCAGCTCGTCGAGGAAGAGAATGCCGCGATGGGCCAGCGAGATCATGCCCGGTCGCACCCGGCTGCCGCCACCCACCAATCCGGCGGTGGAAACGGTGTGGTGTGGCGCGCAGAAGGGCCGTTCGCGCACCAGCGGCATATCGCGTGGCAGTTGCCCGGCGACGCTGTAGATTTTGGTCACTTCGAGCGCCTCGGTAAAGCTCAGCGGCGGCAAGATTGAGTGCAACGCCCGCGCTAGCATCGTCTTGCCCGATCCCGGCGGCCCGCTCATCAGCACATTGTGCCCGCCAGCGGCAGCCACCTCTAAGGCGCGCTTGACGTGCTCTTGCCCCCGCACATCGGCAAAATCCACATGCGGTTTAGGCGGAGGCGGCGTAAAACCAGTGACTTTGTGATACGGCAGGATCACCCGCGCGCCGCTGAGGTGTTCGACCAATTCGCGCAGCGAGCGCACCGGCATAATCCGCAACCCCTCGATCAATGCTGCCTCGGCGGCGTCTTCCACCGGCAGGTACATGGTGGCAATGCCGTGGGTACGGGCCACCGCCGCCATTGGCAAAATGCCGTCAGTATGGCGCAGCATGCCGTCAAGCCCTAACTCGCCGACAAAGACGGCATTGCTCAGATCGGCGTCGAGCTGGCCGGTGGCGATCAGCAGCCCGAGCGCAATCGGCAGATCGTAGGCCGGGCCGGCTTTGCGCAGATCGGCTGGCGCGAGGTTGGCGGTGATCCGGCGCATCGGGAAGCTCAGGCCGCTGTTGCGAATCGCTGCCCGCACCCGCTCGCGGCTCTCT
The DNA here is from genome assembly GCF_001650695.1 of Chloroflexus islandicus. Taxonomy (GTDB): domain Bacteria; phylum Chloroflexota; class Chloroflexia; order Chloroflexales; family Chloroflexaceae; genus Chloroflexus; species Chloroflexus islandicus. The sequence goes on from NZ_LWQS01000035.1 coordinate 57,911, forward strand.
TGCACGGCGGCATCTCCTAACCCTACCACGTTGAAGGCGGGCATGCCGGTGGCGACATCGACTTCTACCGCAACAAGAATGCCGTCAAGGCCGATCACGGCGCAACTATGGACTTGGGCGAGCATAGTTCCTCCAACCTTAAGGCGCAGAGTGAGCAAAGGCGCGAAGGATTTAACGCAAAGGCGCAAAGAACGCGAAGGTCACAAAGATGTTTAACGCAAAGGCGCGAAGAACGCGAAGATCGCAAAGAGTTTTATTGTTGTGGCATCTGCGCTGCGAACAACGCCACGTCTTGTAAAGCGCCACTTAGCCTAGCTGATTCGACAGGAGCAAGCCTCACTGTCAAGCAATACGTGCCTCTACTATAGATACTGCGCGAGATCGGCAAAAGATTCGCGGTGAGATGCCATTTGCCAATTCTTTTCCGGTTACGTTACCCCTATCTTGTCAATTGGTATGATATGCAATATAATGAACTCGTGTGTCAAGCTATTGAGTGAGCGGGAGGCGTGCGATGGAGATGGAATATTCGCTGGCGCTGGCGCTGGAGGATTACCTCCCGGTGATCTTTTCGCTGATCGGGGTGTGGTTTATTGCCCGCACAGTGTACCAACTCGACCGGGGACTGGGAATGATGGCGTTTGCCGGTTTGGGTTTGTTGGCGATCGGCGGCGTTCTCAAGGCGACGTGGAAGTTGCTGATGGCGATTAATGGTACTGATATTCCGCTATTCAGCCAAGCCCTGTTCCCAATGATTGCTCCCGGTTTTGCTCTGATCTCAACCGCGGTCTATGGATATACGCGCCAGTTGCGCGGCAAGCCGGCTATTGGCTGGCTATGGCTGGTGCCGGTGATCGTGATTGCGCTGTTTGTGGGTGGTTCGGCGTTGATTGCGTCGAATGGCGGGCCGTGGCGGGTGCCGCTGATTATGCTGGCGACGATCGGCAATGTGGCGTTGCTGCTGATGCTGGCGGTGGGTGCGTGGCGGCGCAATATGCGCGGCATCGCGGTGGTGTTTGTGGTGGTGTTGCTGGTTGTGATCGGTATGTCGCAGATGGCCAGCAACGTGCCGCAGACGATTGCGGTGCAGTGGTTTGAGCAGATTGCGCAGACGCTGGCCCAATTGGCGTTCTGTCTGAGCGCATGGCAATTGACGCAGCGGATGGCGCAAGAGGCGCCGGTGCGCCGGCTGGCGGTGGGGATGGCGTCGTCATCGTAGGGTCAAGGCATGCCTTGACCCTACGATGACGACGATGACGACGCTGTTTCGATCTGACGCACCGTGCTGCGCCGGCTCCGCCGGCGCGGCTGGTCTTCCGGCGGGAACAAGGCGTCTAACGCAGCGGTAATGGCTGCGTGCTCGGCATGCACCCCAGCGGTATGCTGCTCGAACCAGTCACTATGCCGCCACGTGAGCGCTAGCGGCGCGACGCGGCGAATATCTTCGGTGTTGACCACACTGCGGAAATCAGCGGCAGCGCGGGCCCGCGCCCCTTCGAGCAAGGCGATTTCGGCCCGGTGCGAGGGAATGCGCAACTGTTGCACCAGCGCCAGCGCCTGCTCTTCGAGTTCAGGCGGGATGGTTACGTGGGGCAGAATTTCGCGCGCTGCCATAATCTCTTCAGCGAGCGCGGCAGTCTGGGCAGCGTAGGCTTGGCGGAAAGCCACCGGATCGGTGCGAAAATCGCGCGCGCGCCGGTAGATTTCCAGCCGCGCGCGGTGATCCGTCACCGGTGCCACCCATACCCGCAGGCCGAAGCGGTCGAGAATCTGGGGCCGCAACGAGCCTTCTTCGGGGTTCATCGAGCCAATTAACACGAATTGGCTAGGGAAGAGCCGCACCATCGCGCCGCGCCGCACAAAGGTGCGGCCTTGCGCCGCTGCATCGAGTATGGCGTCCACGACCGCCTGATCGAGCAGGTTGATCTCATCGACATACAAGACGTTACCGTGAGCGCGCGCGAGAATCCCCTCTTCCAAGCGCACCACTCGCTGCTCGAGCGCAATGCGCTCGTTGATCCCTCCCACCACATCTTCCAGCCGGGCATTGAGCGGCAACTCGATCAACCGCATCCGCTCGACTACCGGCTGGCCTTCGCCGTCAGCCGGCTCACGAGTGACCAGCGGCATCAGATCGAGCAGGCTGCGGACTGCCGTCGTCTTGCCGACGCCGTACGGTCCGCTGAGCAGAATGCCGCCGATCTGCGGGTTGATCAGACCAAGAATGAGCGCGGTTTTGAGTTCGGTCTGGCCAACCATTGCCAGCAGCGGAAACGGATGGATGTCGTCGGTCATAGGCTTATCCGGCCACACAAATATCTTCCGTCCTGAGTGCCTTTGGTGATATTATCGCACACTCGCGAGAGAGATGGGTCGAGGAACTGCTTCTGCTCTCTCGCTTGTCATTGCGAGCCGTGCGGAGTGCGGCGAAGCAATCTCCCCCCGAGCACGGATTGCATCCACTCAGGCATGGGTGCCGCTGAAGCGGGAGATTGCTTCGGGGGCTCCGCCCCCTCGCAATGACAAGAGGGGGCGGGAGAAATGTGCTGCGGGGTTCCTTCCGCTGAAGCGGGAGATTGCTTCGGGGGCTCCGCTCCCTCGCAATGACAAGAGGGGGGCGGGAGAAATGCGCTGCGGGGTTGCGCTGCGTTCGCCGCTTGTCATTGCGAGCCGCGCGGAGCGCGGCGAAGCAATCTCCCCCGAGCACGGAAACTGCCCCTTTCCGCTGAAGCGGGCGATTGCTTCGGTCGGGCGACACCCGTTGGGCGGGGGCCGCCGCTCCCTCGCAATGACAAGAGGGGGGCGTTACAACATCTCAATCTCGTAGGTCAGGAGCGGGCAATCGGGCCGTTGGCGCTCGATAAAGCTGACCACGGCTTCGAGCTGGCGCTGGGCATGCACCTGATCGGTCGCCACCACTGCCACACCAAGAACCGCGCTCTGCCAGCGGTTTTGATCATCGACTTCGGCCACCGAGACGTTAAATTCATTGCGGATGCGGGCAATCAGCGACCGCAGCACCTGCCGCTTCTCTTTCAACGATTGGGCCGCGGCAATGTGGAGATGGATAGTGCAAGAACCGATAATCATCGCCGTTCAATTAAGACTATTCCAACCGCCTAACATACTCTGCGGATCAACCCCCTGCGGGCCGCGCGGCAAGATCGCGAGTTCGGTGCGCAGCGCCGTGATCAAACTCCGCAAGCGGGCAGTCACATCAGCTTCGAGCCAGCGTTGCTTCTGGGCCGGATCGATCTGCAACCGGTCGGCAAGCGCGTAACTGAGCCGGATCGGTTCGAGCGGCAACTCTTCCACCTCGATCTCAACCCCGGTAATGGCGGCAACCCGCTCCCAATAGCGCTGGTAGACGGCGCGCAATTCGGTGGCGGCAGCAAGGGTTGCGCCATCAACCCGATCGGGCAACAGCTTGACTTGCGCCACCAGATAGGGGGCTTGTTCGACGATTTGGGTGATGCGAAAGCGCTGCTGGCCAACCACTTGCAACAGATAACGGCCATCTTCGAGGCGGAGATGCTCTTGAATCACCGCTACGGTGCCGATGTCATAAGGTTCAGGCGCAATTGCCATGCGCCGGCCCTCGATCACCTCATGGCCACGCCGCAGCAAGACGATCCCGAACGGTTGATTGGTCGATAAGCAGCGCCCAATCATCAACCGATAACGCTCCTCGAAGATGTGCAAACTCATCGTACCGCCGGGGAAGAGCAGCGTGCCGAGTGGAAACAAGGGCAAAGTCTGTTCCATAACTACCCATCCGTCCACGTGCAGGTCCAGACGGTGGTTTCAGCCAGCCCAAGGTTGAGATCGATCACCAATTCAACCTCTGGGCCGGACATCGTCTGCACCAAAGCGGTTGCATCAAACGGCACCGGCGCGCCGCGCAGCATCACCGGCACGGTGCCGATGCGCAGATCGAGCAGGTCGGGGCGCAATTCGACGGCGCTGGCGCCGATAGCGGCTAGCAATGCCCCCCAATCGGACGAATTACGCCGGCAGGCCGCACGCACCGAGCCGGATCGGGCCACCGTGTGGGCGATGGTCTGCGCAGTCGTTTCATCAATTGCACCTTGCACCACCACCTTTATCACTTTACCAGAACCGGCAGCATCGCGCACGATTTGACCGGCCAAATCGGCGCAAAGATAATCAAGCGCCTCTTGGAAGACACCATATTCCCACGAACTCGAGTCAGTAATCGGCGGATGGTCGATCGCGCCGTTCGCTAAGATGATTACGCTATCGTTGGGACTGCAATCGCCATCGATATTGAGCCGGTTAAACGAACGTGACACGCTCTGGTGGAGGGCGCGTTGCAAGAGCGGCTGGCTGATCGCCAGATCAGTTGTAATCAGCACGAGCAGCGTTGCTAGCCGCGGGTGGATCATGCGCGTACCTTTGGCCATACCGGCGAGGGTAAAACGCGGGCCGTTGCGCAGCGAAACGCGCAACACGCGCTCTTTGGGGCGCGTGTCGGTCGTCATGATGGCGAGCGCAGCGCGGCGACCACCATTGCTATCCAGCTCGCTGACGGCGCGGCGGATGCCGTTGCGCATCCGCTGCATCGGCAACGGCACTCCAATAATGCCGGTTGACATCACTAACACCGAGTCGCGTGGCACTTCTAGCTCATCGGCAGTGATCTTAGCGCACTCGATAGCGTCATTCAGACCGGTTTGGCCGGTGCCGGCATTGGCCTGCCCGGCGTTGATCAGCACTGCCCGAATCGCATCGTGGTTGCGCAGCAAGATGGCTTGGCTGAGAAAGACCGGCGCCGCCTTGAAGACGCTGGTCGTAAATAGCGCCGCGGCCCGGCACGGGTACTGCGAATAGACCAACGCGAGATCACGCGCTTTGCTGCCCTCTTTGAGACCAGCCGAGACGCCGGTCGCGCGAAAGCCGGTCGGGCTAGCGATGTGACCATCTTCAAAAATGGTGAAGTTCATAGCTACTCTACATCAACAAGAACAGCATTAGTTTACCACACCCGGCAGATCAATCCTTTGAGGTATTCAGATTCAGGAAAACTGAGCAACACCGGATGATCGGGCGCTTGGGCCAGCCGTTCGAGAATCTGCACATCGCGGCCAGCATCAATTGCAGCGCCAAAGATGATTTTTTGAAAAAGATCAGCAGAAACGAGCCCTGAACAGCTAAAGGTGGCGAGGATGCCACCCGGCCGGATGAGGTGCAAGGCTTGCAAGTTGATATCTTTGTAGCCGCGGGTGGCGCGTTCGAGATGGGCCTGCTGGTACACGAACTTTGGCGGATCGAGAATCACAACATCGAACTGGCGCTGCTCGGCCCGGTAACGGCGCAGGATGTGGAACGCATCACCCTCGACAAACTCAGCCGGTGTCGTTACCTTATTCAGGCGGAGATTGTCGGCGGCCAGCGCCAGCGCATCGGCGCTCGCGTCAACGAGAGTGAGGCGTGTTGCACCGGCTTTGGCGGCGGCCAGCGCAAAACCGCCGGCATACGAAAAGCAATCGAGGGTATCGGCGCCGGCGCAGTAGGCTCCGACGCGGGCATGGTTGATCGCCTGATCGAGATAGATGCCGGTCTTTTGGCCGGCGGGCAGATCGACGAACATGCGCACACCGCTAGCCGGCTGGCCAAGCGCCGTGATTGGCGTCACCGGCAAGCGCGGCGGCATTTCACCCCAACGTAAGCCAACCGCGGGCGGCAAATCTTCCTTCTCGCGCACCTCGGCATCGCTGCGCTCGTAGATGCCGCGCGGCGCGAGCAAATCGGCTAACGCCGCCACGACCTGCTCGGCGCGCACCGCCATGGCTTGCGTCAGCAGTTGGATGGCGAGGTAGCAGCCGTAGCGATCGACAATCAAACCGGGCAATCCATCCGCTTCGCTAAACACCAGCCGGCACGCGGTCGAGGGATCGATCAGCCAGCGTTCCCTTCCGCTTACTGCACGGGCGATCGTCTCGCGCAGCCACGTCTCATCGAGCGGCTGGGATTTATCCCACGTCGCTAAGCGTACCCGCAGTTGCGAGCGGCCGCTCCAGAAACCGCGCGCAAGCCAACTGCCATCGCTGGCGCAGACATCAACCACGTCGCCGGGGGCAGGGTTGCCGCGCACGTGGGCGATCGCGCCAGAGAAGACCCATGGATGCCGTTGGATGATCGGCCGTTCGCGGCCAGCATGGACGGTAACAGTTACCATAGTAGACTAACTCTATCACGCGCCTGCGGCCCGGTCAAGCGGCAGGGAGGGCTGGTTGTTTTACCGCCGGGGGCGCAGGGGCGGGAGCAAGGAGTGCGGGCCGCTCGCCCGCCAAGAGACCCCGGATGGAAGTTTTACCGCAGGGGTCGCCGAGGACGCGGAGAGGAAGGGGGCAGGGAGGGCGGGCCGCTCGCCCGCCGGAACACCGTACCGCCGAGGGTGCAGAGAGGTTTTTTACCGCCGAGGGCGCAGAGGACGCGGAGAGGAAGGGGGCAGGGAGGGCGGGCCGCTCGCCCGCCGGGCAACCCTACCGCCGGGGGCGCGGAGGATGGTTTTTACCGCCGGGGGCGCCGAGGACGCGGAGAGGAAGGGGGGCAAGGAGCGCGGGCCGCTCGCCCGCCAAGAGACCCCGGATGGAAGTTTTACCGCCGGGGTCGCCGAGGACGCGGAGAGGAAGGGGGCAAGGAGCGCGGGCCGCTCGCCTGCCAAGAGACCCCGGATGGAAGTTTTACCGCCGGGGTCGCCGAGGACGCGGAGAGGAAGGGGGCAAGGAGCGCGGGCCGCTCGCCTGCCAAGAGACCCCGGATGGAAGTTTTACCGCCGGGGTCGCCGAGGACGCGGAGGTCGTCTTGTGCTACCGGTTCGCTGGCGCTGTTTCTCTGGGCCAAACATGGTCTTTGAGTTCGTTATCGCGCAGGCAGCGCTCCCGCTCACGCTTCAAGGGCGAACAGAACCCATGAGCGCAGATGCGGTTGATGGCTTTGAGCTAAGCCGGTTCACCCTCACCCCCAGCCCCTCTCCCGTAACACGGGAGAGGGGAGGGCAGCGCCGAGCGTTACGGCATCACACAGCGATCAACGGTTTGCTCGACTAACTGTTCTGTCAGCTCCTCAACCGCTCACGCAGGGGATTGCTACGGGCGCTCCGCGCCCGCGCAATGACAGAGCGGGCCGAATCCGTTTATGGTTATGGAGTGCGGCAGTGGTACTGCCGCATAAATAAGCCATACCCAACGCCGCCCCCCCCGCTTCGCTCAACATCAGACTCGTCAACTTTTGTTATGATACAGGTATCACCCGCAGTTGCAAACGACAGGAGCTAACCATGCAATATACCCGCTTTGGTTCGACCGGCATGCAAGTGTCGCGTATCTGTCTCGGTTGTATGAGCTACGGCTCGCCGGCGTGGCGCGAATGGGTGCTCGACGAAGAGGCCAGCCGTCCGTTTATCTTTCGCGCGCTTGAACTCGGCATCAACTTCTTTGACACTGCCGATATGTATTCGCTGGGGGTGAGTGAAGAGATTTTGGGTCGCGCCATCCGCGATTCGGGAGTTAGCCGCGACGAGCTGGTCATTGCGACCAAGGTCTACCAGCCGATGAGCGACCGGCCCAACGACCGCGGCCTCTCGCGCAAGCACATTATGCAGGCGATCGATGCCTCGCTGCGCCGGTTGGGCATGGATTATGTTGACGTGTATCAGATTCACCGTTGGGACTACGAAACGCCGATTGAAGAGACGCTCGAGGCATTAAACGACGTGGTGCGGGCGGGCAAGGCGCTCTACATCGGCGCGTCGAGCATGTTTGCGTGGCAGTTGGCGAAGGCGCTGGGCATTCAGGAACGGCGCGGCTGGGCCCGCTTCGTTTCGATGCAAAATCACCTCAACCTCGTCTACCGCGAGGAAGAGCGCGAGATGTTGCCGTTGTGCCGCGACGCCGGCTTGGCCGTCATTCCATGGAGCCCGCTGGCGCGCGGCTTTCTCACCGGCAACCGGCCGCAAGGCACCGGCGCGGCGACGGTGCGCGGTCGTTCTGACACCATTTCGCACGCGATGTACGATGCCAGCGACTACGTGATTGTCGAGCGAGTGAGCGAGATTGCCCGCGAGCGCGGGGTGAGCAACGCCCAAATCGCGCTGGCGTGGCTGTTGCACAAGCCGGAAGTGACAGCGCCAATCATCGGCGCAACCAAGATGTACCAGCTCGAAGAGGCGGTCGCGGCGCTTGACGTGCAGTTGACGCCAGAGGAGATCAAGCGGTTGGAGGAACCGTACCGGCCAAAGCCGATCCGCGGCCATGCGTGAGCGTGCGCGGCAGTTATACTGCCGCACGCCAGATTGTTGACAGGCATATTCTATGCAATTCCCCATTACTCCCGCTGACATCGTGGCCGCTCGCCGCCGCATCGCCGGCATCGCCCAACCGACGCCGCTCGAACTCAGCCGGCCACTGAGCGCACTGATCGGGGCTGAGGTTTGGCTCAAGCTGGAACTAGCCCAAGTCACCGGCAGTTTCAAGCTGCGCGGCGCAGCCAACGCGCTGCGCCAACTACCGCCGGGCACGCGCATCGTGGCCTGTTCGGCAGGCAACCATGCCCTTGGCATCGCCCATGCCGCCGCAATGACCGGCCACGCTGCCACGCTGGTCGTGCCGGCCACTGCCTCGCCGGCCAAGATCGCCGCCTTGCGCCGGTATCCGGTTGAGCTGATCTTGCACGGCGATGGCTACGCCGCTGCCGAAGCCGAGGCGTTGCGGCTGGCCGCCACCAACGGCTGGCAATTCGTCTCGCCCTACAACGACCCAGCCGTAATCGCCGGTCAAGGCACGCTGGCGATTGAAGTGTGGGAAGAGTTGCCCGCGGCTGACACGGTGATCGTGGCGGTCGGCGGCGGCGGGTTGGCCAGCGGCGTAGGCATCTGGGCCAAAGCGCTCAACCCGCGCATCTGGGTAATCGGCGTGCAAGCGGCGGCATCGGCGGCAATGGCGGCAGCCTTGCGCGCCGGCAAGGTCGTTCCCGCGCCTGACGAACCGACATTGGCTGATGGACTGGCTGGCGGCATTGATCCAGAAACCATCACGCTGCCGATTTTGCAGCAAACGCTCGACGAGATGGTGCTGGTGGACGAAGCCGCGATTGCCCGCGCAATGCGCTGGCTGCTCGACGAACACCACCTGATCGCCGAAGGCAGCGCCGCAGTGCCGCTGGCCGCCCTCTTGGAAGGCCAGATCGGCGATCCGCGCGGGAGACGGATCGTCGCGCTGATCTGCGGGCGCAACGTCGCCAGCGCCACCTTGCAGCAGATTGTGATGGCTGGATAAGCTGTTCGCATTCGGGCCTGATTTGGATGAATGGGACACGGATTGGCACAGATTAAGACGGATCAACACGGTTGTTTCGATCCGTGTCAATCCGTCCCATCCGTGTTTATCCGTGTCCCATTCCTACCATCCCGCCAAAGTTCAGTCTAACGGCTGAGCCAACCTGCATTGACAGACGCTTGCCGGCATGCTATGCTGCACGGGCAAGAGTTCATTTGTATTCCGGTCAGAGGAGGCAGCCATGACACACATCATTCACGTACTCACACTTACAACGGTCGTGATGGTGTCGAGCGACTCCGCTGGCACAGGAGGGGCTTCACACAGCGCGGGCTAAACAGGCATTCACCTGTTATACCGGCGGGCTGTGGGAAGCTGACCAAGCGCCTACAGCCCGCCTTGTTTTGAGGCTGTGGCGCAAGGCAACCCACAGCCTCTTTTGTTCCCTCCACCCAGCGGGCGTTCGACGGAGCGGGTTCTCGCAGCAAGCGTGAAAGGAAATGTGAGATGACGGATCACAACGCCATCGTTACCGCCGCCGATCGTAACCAACCGTCAGAGGTGGAGGGAACTACCGTGATTATTCTAGAGCGTGACGGCTCATTATCATACCATCCGCCCAAACGCGGGCGGAACCAACAAGCATCTACAATCCTAGCCGCAGCGACGCCAGCCGAACTACCGCCGGCGTCGTTGATCGAACGAATTGTGAGCATGGCCTTTGATCTACTGGGGGTGAACCGGCTGGAGGTGCGCGTCGATGAGTCGTAAAGCAGCAGCAGAACTGGTCGAACAAGCGCCGGCCACCGCCACCAACCGGCTGACCGGCGCCGTCTTGCGAGCGCAGAGCGGCTTCTTCTGGGTCAAGACCGAGCAGGGCATCCTTGAATGCCGGCTGCGCGGGCGGCTCAAGAAAGAGCGCCAAGCGACCGATCTGGTCGTGATCGGCGATCAAGTCGAGGTGACGCCAGTCGGCAACGGCCAAGGCGCGATCGAGGCCGTCTTGCCGCGACGGAGCCGGCTGGCGCGCCGGGCCGCCGGGCCGCGCGGCGCGTATAAGGAAGACGTGATTGTCGCGAATGTCGATCAGGTCTTGCTGGTCTTTGCCTGCGCCAAACCCGAATTCACGCCGCGCATGCTCGACCGCTATCTGGTGATCTGCGAACACAGCGAATTACCGGTCATCATCGTCGCTACAAAGATCGATCTGGTCGGGCAGGAAGCAGCGGCGGCCATGTTCAAGCCCTACGAACAGATTGGTTATCCGGTCGTCTACACCAGCATCATCAGCGGCGAAGGCATCGCCGAGCTGCGCGAGCGGCTGATCGGCAAGATCAGTGTCGTCACCGGCAAGTCAGGTGTTGGCAAGAGCAGCCTGCTCAACGCGATCCAACCCGGCCTCAACCTGCGCACCGGTGAGGTGAGTGAGCGATTGACTAAAGGTCGCCATACCACCACCGTCGCCGAACTAATCCCGCTCACCATGCCGGGGGGCGGCTACGTCGCCGACACGCCGGGCATTCGCGAGATCGGGTTGTGGAACCTGCCGGCGGAAGATTTAGCGTGGTGCTTCCGCGAATTTCGCCCATTTTTGCGCGATTGCTATTTTGCCGGCTGTACACACCTGCACGAACCGCATTGCGCCGTGCGCGAAGCGGTCGAGCGCGGCGAGATTTCGGCAGCGCGGTACGACAGCTATGCGCGTTTGATGAATAACGAGGACACCCCGTAGGGACACAGCGCTGCTGTATCCCGCCAGCGCCGCTTGACCGCTTGGCGTTCATAACAGGTGCGCACGATGAGCGAACGATCACGACCCGTCATTATGGCCGGCGAAAAAGTCTTTCTCAGCCACGTCTTGGCGGAAGATGCACCACTCTTGGCGCAGTGGTTCGCCGATCTGGAATTCACGGCGCTGTTAGGCCAACAGGGGCGCAGCAGCACCCTCGAACAAGAACAGCAGTGGATTAGGGAAAACGCTACGACGCGCGATGACCAATGCACCTTCGCGATCATGCTGCGCGACAGCGAGCGGCTGATCGGCACGTGCAGCCTGTCTAACATTAATCTGTTGCACGGCATTGCCGAACTCGGCATCGCGATCGGCGATAAAACGGCGTGGGGGCAAGGCTATGGCCGCGAAGCGGTGCGGCTGCTGGCAAGGTATGGCTTTCGCTACCTCAACCTGTACAACATCCGCTTATGGGTGCATAGCTTCAACGAACGGGCCTACCGGGCCTACCTGCGGGCCGGCTTCCGCGAAGCTGGCCGGCTCAGTGGCGCGACGCTGTTCGATGGCCGGCGCTACGATCGGATTTTGATGGAACTGGTGCGGGAAGAGGGGTAGAGCGGTAGCGGTCAAGGGTGGCGCAGCTTCCGCCTGTCATTGCGAGGGGGCACCCCTCCCCGGCTGTCATTGCGAGGGCGCAACGCGCCCACAGCAAACCCCTCCTCCTTCCCGTTTGTCATAGTGAGGGGGCCTTACCCCACTGCGCATCTCTCCCGCTTCCCGTTGTCATTGCGAGGGGGTGGGGCGACCCCGCGTAGCGGGGCGCCCTGCCCCCGAAGCAATCTCCTGCTTCAGCGGAACACCTGCCTGAGAGGATGCAATCCGTGCTCGTGGGAGATGGCTTCACCGCGCGGAGCAGAGCGATGCTCTGCCCCTACGCGCGGATCGCAATGACAGAGGGCAGGAAATCGCCTCACCCGTGCGCCTACCGCTGCGCAACTGCTCCCTACTCCCCTGCCCTGACATGCTCACCGTACAACGGGCGAATCCGGCGGTAGACCGCATCCCACGTCAGTTCGCGCCAGACCCGCGCCTGCCCAGCGGCTCCCATCGCCCGCGCCAGAGCCCGATCACGCAACAGCCGGTCGATAGCGGACGCGATTGCGGGCACGTCGCCAAACGGCACCAGCAAGCCATCACCCCCATGCCGGATGACTGCTGGCACACCGCCGGCCCGCGCGCCGATCACCGGCACGCCGTTGCACCACGCTTCGAGGTAGGTGATGCCAAAGCTGTCGGTGCGCGAGGGTTGCACATAGACATCGGCAGCAGCCAGCGCGTCGCGGCGAGTGGCGTTATCGACATAGCCGAGCACTCGCACCCGCGCCTGCTCGGCTGGCGTGAGCGCCTCGACTGCTGCCTGAAAGCCGCCAAAGGCTGGGCCGCACTGTACCCACACCGCGTCGCTGCCCTGCTGCCACAGCCGCCGCATTGCCGCCAGCGTATGCACCGCCCCCTTATCGAACGCCGCTACCCCCAAACTCAGCACAACCGGCCCGGTAATCCGGTGCGCGGCGCGAAACCGCTGGCCATCACCGCCGGTCACTTCAGCAGGCGTCACCCCCGCGCCAACGGTGACGATCTTCCCGGCCGGCACCCCGCGCCGGATGAGATAGGCTCGTTCGATATCGGTCATCGTCGCCACCCGCGTCGTCTGCCGCAATAGGTCAATTTGGTGCGGCATCGCGTAGTAGCGCACCACCTGCTCGCTCCCCGGCTCACCCACATGCACGAACGGCGTGCAGAGATGGGGAATGCCGCGCTGCCGCGCCCACCGCGCTACCGGCAGCAGTGCAAAGTCGAGGGTAATGTTGGTGGTATGCACCACTGCCACATCGGCCAACGCCGGATCGGCCAGCGTCGCCGCCAGATCGGGCAACTGCGGGGTGAGTGTAGCCAGCCGGCGCAAGAGCGGAACGCTGGGCCGGCCCAGCCGGCCTAGTTCGACCATCAACCGGCGAATGATCGGGTAGAGCAGGGCCGGGCCGGGCAAGCGCCGCACTGCCAGCCGCCGGATCTGCACGCCATCGTGAGCGCCGGTTGGCTCGGCGATCCGCCGTTTGCCAGCCATCCAAAGGTATTCAAGGTCGAAGGCATCGGTAGCCAGCACCGTCACCCGATGGCCTTCGGCTACCAACCGCGCGCCGATCTCTTGAAAATAACGGGCCGCGCCGCTCGGCGCCGGCCAATAGAGCTGCACAACGTGGAGGATATGCATGGAAGTTGGCTAGCCACAAAAAACGCAAAGAATGCTGACAAGATTATAGCTGTCATTGCGAGGGTGCAACGCGCCCGAAGCAATCTCCCGCTCCCCGCCTGTCATTGCGAGGGGGCACAGCCCCCGAAGCAATCTCCCCCTTCAGCGGAACGGATGCCTTACACGTACAGATCCCGTGCTCGCATGAGATTGCTTCGCCGCGCGGGGGCAGAGCATCGCTCTGCCCCTACGCGCGGCTCGCAATGACAATAGGAGCGCGCGGCGCGCTGGGCCAGTGTACCCTCACCCCCATCCCCTCTCCCGCGTTGCGGGAGAGGGGCGCTGCTGCCTGCCGTGCGAACAGTGCCTGTCCCTTCCCCGCCGCGGCTCCCCCGCTCCCGCCGTCAGGTGGGAGCGGGGGCCGGGGGGTGAGGGCCATAGCCCGCGTAGCGGGCTTCGTAACCCCAGCCCGGCCCTTCAGGGCCGGGTGCCGGACAGATGTGCTGTCTGCCCTTGAACCTGTCATTGCGAGGGGGC
>NZ_LWQS01000035.1:71979-100510 GCF_001650695.1 Chloroflexus islandicus
CGCAATGACAATAGGAGCGCGGCGCGCTGGGTCAGTGTACCCTCACCCCCATCCCCTCTCCCGCGTTGCGGGAGAGGGGCGCTGCTGCCTGCCGTGCGAACAGTGCCTGTCCCTTCCCCGCCGCGGCTCCCCCGCTCCCGCCGTCAGGTGGGAGCGGGGGCCGGGGGGTGAGGGATCCAGCCCGCGCAGCGGGATTCGTACCCCAAGCCCGGCCCTTCAGGGCCGGGTTCCGGACAGATGTGCTGTCTGCCCTTGAACCTGCCATTGCGAGGGGGCACAGCCCCCGAAGCAATCTCCCCCTTCAGCGCGTGCTACCGCGCAGCGCACCCTTCCCGCCGCAGCGGGAGATTGCTTCGCCGCGCGGGGGCAGAGCATCGCTCTGCCCCTACGCGCGGCGCGCAATGACCATCCGACCCTATTCTACCGCGCTATCGCATCGCCGCTGCCACACCGTAGCGGGTTAGCCCTTCGCGCTCATAAGCTGTTGGCGCAACGCTTCCGGCGTGGTGACGGGCAACAAGCAGGTGAACTGCTCGCACAGGTAGGCGGTGGGCTGGCCGTCGATCATGCCGCGATCGGCAAATAGCGGGCTCAGTGCAGTGACGGGATCGCCGGGTTCGGCGCGGGCGATCACCAGCCGGGGCCAGTAGCCAGCGCGCGCTTCGGCAACTAGCGCCTGCGTGGCCGGGTGCGCGGGTGGGCCGATGATTGCCAGTTCGCGGGTCGGGCCGATCGCCAGATCGGCGGCGCACAACATGCGGCCAAAACCGAGCGGGAACCGGCTGAGCATCGGCGCGACTTGTTGCAAGACCTGCTCGGCCCGCGTGGCGTAGATTTCGCGCCCGGTGATAGCGTACAGCCGCAGCAGGGCCACCGTCGCCGCCGACGAACCCGACGGAACGGCGTTGTCGCTTAGGTCGCGCGGGCGGGTGACCAAGGCCGGCTGGTCACTGCCGGTATCGAAGAACATCCACGCCTGCGCATCCCAGAACAGATCGAGCATCGCGTCGGCCAGTTCGACCGCCGTGGCGAGATAGCGCGTCTCGCCGCTCGCGGCGTGCAATTCGAGCAGCGCATCGCACAGCAGCGCGTAGTCGTCAAGGAAACCGGCTGGGCCGGGCCGGCCATCTTTCCAACTGCGCAACAGGCGGCCATCGGCCCGGCGCAGGTTGGTCAGCAGGAAATCGGCGCACTGCTGGGCAGCCGGCAAGTACTCTGGCACCCGCGCGCTGGCCGTCGCCAAAGCCCGGATCGCCATCGCATTCCACGCCGTGATAATCTTCTCGTCGCGGAAAGGCCGGGGCCGCCGTTCGCGGAAGGCGCGCAGGATGGGGCGGGCGCGCGCCACCGTCGCCTCCAGCCGCTCGACCGGCACCCCCAACCGCGCTGCTACCGCCTCTGGCGGGCGCGGCACGTACAAAATCGACTTACCCTCAAAGTTACCCTGCCGCGTCACCCCATAGTACGCACCGACCAGCGTCGCATCATCGCCGAGCGCCAACCGCAACTCATCCGGCGTCCAGACATAAAACGCACCCTCTTCGGCATGGGCCGCGCCGGGAGCCGGCAAGCTATCGGCGTCTTCGCTGCTGAAAAACGCACCGTCAGGATGGCGCAGATCGCGCAGCATGTAGGCAAAGGTCTCATCGGCGATGCGGGCCAAGAAGGGATCGCCAGTAACCAGCGCCGCCAGATGGTAGACTTCAGCCAGCAGTGCGTTGTCGTAGAGCATCTTCTCGAAGTGGGGCACCAGCCAGCGCGCATCAACGCTGTAGCGGTGGAAGCCGCCCCCCACCTGATCGTACATCCCGCCGCGCGCCATCTGTTCAAGGGTCTGGTGGAGCATCGGCAACGCCTGCACATCGCCGCGCAGATGGGCGCGCAGCAAAAACTCCAGCACCAGCGGCTGGGGAAACTTCGGCGCATCGCCAAACCCGCCGTACTGCGGGTCAAACTCGCGCCCGATCTTCTCGGCGGCAGCCATCACGAGCGCCCCGTCTACCGAAGCGGTTTCGGGCAAGGGCTGGGCCAGCCGCTTGATATGGTCGAGCAACTCGTGGGCGGAAGCGGTGACGTCGGCGCGGCGGGTGCGGTACGCCTCGGCAATCGAGAGCAACACCTGCCGCCAGCTCGGCATGCGGTAACGGGCCGCTTTGGCGTCAGGCGGGAAGTAGGTGCCGGCATAAAACGGCGTGCCGTCGGGCAAACAAAAGACATTGAGCGGCCAGCCGCCTCTGCCGGTCAGAGCTTGCGCCGCTGCCATATAGATACTATCGAGGTCGGGCCGCTCTTCGCGATCGACCTTGATATTGATAAAATGCTCATTCTGGATCGCCGCCACCTCTGGGTCAGCAAAACTCTCGTGGGCCATCACGTGGCACCAGTGGCAGGCGGCATAACCGATGCTGACCAGAATCGGCTTATCTTCACGCCGGGCGCGTTCAAGCGCCTCCTCGCCCCACGGATACCAATCGACCGGGTTATCGGCGTGTTGTTGCAGATACGGGCTGGCCTCGTTGGCCAACCGGTTGAGCGGGCGCGCGCCGGCGTCCATGACTCCTCCTTTCGATAGCAGGTGCTGTCTGAATTGTAGCACAGATACCAAGAATAGAACATCTTTTCGCAAACATTCGACAAAACCGCCCGGATCGGGTATAATACCAGATGGCAAACATCGCATTATGATGCGCTAAAACCGACTAACGGAGCAACCAATGGAAATCGGCATCGTCCGGCCCGTCAACATCACCAACGAGATGCGGACGGCCTACCTCAGTTACGCGATGAGCGTGATCGTTTCGCGCGCCTTGCCCGACGCGCGCGACGGTCTCAAACCGGTGCAGCGGCGCATCCTGTACGGGATGTGGGATATGGGCTTCCGCAGCAACCAGCCCTACAAAAAGAGCGCCCGTATCGTCGGTGATGTGCTCGGCAAGATGCACCCGCACGGCGACAGCGCCGTCTACGATGCGCTGGCCCGCATGGCGCAGCCATGGAGCATGCGCTACCCGCTCATCGATGGCCAAGGCAACTTCGGTTCGATTGACGGCGACCCGCCGGCGGCGATGCGCTACACCGAAGCTCGCCTCGCCCCGATCGCCGAAGAGTTGCTGAGCGAGATCGAGAAAGACACGGTCGATTTCCGCGACAATTTCGACGGCAGCTACCGCGAGCCAGTCGTGTTGCCGGCCATCTTGCCCAACCTGCTGCTCAACGGCGCTTCCGGCATCGCGGTCGGTATGGCCACCAACATCCCGCCTCACAACCTCGGTGAGCTGTGCGACGCAATCAGCTATCTGATCGACAACCCGGAAGCGACGGTTGAAGAGCTGATGCAAATCATCCCCGGCCCCGATTTTCCCACCGCTGGGTTGATTTTGGGCACCGAAGGCATCTTGGCCGCCTACAGCACCGGGCGCGGCCAGATCACGCTGCGGGCCAAGACCCACATCGAAGAGGCAGGCCGCGGCGCGTTTATGATCGTCGTCACCGAGCTGCCTTATCAGGTCAACAAGGCCCGCCTGCAAGAGCGTATCGCCGAGCTGGTCAAAGACCGCAAGATCGAGGGGATCCGCGATGTGCGCGACGAGAGCGATCGCAACGGTATGCGGCTAGTGATCCTGCTCAAGCAAGACGCCCAACCCAAGAAGGTGCTCAACGCGCTCTACAAGCACACCCAGATGCAGACCACCTTCGGCATCAATATGCTGGCGCTGGTCGAGCATGGCCGCCAGCCGCGCGTCTTGACCCTCAAGCGGCTGCTGCAAGAGTACATCAGCCACCGCCAAGAGGTCATCCGCCGCCGCACCGAGTTCGATCTGGCCCGCGCCCGCGAGCGGGCCCACATCCTCGAAGGCTTGAAAATCGCGCTCGATAACCTCGACGCGGTGATCCAGACCATCCGCGACTCGCGCACCGCCGAGAGCGCGCGCAACAACCTTATGCGCAACTTCTCGCTCACCGAGCGGCAGGCGCAGGCGATTCTCGATCTGCAACTGCGCCGGCTGGCCGCGCTTGAGCGCCAGAAGATCGAGGACGAATACCGCGAGGTGATTAAGCTGATCGCCGAACTCGAAGATATTCTGGCCAATCCGCGCAAGGTGCTGCATCTGATCAAAGAAGACTTGAGCCGGCTGAAGGAAAAGTACGGCGACCCGCGCCGCACCCGCATCATTCCCGATGTCACCGGCGAGGTCAGCGACGAGGATCTGATCCCCGATGTGCGGGTGATGATTACTCTCACCGACCGCGGCTACATCAAGCGCCAACTACCCGACGCCTACCGCACCCAGCGCCGCGGCGGGCGCGGGATCAAGGGCATGCTCACCCGCGAGCAGGATATTGTTCGCCACTTGCTGACCTGCAATTCGCTCGATAACCTGCTCTTCTTCACCGACCGCGGCAAGGTCTACCAGATCAAGGCCCACGAAGTGCCCGACAGCTCGCGCACCGCCAAAGGCCTGCCGCTGGTCAACCTTGTGTCACTCGAACCGGGTGAACAAGTGACCTCGATGCTGGCCGTGCGCGAATTTGACGCCGAGTATCTGGTGATGGCGACGGTGCGCGGCAAGATTAAGCGCACCCAACTGCGCGAATATAGTCAAGTGCGCTCGAACGGCCTGATTGCGATCGGGTTGGAAGAGGGTGATGTGCTCGGGTGGGTGCGGGTCAGCCATGGCCACGAAGATATCTTGCTCACCACCGCGCGCGGGCAGACGCTGCGCTTCGAGCAGAGCGAAGTGCGTCCGATGGGCCGTCCGGCCACTGGCGTGATCGGGATCAATCTGGCCGAGGGCGACCGGGTGGTGAGTATGGATTTGGCCGAAGAAGGGGCCGATCTGCTCGTCGTCACTGCCCGCGGTATCGGCAAACGCACCGCGCTTAGCGAGTACCCGGTGAAGGGACGGGCAACCGGCGGCGTGATCACGATCAAGCTGCGCAACGAAACCGATGAAGTCGCTGCCGCCGCAGTTGTGCATGAGCATTCGCTGCTCACCTTCATCACCACCGGCGGGATGGTGATGCGTACCAGCGCCAGCGAGATTTCGCGCTTGGGCCGGGCGACCCAAGGCGTGACGGTGGTGAATGTCGCCTCCGGCGATCGCGTTGCCGCTCTCTCGGTGGAAGGCCCCGATGAGAACGGCAATGGCAACGGCGCCGCGCCGACTCTGATCGACCCGATGGGGTAATCGATCGCTGGGTTACGAGCTGGTGGGTGCAGCACGCTGCGCCCGCCAGTTCGTATCTACCCATTACTGCGGCATCAGGCCCCCACGTTGGCGGTGTGCGCTCAAAAAGACCAACGGCCCGCGCCCGCAACGCAGCGAACGCTGAGCATTGCGCGGCACCACTACTGCAACACCGGGGCCGAGCGCAATCGTTTCTCCGTCGATGATCAATTCGCCTTCGCCTTCATAGACCGCCAACAACACATCAAGTTCAGCATTGACGTGTGCGGGAATCGTTGCGCCAGTACGCAATCGTATCAAATTCACGTTCATCTGCTCGCTATTCACGCTCCAGATTGCGCCATCGTGACGGGCCGCACGCACCGCTTCGGCGATATCGATCACGTGTTCCGGTGAAAACGCCATTACCGCTATCCTTTCCGTTGCCGGATCAGCACACTTGCCAACAATCCCCCTACAACCAGCGCCACGAGCCACAATACCGGGTTGGTCGCCGGCATTGAAGCCAGTGGCGCGCCATTGTTCGGTCTCAGCGCCGGATATAGGTCGATGACACTATCGATCATGAGCGGCTGATCGGCGAACCCATCGCGATTGCGATCGTGCCGCCAGAGTTGCATCCCCAGCCACCAATCAGCCGGCCAGCCACGTTGCCAATAGTTGCCGGCCCACACGACCGCCGGCGCTTGCGGTTCGCTGGCGAGCAGCGCGCGGTAGCGTACGATATCATTGCCGCGCAGCGCAACCGCTGCATCACCGGCCAGCAGCGCCAGCACCGTTTCGTGATCGGCAAACCGGTTGCGCTGCGCTGTCAGCGCCCCGCTGCCGCCAATGGTGATCGCACGGGCATTTCGCTCAAACCGATTATCCTGCACGGTAAGGCCAGCGCTATTGTGTACGAGCAAGCCATCACCACGCTGGCCCTCGATCAGGTTGCCTTGCACCGTCACCCGCGCGCTGCCGGCCAATTTGATGCCAGTGACATTCTCCACTAATGTATTGCGGTCGATCAGCACATCACTGGCTGACGGCAAACAGAGGGCCGCGCTGAAGAAGGTGGCGGTAACGCCAAGAATTGTTGAAGCGCCCGCAATGAGCGGCGAGACGATGCCAGTCTCGCTCCGGCTCACCACATTACCGCGCATTATGCCACGCGGCGCGTTGTCGATAGCAATGCCGTTCTGCACTGATGAAATCGTGTTTAATTCAACGATCACAGCGGGCGCATTCAGCAAGGCAACCCCAATGCTGCGCTCACGCGGCATGCCGTCCAGCGTACCGATGAAGGTGTTGTTGGTCACCATCACATTCGCGCCATTATCAATCACGACCCCACGCATAAAACGCTCGAAGCGATTACCGCTGATCGTTACTGCCGCTGCGCGCACTAGAATCGCCGCATCAATCGGATTTAGACCACTCCGCTGAAAACTGAGGCCCTGCACCGTCACTCCCGGCGCGGTAATGGTAAGCGTGGAACCCGCCTCACCGCCATCAAGCACCGCACCGTGCCGGCCACGCAATACCAGCGGACGGTCAATCGTCCATTGCCCCAGTTGTACACCGGGCAAGACCTCGAGTACCGCGCCGGGAGGGGCCGCTGCCAACGCAGCGCCGAGCTGCGCGTAATCGCCACCGGCGCCAACCCGAATGAGCTGATAGTCGCCACCACGCCCATCATCGCGCACCGGCGAAGGCGCTGCTAGCGCCACCCATGGCAGCAGTCCCCACAGAATGCCGATCATCAATATCGCCCACCAGTGCGCTATATTTACCGTCATTGCTATCCTGCCTTGATGATGCGTGCTTTCACTACGGCTACTGTAGCCGAGCCGCCGCACATTCGCTGTGACTTTGTTCACAGCGAGCACGCGAAAACGGCTGTACAGTGGGCATCAGACAATTACGGGCGACGCAAGGATAGCGATGACGAGGTGCTACGATGATGCCATCTCCTGCCAACGTCTTACGAGCCGGTTTTGCCGCCGGTGTCATAGTGATGCTGACCAGTGCCCTGTGGGCCGGATTGCTCCGTATGGGGTGGGCACTGCCGTTATCATCGCTCACCCTAGCCGCGATTCACGGCCAGCTCTTTGTTGGCGGAATGCTCGGTACCGTGATCGGGCTAGAGCGAGCAGTCGCCATCGGGCGACCATGGGCCTTTGCCGGGCCGCTGCTAACCTTGTTGGGAGGAATCAGCCTTTTGATGGGCTTGCCAGCAATGATCGGCGCGTTGCTCATCACGAGCGGCAGCGTGGGCCTGCTCGCCATCTTTGCTCTGCTGCTCAAACGCCAACCGGTACGTTTTATGATCACCATGGCACTTGGCGGGATGGCGTGGTTTGGCGGCAATCTGCTCTGGCTAATGGGGCAGCCGTTGGCGCTCGCGTCGCTGTGGTGGGCCAGCTTTCTCACCCTCACCATCTTCGGTGAACGGCTCGAATTAGGGCGGCTCCGCCACCTGCCGGCGCATACCTTCTGGAGCTATAGCCTCAGCGTTGGCATGCTCTGGCTTGGTTTGGGATGGTCGCTGGCGGATTATGCCAACGGCGCGCGGATTGCCGGCATTGGCCTGCTCGCGAGCGGTTTGTGGCTATTAGCCTACGATATTGGCCGGCGCACGATTCGCCGTCCCGGCCTGCCCCGCTTTAGTGCAACCTGCATGCTCACAGGCAGCGCATGGCTCGCGATCGGCGGCTTGCTCATGGCACTCAGCGGCGGCGTCTATAGCGGCCTGCTCTACGACGCCATCTTGCATAGCATCTTCGTTGGCTTCGTCTTCGCGATGATCTTCGGCCACGCGCCAATCATCATTCCAGCTTTGCTTAGCGTTCCAATCCGATTCAACGGCTGGAGTTACCTGCCGCTCGGATTATTGCACGTGTCATTAGCGTTGCGAGTGATTGGCGATCTATACACACTGGTCGAAGTACGGCGTTGGGGCGGAATGATGAATGCGGTGAGCATCATCACCTTTCTGATCATCACCGTGACAAGCATTGCCTTCGCTCACCGGCAACCTGCGTCAGCCGCGATACCGATGTCATGAGGCACGCTGGTCATCAACGCTATCCATCACACAATCCGCGCAGCGCGTATCTCGCCACTGCCCTCACATCATGAGGGTCGCTAGCCATTATCGCTCTCCATCACCCCGTATCCGGAGTTGGCGTCGGCGCCGGTTCAACCTCCGGCGACGGTTCAGGGGTAGGGGTCGGCGTAGGCACCGGCACAATCGTCACCGTGACCTCAGGCGGGTCGCCAACAATGCTCACACCGCTCGGCAAGGCGGGACGTACCGCAAACTGGTAGCTGCCGGGGCCAAGGGTGCTGAGATCGAGCTGCACCACCAGCGGCGCTGAGGCAAGTGCGCTGAGCTGCGCACTCGTGCCGGCAAAGGTCAGCTCAACCACATTGGGCCGCACCGAAGCTAGCAAATCGCGACTCAAACCGGTAAAGATCACCTCTACCGGCAGACGCACCTGAAACGGCAGCGGGATGGGAGCAATGGTAATCGTCACCTGCACGGCATCCGGCTCACCTTGCGCCGGCGACGTGCCGGTTGGAATAATCAGCGGCACAATCCGCACCACCGGTTCACGCGCATCACGAATATCAATCGCCTCGGTTTGCAAGAGACTGATCGCATCGAGCGGGCCGGAACTGCCGGTCAGCGTAATCAGCGGCGGTTCCACTTCGATCCCAGTCACGGCAAAACCCGGCGCTGGGGAACCGATCACGACCGGCGACACCGGCACTAAGCGCAAACCGACCACCGGATTGATCGGAATGATGACCGTGATCGAGGCTGGCCGCACCTGCACGCCCTCAACTGGTTGATTGTTGGCATCAATCGGGGTCAGACTGAGGGGCGCAATATAGGTGGCGCGCAACTGGGCGATATTCGCTACTGTGCGCACCGCCACTACTCGCCGCACCCGGCTCTGGGGGCCGCTAATCGTCACCATGCTAATCGGTTCGCCGTTGTAGCGCAATTCTGGCGTACCACGCTCGAAACTGAAGGGCGGCGAACCGAAGATTTCTAGATTTATCGGTACCGTCACCGTTTCAACCGGTTCCAGCCGCACACTAATCGCCGCCGGTTCGACCCCGCCGGCGGGAACGCTAAACGACAGATTGCTGCGGGTCGGCTGTACGTTGATCGGCACCAGATGATCACCGGGGCCAAGACCGCTCAAATCGGCCACCACCCGAATATCCACTGGGCGCAATTCCGAACGTTGGCGGCGATCGGTGCGCAGGGTGACATCAATCGTGGGAAAGGTCGTTGTGGGCAGACCATTGGCATCGACGACGATTAAATTATCGGCCAGACCGACAAGTTGCAGGGTCAGATCTTCAAACCGGGCCGTCTCTTCCGGATTCTCGCTAAACGAGACGAACGACCAGAGCGCAAAGCTCAAACCGACCGCCAGCAACACGCGCAAAATGATTGAGCGCACCCCATTCATGTCATGCCGCCCTCTTCGCTTCCGGTTCCAGCGGCACCTGCATCAGGTCAGCCAGCATCGTCCGCAACCGGGCCTCGGTCAGATAACTAACCAACCGGCCATCACTGACCAGCGAAATTGCACCGGTCTCTTCCGACACCACCACCGCCAGCGCGTCGGATTGTTCGGTAATCCCCTTGGCAGCGCGATGGCGCGTGCCATAACGGCGCGGCCCGGCGATATCTTCACTGAGCGGCAAGACCACATTGGCGGCCAAAATGCGATTACCGCGGATAATCACCGCCATATCGTGCAGGGGCGAATTGGGATAAAAAATATTGAGCAGCAGCGGCACCGAAATGCGCGAATCGAGGATCACACCCCGATCGGCAAACTCTTGCAGTTGGGTGCGCCGTTCAATCACCATCAACGCACCCACCCCCTGTTGCGAGAGTTGAGCAGCGGCGCGGCTAATAACGGTGATCGTTTCAAGGAGTTCAGAGCGGTTGGCACCGCCAAATGGACGGCCAAACAGATCGCTCGAACGGCCAAGGCTTTCGAGCGCGCGCCGCAATTCCGGCTGAAAGAGCACCGGGATCGCCACAATCAAGGCTGGCGAAATCACGTTGACCACCAGCCAATTGAGCAACGTCAGGCGATCACTTGCGATCGACGGCATGAGGAAGGCAATTGCCAACAAAATACCGACGCCACGCAGCAACTGCACGGCGCGGGTGCCGCGCACAATGCCGAGCAGCCAATAGAAAAACGCCGCAACGATCAAGATGTCGATTAGCGTAAAGGGCGAGGTGAGCGGATTCAGCCGCGCCCAGAGACGCTCAAGCTCTACCATCATCAACTCTGTGGCGGCGCCGGCTTCCGTTGCTCAAGCATACGATTGGCGGCGCTCAACATTGCTTCTACCCGTTCGGTTTCGATCCCCGGCATCTTGAGCATCCGCCGGCAAAGCTGGCTCGCCTGCCCATATTCCTCGCGTCGCATGAGCATATCGTACAGCATGAAATAGGCATCCACATCTTGCTGGTCGAGACCGATAATCTGGTGTAGTTCAGCGATCGCGTTATCGTAATCACGTTGTTGGGCAAAAATGCGCGCGATTTGCTTCTTTTCGCTAATCGCTTCTTTGGTGCGGCGGCTTAGCGTGTGCATTAAGGCTAGCCATTGGCGCGCATCAATATCATTGGGCGCAATTTGAACAATCCGATCGTACATTTCGCGGGCCCGCTCGTGATTGCTCATCATCCAATACGTCTGCGCCACTTCCTGCAACGAGGCCACCGCATCTTTCAACTGGCCAGCGCGCTTTTGCAGCTCACTCACTCGTACCAAGCCCTCTAATCCCTTATCCAGTTGGCCAACCCGCAACTGCATGCGGGCCAGCCGGCTACTCATCCCGATATGGTTCGGGGCCAGTTGCACCGCCGACTCAAGGGCCTCAATCGCGCGATCGAGTTGTTGATGCTCTTCGTAATAGGTAGCAAGCTCATCAAGCTGGGCCAGCGCTTCAGCCAATTTCCCCTGCCGGAAGTAGACGTTAGCTAGTTTGGTATAAATCGCCCGATCATACGGCAACAGCTTTTTGGCTTCGAGCAACGCCTGTTCAGCGCCGGCCAGATCCTCGCTCATCGCGTAGGCTTCAGCCATCCGGCGCACCAAATCACCACGCGAGGGCGGGATGGCAAAGGAATGACGGATCGACGGTTCCGGTGTCGTTTGCCCGGCAACGGCCTGCCCCCGCCGTAACTGATCAAGCGCCGCCTCAGCTTGGCCCAAGGCAATGTAGCTATCGGCTGCTGCGCGATAGACCAGCGCCAGCGGCAACATCGGATCAGGCTCGCTCGCCAGCAAAATCTGGGCCTGTTCCAGTTCCATCAGCGCCAGATGGTGCTGCTCGTGCTGTTGCTGGATGATCGCCAGCATATAGTGCAGCAACGCCCGATCGACGATCAAGAAGGCCGCGCGATACTCGGCTTGCACGGCGGCAAACTCGCTGGGGCGCTGGCGCAACTTGGCCAGCACGGTCGCCAACGAATCCCAGATCACAGCGGGTTGTTCGCCCATCAGGGCTAGCGTAATATTCAAGCGCGCCAACGCCACCGGATCATCGGGCGAACCCAGCTCCAGCGCCTGCCGGAACTCATCGAGCGCTGCTTCAAACCGCTCGAGCTTGAGCAAGGCCAAGCCATATTGGGCATGCACCTCGCGATGGTTGGGCGCCCATTGCAGCAAGCGGCGAAACTCTTCCAGCGCCTTGTTGGTTTGGCCAAGGCGGAAGTAGGTGTTGGCAACTTGTAACAACTGGGTCACCGCCTCATCAATGCGCCCAGCCTGTTTCAGCAATTCAGCCAGCTTCGAGCGTGCATTGACCGTATCGGGCGACAACTCGATAAAACGGAAGTAGACATCAATCGCTTTTTCTGCCTCACCCCGCACCCGATACGTCTCGATCAGCAATTGGTACTTCGCCAGCGCCTCTTCGGGCCGGCCCTGCCGCTCGTAAATTTCGCCAAGGCGGAGGTGGATCGGAAGATACTCGACATTATGATGGATCACTTCCATGCAGGCGTCGAGTGCGGCATCTAGCAATCCCTGTTCAAGGTAGGTGCCGCTGAGTTCCAACCACCCCGCCGTCACCTCATCAAGGCCAGCGGGGTCAAGCGGAGTTGGCGGCGGAAATTCCGGTTTTGGCAGCGCCGCCGGCACGCTCATGCGCTCGATGATCGGCAACTGTTCGGGGGTAGGTGCAACGCTCGGCGGCGCCGGTTCATCCTCTGCCTTCTTTGCCGAGCGGAGGAAATCGGTGATGGGCCGGATCTTCCCCCACCGCTCGCTCTCAGCATCGATCAACGGCGGTTCAGGCGGGGGTGGCGGCGGCTGAGGCTGCAAGACGCCAGTGCCAATCGTGCGCAACTTGGCGAACATATTGCGATCGGCCAGTTCTTTGGCCCGGTTTTTGAATTCGGCAGCCCGATCGCGCCCCCAACGTTTGCTAGCCAGAAAGTCAGCCAAGGTGCCGTAGAGGATCGAAGCGCGGGCCAAATCGCCAATCTGCTCGTAAATGGTGGCTGCGCTCTCGTACATCGCGATCAGGTCATCAACCTCAGCCTTCCCGATCGTTTCGAGATCAACCAACCCAATCGTCGTTTCAAACTCTTGGGCCGCCTGTGGCAACTGGCCCAGCGCCTGATAGACCTGCCCCAAAGCAAAGTGGGCCGACAGGGCATATTCCGGATCGCCGGCGGCCCGCGTCAACACCCCCACCGCCGCTTTCAGATCGCCGCGGCTTTGGTAGAGCAGACCGAGTGAATAGAGCACATCAGCCCGTTCGAGACCGGCTTGGATGGCTTGCTCATAGAGCGTGACGGCCCGTTCTTCATCACCGGCTTGTTGGCAAGCGATCGCCTCGGCAACTAATTGTTCGGGCTGCGTAGCCGAACCGCGCAGCATACCGGTAGGATAAGCAGGACGCAGACCACCGGTTCCGCGAATAGGCGGCGCACCGGTCTGCCCGCCGAGCTGTTCGCGCAGGCGGGCAGCCAATTCACGCGCGACACGATGGTTCGGTACAAGGCGCAACGCCCATTCAACTTCTTGCAAAGCAGCGGCTGGATCGTTCTGCGCAATGAGCCGTTGGGCCAATTCGAGATGGGTCTCGGCAGCTTCCGCCATTGCGCCGATATCTTCGTAGAGTTGGGCTAAGCGGCGGCGTTGATCGTCAAGTTCCGGCTGCAACGCGAGCAATTCGCGCAACGCTTCGGCGGCTTGCAACGCGCGCCGCTGCGCGCTGTGCAGATCGGCTAATACGCTGTACGCCTCGACCGCAGCCGCAGTATCACCCTGCCGGCGGTAACACTGGGCAATGTAGTTGATATAAAACGCATTGTTCGGATCGGCCTCGTGCAGATCGCCAAACGCTTGCAGCGCCTTGTCCAGCCGGTTGGTCTGGAACAGAGCGACGGCGGCGGCGGTGCGCGCCTCCACATCTTGCGGAAACTCTTGCAATGCCCGCACCGCCGCGCGCAGCGCGTCCTCCCAGCGTCCTTGCGCCGACGCCTCCCGGCACTGCTCCATCGCCCGATCGAAGATTGCCCGGTTGCCTGCCATAGCGCTCTTTCCACTTCTACTGGCGCTACTTCCCCAACAGCAGCAAGATCAGCGCCTTTTGCACGTGGAGCCGGTTTTCCGCCTGCTCAAACACCACCGATTGCGGCCCATCGATCACCTCTGCCGTCACCTCTTCACCGCGGTGCGCCGGCAAACAGTGCATCGCCAGCGCATGCGGCGCAGCGTGGGCCATCAGCGCCGCATTCACTTGGTACGGCGTAAAGACCGGCCGGCGGCGGGCCGCTTCGTGCTCTTGGCCCATCGAGGCCCATACATCAGTATACACCGCATCAGCGCCGCTCACCGCCTCCACCGGCGAGGTGGTAATGGTCAACGTCGCGTCGTGCTCGCGGGCCAACTGCTCGGCCAGTTCGGTGATATCAGGCGCTGGCCGGTAATCGAGCGGGCAACCCACCCGCACATTGACCCCCAACGTCGCTCCTAATAACATCAACGAATGGCAGACGTTATTTCCGTCGCCGACGTAGGCCAGCGTCAACCCTTGCAGGCGGCCAAACCGCTCGCGCAGGGTCAGCATATCAGCCAACGCTTGGCAGGGGTGCTCGCGGTCAGAGAGGGCGTTAATCACTGGCACCGTTGCGTAGCGGGCAAGGGTTTCCACCGTGGCGTGCTTGAAGACACGGGCCGCGATCACCGCCACCCAACGGCTGAGGTTACGAGCCACGTCGGGCACGCTCTCACGTCCGCCCATATCAATATCGTTTGCCGAGAGATAGGAAGGATGGCCGCCGAGCTGCGTCATGCCGGCCTCAAACGCCACCCGCGTGCGCAACGAGGGTTTCTCGAAGACGAGCGCCAGCGTCTGGCCCAACAAAGGCCGATCATCGGTGATGCCGGCGCGCCATGCCGCCTTAAGCGCCGCCGCCCGATCGAGCAGAGCTTCGGTTTCGGCGCGGCTGAGGTCGGCCGCCGAAAGAAAATGGCGTAGAGTCATGGTGCGATGCTTTCTGTTCTCCTCGATCGCGCGCCCAGCGTTACCGTTGCGAACGGGAACTGTCGCCCCGCCGCCGGCGCGGATGATACCGTTGTTCAAGGCTCAGGCGACGATAATCGCCAGCTTCGATCAAGATCCGCTCGCGGCAAATGGCTGCATCAAACATCCGGGATAGGATGCGCGGATCGATATCCTTCGGGTCACGATTGCTGGTGATCACCGTCGGTAGAGCATAATTATACCGATGGTTCATGATCTGGTAAAGTTTTTCCCGCGCCCACGGCGTGGTGTTTTCCGTCCCCAGATCATCGAGGATCAGCAGCGGTACGTCGCGCACTAGCTCGAAGCGCTCATCGTAGGCCGTTTCCGAGTTGGGGCCGAAGGTCGAACGCAGGTGATCGAGCAGGTCAGGCACCACTGTGAAGAGCACTTGCGTATGGCGATCAAGCGCCTCGTTGGCGATCGCCGCCGCGAGATGGGTCTTGCCGCAGCCGTAGCCGCCGAATAAAATCAGCCAGCCCTGCGGATTTTGGGCGTATTCGTAGGCGCGGGCAAAGGCCCGCTGTACGCCGGGCACAGTGCGATCAAACGTTGCAAAGGTTTTGTCACGCAACGGGGCCAGATTCGAGAGCCGCTCCAGCTCTTCAAACCGGCGGCGCTCCTTCTCGGCCTGCTTGCAACGGCAGGTGATGAGCACGCCGAAGTTGGGATCGCCGTACGGCACATCAAGCGTATAATAGCCGGCCCCGCGACAAATCGGGCACACCGCCTCAGAGGTCGCTCTCGTCACTTCCGCGGCGGAAGAGGTATCCGAGTTGTCCGCTGGTATATTTTTCAATATCGATAGGTCGTCCGGTCTGATACGGCGCAGATTCTCGTCCATTGGCGGCCCACCTCTCCAGCATACGCTGAATGTAACGCCACGAGCGCGCATTGGCCCGCACCGCCTCGCGAATAGCGTCTTCCAGCCATTCGGCCGGGTAGCGGGCGCTGGCAGCGCGCAATTCTTCCAACAGCAGCGGCGTCACTAGCCCGATATTTTGTTCGTACAACTCGATCAACCCCGGCCGTTCGCTGATCTCATCAGCCGGCGGCGCTATCCCGCTCGCAGCGACTTGCTCGGCCCATGCCCGATTGGCCGGCGTGTTGATTACATACCAACTACGCACCCGCCCATCGAGCGGCTCGACCAGATGGAGCACCGTACCGCGCCGCACCGCCGCCGCCAACCCCTCGTCGAGCAGTTCCTCGAACGAGCGGAGCGAGCTGAGCGCCTGTAACGAGCGCCGCAAGAGGTCGTCGTCGCGCAGATCATCCCAACTGATCCGGCGCGGACGGCTGCGCAAGCGGCTCAACCGGTAAAACAGATGCAGGGTGACTTTGAGTTCGCTCGGCTTCGAGATCGCCGGCAGCACGTCGGTAAAAAACTCCGGTGGAATGCCGGTGAGCCGTTCGGTGGTAAAGCCGTTGAATGCCATACTGCTCCTGCTGCCGGAAGGTGTTGGTCGCTGCCGCGCACCTCGCATGATACCGTGCTTTGACTTTCCATGCTACCACATCTCCCCTTGCACAGATTTTGGGCAAATCCTGTGCAAAGTATTGACAAAAGCTGTGAAACGTCATATAATTTGCACAGCGAACCTTTCTGGTTGCAAGTTGCCCGCCATCTATGAGGGTCTAAATCCATGAAACGCCGTTCACCACTGTTCTTCATCTTCCTGACCATTTTCATTGACTTGCTCGGCATCGGCATTGTGCTGCCGCTGCTGCCCGAATATGCCAAAATCGTCGAACGTTCGAGCTGGCCGTGGCTGGCCGATAATCGCGCGCTGATTGTCGGCGCGCTGACCGCTTCGTATGCGCTGATGCAGTTTCTCTTTGCGCCCATCCTCGGCGCGCTTGGCGACCGCTTTGGCCGCCGCCCGGTGCTGCTCTTCAGCTTGTTTGGCGCTGGTCTCAGCTATCTGGTCTTTGCACTGGCCGAGAACCTGACCTTCCTTGGCGTCGAAACCGTGGTAGGCATTTTGTTCCTCGCCCGCATCGCCGCCGGTATCACCGGCGCCAGCATTAGCACGGCGCAAGCCTATATTGCCGATGTCACCCCGCCCAACGAGCGCGCGCGCGGCTTGGGCATGATCGGCGCGGCCTTTGGCCTCGGCTTTATGCTTGGCCCGGCCATCGGCGGTCTGCTGTCTAACGTTAGTTTGCAGACGCCGGCGCTCTTCGCCGCTGCCCTCAGTTTCGCCAATTTCGCCTTCGGCTTCTTCCGCCTGCCTGAGTCGTTGCCGCCCGAGAAGCGTGCCCAGACGGTGTCGCGCAGCCTGAACCCGGTCAGCCGGTTGACGGCGGTGGCCGGCGATGCCCGTGTCCAACCGTTCCTCCTCGGCAGCGTGCTGCTAAACCTCGCCTTCGCCGGCTTGCAAAGCAACTTCGCCGTTTACAGCGATGTCCGCTTTGGGTTTGGCCCGCAACAGAACGCGCTCGTCTTCGCCTTCATCGGTCTGATCGCGGTGATTGTGCAAGGCTTTCTCATCCGCAAGCTAGTGCCGCGATTTGGCGAGGCACGGCTGGCTCTTGCCGGCTTGACCTTGATGACGATCGGTTTCGTCGCGACCGGATTGGTCACCGCCGCGTGGATGCTCTTCCCGGCTGTCGGTCTAGTCGCCCTCGGCAGCGGGATGGTCACGCCGTCGCTGACCAGCCTTGTCTCGCAATCGGTGCTGGCAACCGAACAGGGCACCACCCTTGGCGGTGTGCAGGCCTTTACCAGTCTCACGATGGTCGTTGGGCCACTATTGGCCGGCACGCTGTTCGACCTGATCGGGCCAAGCGCGCCATACCTGATCGGCGCCGGGTTGTTGGCCAGCGCCCTCGCAGTCTTGTTCGGCACGCTACGCAACCGGATGCTGACGCTGCCCCAGCCGGTCACGACCAATGCCACCGCCGAGGTGGGAGTGCATGCCGACTAGCAGCCGTTGACAATAAGGGAGTGCGGCGGCAACCTGCCGCACTCCACCATCCTGAACAGCACGGCTTCGTTCGACAATATCGTTTATTCCTCACATTTCGGTGTCTACACCTATTGACATGTCTGTGCAACAGTGCTATGCTAACTGTGCAAAACATTGACATTACCAGAGACAGGAGAGTTCCATGATTAAAGTAGGACGGCGCTGCCACATTGAGGGGGTTACGCCTGAGCAGGTGTTCACGACATTGTCGGATCCGGGCCTGATTAGCCAGATTTTGCCGCGCGTGCAGAAAACTGAGCTGCTGGATCGCGACGATGTAGCTCGCCATGCCCGCCTCGTCACCTATATGTCGATGGGTGGCTTGTTTGGCACCATCCGCTGTGAAGGTGATCTGGCTTGGCAAGACAACCGCGAGATTGTGTTCACCGTGCGCACGCCGCTGCCGGTCGAGACCCGCTGGGTGCTCAACCAAGCCGTCAACGGCACAGATATCCAAGTGGTCATGGGCATTGATCTTGCGCCGATGCTGGGGATGATGGCATCGTTCGTGCCCGAAAAGACGGTCGCTGATATGCTTGGTGCTGATCTGGAAACCGCCCTGCGCGGCGTCGCTCGGCATACTAGGCAATCGTTGTCAGCCCGCGCTGCTGCCTGAGTAACTCTCTCCTCGTCTCTGGTATAATCGCAGAGCGCCACCGCAATGGCGCTCTGCGATCTTTTTTGCCGCTCCGGCGTAGAGTCGGGGGAAGACTATGATCGACCTCATGCAGATCGGGCTTGGGTTCATGCTCAGCATTGCCATCGGCGGCGTCGCGTTTGCCCGCCGCTCGCTGAGCGAAAGCGGCTGGTTGGGCGCGGTGTTGGTCGGCACGCTGACGTTTGGCTTTGGCGGCTGGCCATGGGGCTTGACGCTGATCGTCTTCTTTGTCACGAGCAGCATACTCTCGCACTACAAAGAATCGATCAAAGAACGGCGGGCTGCCGAGAAGTTTTCTAAGGGCGGCAGACGCGATTTCTTCCAGACCATCGCCAACGGCGGGCTTGGCGCGCTCTGCGCGGTAGCGTTTGCGCTCAGCGGCCAGCCATGGTGGCTGCTGGCAGCCTTCGTCGGCCTGATGGCGACGGTGAATGCTGATACGTGGGCAACCGAACTCGGCGTGCTCAGCCCGCATCCACCCCGGCTCATCACCACCCGCCAGCCGGTGCCGCCGGGTACGTCTGGCGGCGTGACCGTGCTCGGCACCTCGGCAGCCGCTGCCGGCGGCCTCATCATCGGGCTGGCGATGTTTGGGTTTAGTGCGCTGGCTATGCCGGGCGAACCCTTGCCGTGGTGGATGATCCCCGCCGGTCTGCTCGGCGGCTTGGGTGGGGCCCTGTTTGACAGTTGGCTCGGCGCGACCGTCCAAGCCATTTATGTCTACCCCGACGGGCGCGAAACCGAGCGCCGGGTGGCCCGCGACGGCACCCCTAACCGCTTCCTGCGCGGCTGGCGCTGGATGGATAACGATCTGGTGAACTTGATTAGTTCGGTAGGGGGAGCGATCATCGCGATTGTGATCGCGATGATCGCCGGAGGCGCGCGGTAGGGGCGCGTAGGGGCATTGCGATGCAATGCCGGGCATTGCGCCGCAATGCCCCTACGCCTCCTACCGCGCCCGCCGCAAGAGTACTAAACCCGCCACAATCATCAACACCGGGAAGAGCAACGAGAGGTTCACGCCGAGCTGCTCGAGCAAAATCAACCCGCCGATCCCGATCAAGATCAAGCCGAGCAGGCTCCAATTCCGCCGTCGCGGCGGCGTGGTCGCCAGATTGACCGTCTCACCTACCGCCGGCCCGCCGATCGGTTGGCCCGTCAGCGGGTCAAACCGGTAGCTCGGATCGGGTGCGTAGCCTACGCGCGCTTGCCCGCCACTCTGCCCTTGGCCGGCGAAGACCTCTTGGTTGACCGGCTTTGTACCGCTGGCCGCAGGCGTAAACGGTGTCGTTGGGGTGTCTTTCGGCATCACAATCCAGAGCGCGAGATAGATCGGCAGGCTAATGCCGTTGATGAAAAAGACCAGTACAAAGATGAGGCGGACGATCACTGGGTCAACGGCAAAGTATTGCGCCAGCCCGCCACAGACGCCGCCAATCATCTTGTCGGTGCTGCTGCGTGTAAGTCGAGTCTGCATAAATCACTCCTTCCAACCGAGGCGCATGCGGCGCGCCTGCATGCTCTGGCGATATGACGCCGGCAACACCGGATTGTTGCACCTTCCCGCCGATGATTATGGCTGCATCTGCGCGAACGCCTCCCGGTAGACTGGGAAGGTATCGCGCCACAGCACCATGCGTACCAACGTTGGAGCCTGATGGAGCTGCAGGTCTTCGCGGAGTGCGCGCAAGACCAGCGGCGCCGCGCGCTCGACCGGGAAGCCGTAGATGCCAGTGGCGATGCTGGGGAAGGCAATGCTATCCAGACCGTATTGGCGGGCTAACGCCAGACTGGCATGGTACGCGCTGATCAACAGCCGGTCGGCCTCTTCCGGGGCATACCGGCTAAAAATCGGCCCCACCGCGTGAATCACATACCGCGCCGGCAAGGCAAAACCGGGGGTAATCCGCGCCTCGCCGGTCGGGCAAGGCGCGACCGCGTTGCACGCCTGCTGCATCTGCTCGGCGCCAGCGGCGCGGAAGATCGCGCCGCACACCCCGCCGCCTTGCTGCAACGCCTCATTGGCAGCGTTGACAATCGCATCAACCGCTTGCGTGACAAGATCCCCCTCAACCAGCTCAATCCGGGATTGGCCTACGTGCAACGAGAGCACCTGATCCATCGCGCGCCTCCTTAGCTTGCTTACAGCTTGTTCGACGCCGTATGTAACGCAGAACTGTAGCAGACCATGCGGCGTTTGTAAACTGCCGATCGCCAAAAGCGATCGTGGAGATAACGCAGCCATCGTCCCCGATTTGCCTCACTCTGTGCAACGTTTGCGCGCCAGCAACGTATCTTGGAGTAACGGAAATGCTTAGCTTCACGAGGTCACAATGCCGCCATCACCATCCAACCTCTCGCTCAAGCTCATCAATGACGCCTTCCACCAGTTGACTCGCACCAATCACCAGCTCACGCCAACAACCAATAGCATCACGACCCCGGCCACCCTGATCGTACCTGAACGCCGGGTGGCGCTGTTGATCGACGGCGAAAACTGCCCGGCCACCTATGCCGAACAGGTTATGCGCCACCTTGCCCACGAACCCGGCCCGATCGTGGTTCGCCGGGTCTACGCTAATTGGTCACTCCCCAATAACCACAGTTGGATCGAGCCGGTGGCGCGTTACGACCTGCGCCCTATCCATCAGGGCCGGGTGGCGACCAACAAGAACGCGATCGACATTTTGCTCACCGTCGAGGCAATGGAGCTGCTCTATCAAGAACGGATCACCTGTTTCTACCTCGCCGCCAGCGATAGCGACTACACCCCGCTCATCAACCGCTTGCGCGCCGCCGGCGCTGAAGTGATTGTGATTGGCAATGGTCATACATCCGACGCCTTGAAAGAAGCGTGTACCCGCTTTATCCCGCTGAGTAAGCCAGAACCGGCCAAGAGCGACGAGAATGCAAGTATGGCTGAAGTTACGCCACCACAGCCAGCGCCTACGTCGCCCCACGCAATGGCCGCACCACCATCCCTCGCTGCTACCCAGCCTAGCGCATCTCCACTTGCCGGCCAGTCTGCCTCATCAACAGCGACCACGGACTCAACGGCGGCGACCATCCGGCCCCTCTACGAAGCGGCCTTCCTGATGGTGCAAGCTATCTGTCAAGCGCCCAAACGTGACCACGAAGGATGGGTTGGCATCGGCGTACTCGGCCAGCAGCTACGCCGTCTGGATCGAACCTTCACTGCCAATCAGTTCGGCTACAGCAAGCTATCACAACTGATTGCGGCTTGCGTGGCGGAATACCCTCATTCCTTCGAGCTACGGGAATCGAACCCTTACCCGCTCGATGTCCGGCACAAGGTGAGGGCTGCCATCCTTGGTTGAACGATCGATCGCCAATCACTTGTGCTATCATGACGTTGTAAAAACTGCGCGATCAGGTTTTACAACCTGCGTCAAATATGATAGGATCAAGATAACGATAACGCGACGCAACATAGGAGGACATGACCATCGAGACAGGAATGATTGCCCGCCGCATCGTCGAGCTGGTCGAAGACAAGCAGGCCCACGACATTATGCTGCTTGACATTCGTCCGCAGACAACCATCGCCGATTACTTCATCATCTGCACCGCCGACAACGATCGGCAAATGCGCGCGATCATCGACCACATCGACGAGAAGATTTCGACCGAGCACGGGTTGAACCCGCGCATCGAGGGGAGCGCCGACACCGGCTGGATCGTGCTCGACTATCGCGATATTGTCGTGCATATCTTTAGCCAGAGCCAGCGTGAGTACTACCGGCTCGAACGCCTCTGGAGCAAGGCGATGCCAGTAGTCGTCGTACAGTGAGGAGCATTATGGGCAAGGAGACTACGCGGCGCAAAGCGGCGTCGCGACGCAAGCGGTTCGTGTTGTTCGCCAGCGGCGCTGCGCTCGGCAGCGCGCTCGGCCTCATCGCCGGATCAGTGTTGACCTTCTGGCTGGGTGAGGGGGCGCTGCGCGCTATTCAGCGCGGTCTGCGCCGGCTCGGCGGCGACGATGGACGGCCGCATTTTGACCTGCTGATGCAGTAGGCCATACCGAATCGGGTAACGATGGAGTTGCCTGCAAGGGGATGCTCTCCGGTTGTCTGAGCATAGAAGGCGACTCTGGCGTTAGCATGCGCCAGAGTCGTTTGTATCAGCGAGAGGAGCGTGCATGGATCTGGCAGGAAAAGTGGCGATTGTCACCGGCGGCGCCGGCGGGTTGGGGGTTGCAGTGGTGGAACGGCTGCTTGGCGCTGGCGCAGCCGTGATCACACCGTATGTTGATGAGACGGCTTTTGCGCGGCTGCATGAGTGTTGCCCGGCCGCCATCGGCGTGCGCGTCGATCTGACCGATGAAGCGGCGGCCAAAGCGGCCTACGACGCGATTGCGGCAACGCACGGCGGCATCGACATTCTGGTCAATTCCGCTGGCGGCTTCGCCGGCGGCGAACCGGTGCATCAGACGCCATGGTCACTCTGGCAAAGCCAGCTCGACATCAACCTCAAAACGGCGGTCATCTCGTGCGCCGCGGCCATTCCCCACATGATCGCCCGCGGCGGCGGCGCGATCGTCAATGTCAGCAGCCGCACCGCCACCCAAGCCGGCGCCAACCTCGCCGCCTACGCCGCTGCTAAGCGCGCCGTGCTGCAACTCACCGAAGCGCTCGCCGCCGAACTCCTCCCCCACGATATTACCGTCAACGCCGTTTTGCCAAGCGTGATCGACACCCCGGCCAACCGGGCAGCCATGCCTAACGCAAAGCATGACCGCTGGGTCAAACCCAGCGAGATTGCGGCGGTGATCCATTTTCTGGTCGGCCCCGCCGCGCGCATCATCAGCGGCGCCGCCATTCCGGTGTATGGGAAGGCGTAGCGGGGTGGGGGGCGGGGTCGTTAAGGTGATTGCGGGCAAGTGATCATTGCTGCAACTATCGGCCAAGTGCCCTCAGCAATAACGTTGTTACGCCTTTTGCGGCTCTTCGTGGCCATTTTATGCCACAAGATTTGACACCCCTCCCCTCCCGCACTACAATCTCTCATAGCCCCGTCGCACCGTGACCACGCCGTCAACTCCCTGTCTTAACCAGAGGTCGTTATGTCAACCGAAGAGCAGCGCCTGTTGCGCGAACTCAACGATCTGCGCCAACGCTACGCTATGCTCGTGCGCGCATTGCGGCTCATGATTTACGACTACGATGTCGCCACAAGCACCATCACATGGAGCGGCGAAACCGAGTACGTCTGCGGGCGCACCCTCAGCGAACTCGACGGCGGGCTGGCCCAATGGGAAGAGTTGATCCATCCTGATGACCGCGAACGGGCGTTGCACCTGTTGGGTGAGGCTGAGGCGAAGCTGAGCGAGTATGACATCGAGTATCGCTTCCAGCACAAGAACGGCTCGTATGTCTGGATTCTCGACCGCGGCTATTTTCTGGCCGGCTCCGACGGCACAGCGGCGCGTATGATCGGGATGATGCAGAATATTAGCGAGATTAAGGCGATCGAGTTCGAGCGTCTCCAGATGCAGGAAACGATCATCGCCGCCCAAGAGCGGGCCCTGCGCGAACTCAGCACGCCGCTGGTGCCGATTAGCGATCGGGCGGTTGCGTTACCGCTGATCGGCGTGATCGACCAACGCCGCGCGGGCTTGATTATTGAGACCTTGCTCGAAGGGGTCGCCACGCGCGGCGCTGAGATGGTGATCATTGACATCACCGGCGTCGCCACGGTTGACACCTTTATCGCCGATGCGCTGATCCGGGCGGCGCGAGCAGTGCGCCTGCTAGGGGCGCATGTGGTGTTAACGGGAATCAGCCCCGAAGTGGCGCAAACTTTGGTCAGTCTCGGCGCCGATTTGAGCGTCTTCGAGACCCGCGCCACCCTGCAAGACGGGATTGCGCTAGCGATGAATGGTGAATCGCTGCGGGGCAGAGGCAGCGGAGTAGCGCACACCAAAAAGTAAGGGCGGGTTTGCCACCCGCCCCTTACCGCTCGACTATACACTCCCCTCTCCCGCGTTAGTTGATGGGCGGACAGAACATCAGTCTGGAACCCGGCCCTTTAGGGCCGGACTAGGCTTACGAAGCCCGCTGCGCGGGCTGATGCCCCCACCCCTTGCCCCTCCCCCAGCGGGGGAGGGGTGATTGAGAGCGTAGCTCGGGGCTTTACGGCATCGCACAGCGATCGACAGTTGTACGCGATCAAACGTTCTGTCCGCTCCTCAACGCATTAGTGGGAGAGGGGCTGGGGGTGAGGGTAAAGCGGCACATTGCAACGCCTTCAACCACATGTGCGCTTATGGGGTCTGTCCGCCCCTTCGCTGGCTCGCGGCTAGAAGAACAGCTTCGCCAATTTCAGAATGCCTTGGCTCCACGGCACCCGGTGCGAGACGCCGGTCTGCTGACCAAACCGCTTGGCGTTGGCAACGTACCACTGGTAATTGCGTACCAGCGCTTCTTTATTTGAGTATTTGGGCGTAAAGCCTAGCACCCGCTCGGCCTTTTCGACCGACACAAACGAGTCTTCGGTTACAGTGCCATACGCCCACTTATAGACTGGCGACAGCTTGAGCTTTTCCAGAATCGCCAGCGCCCACACCATCGGCGCCGCCGGGAAGGTAATGATCTTCTTGCCGTGACCGGCTGCGTCGAGCACCGCCTGAAAATCCTCTTTGATCGTAGTGAACTCTTTGGCGCCGATGTTGAAGGTGTCGTTCACCCGATCGCGATCGAGCGTCAAACAGCGCACAATCGCTTCGCAGAGGTCTTCGACATCGAGCAACTGGTAGCGATTCTTGCCGTTGCCGGGCAACGGGAAGTTGTGGCCCTCCATCGCCCAATCGTACAGCATCGCAAAGATGCCGAGCCGCTCAGGGCCAACGAATGACTTGGGCCGCAAGATCGGCACGCACATCCCGGCCTTGCGAAACTCAAGGCAGAGCTCTTCGGCTTTGACTTTCGCTTCACCATACGGCCCCACCCCGCTGAGCCGATCCGTTTCCACCAACGGGTGATGGTCAGGAATGCCATACACGGCGGTTGACGAGATGTGGACAACCCGCTCAACCCCGTGAGCGCGAGCCGACTCGAGCACATTGCGGGTGCCGTCAATATCAGTCGAGAAGATGTCAGCCGGCGAATAGAGCGGCAACGCCGCCGCCGTATGCACGACAAACTTCACATCCTTCATAGCCCGATCGACCGCCGCCCGATCGCGAATATCACCCGTATGCTCTTCGATCTGGCTGCGCTCAGGATAGTCGAAGGGAGCAATATCCAGCGAACGCACAATATAGCCGCGCGCCAAGAGGTAACGCGCTAGATTGATGCCGAGAAAGCCGGCGCCGCCGGTAATGAGAACCCGATCAGCCATACGTTTCCTACCTACTATTCGCTTTGTTGTAAGAGTGCCCGAATTAGGGCGCCACGTGCGATTATACCCGACAGCCGGCCATCTGAGTCAACCACCGGCAAGCGTTCCGCATTCACGTTCAGCAACTGGCGGGCAGCGGCGCCTAACCCAGCATCAATCGTCACGATCGCTGGCGCTGGCTCGACCAAGCTATCGATTGCCCGGCGCGCGCCGGGCAGCGCCGCCGCCGGAGTGGGTTGCGCCCGTTGCAACGCAGCCAATAGCGCCGCGCGTTCGTCACCCTGTAAGCGCATGAGCACATTGCTCAAACGCAAGATTCCGGCTAGCCGCCCATCGCCGTCAACGACAAACAAGAGATGGCTCGGCGCCGTGATCAGCATCGCCAATGCTGCGGCCAACGGCTGGCCAAGCGCAACCCGCGCCGTCGCCGCCTGCATCACCATCCCCACCCGCACCGCAACCGCGTTTGTATCGGTTGGTTCTGGTTGGCGCGCGGCTGCCAGCAAAACTTCGCGCTGGCCGAAGATGCCCGCTAACCGGCCATGCCCATCAAGCACCGGCACCTGCGCATACCCCCACTCGATCATCATTGTCAACGCTTGCGGAATTGGCATGGTCGAGGGCACGCCTCGCACCTCACGATTGGCCACCTCGCCCACTGTGCGCCCCTGCATCGCTGCCAGCGCGGCGGCGCTTTCCGCCGGTTCCAGCACACTGAGCAAACTGGGAGGTAAACGCAACCCGCCACGCCACACCAATTCACGGGCCGAGATCGTCCCAACCACGGTTTCGTTCTCGACCACTGCCAAGAGATCAGCTTGCGCAGCAGCGATCTGCTCCAGCGCCACGAGCAGGGGAGCGTCCGCTGCAATTGCCGCCGCCTCGGTTTGCATGAGATCCGACACCAACTGTTCGGCGCCAAACGGCCCGCTGGGGCGCAAGACGCCCTGTGCCACTTCTACCGGCTCGATCGTGATCAGGGCATCGCGCGCTACCTCGCTGATCAAGGGCAAGATGCGTTGGATACGGAGCGCGTGGTCAACCCACTCGATAATCACCGGCTGCCGTTCGGCGTCCGGCAATACCTGCCGGCGCGGCCCAAAGCCGGCCAGCGCCGGCAACGCCGTTGCGCCGGTCGCTCCGCTCTGGCGCAATTCAGCCAGCACCGCCTGATACAACGGTCGATCGCCGGCCCGATCTTCACCGTTGAGATAGATGCGCACTCGTTGCACTATTGGCTCGGCCATAGTTAGCTGCTCCTATGCTGTGATGTCGCTGCCGGCGCATAACAGAGCGACGCCAAGATTCGTCGCAGCACGAACCTGATTGGACGGATCGATACGATACGTGCGCCGGTGACGCCAATCTGAGACAAGCATAACATAATAAATAGCCCAAAGGTCACACTTGACAAAATGAGAAGTCAATGAGAATCATAAGAATATATATTGTTTCATCGCACTAGTTCTGTTCGCCGGAGGCCCTTATGAACCGAGAATTAACCCTCATCGGCGTGTCCGGTTCACGAACCGGGCAACACATCGTGGTCAATCGCCGTTCGATGGTGATTGGCAGCGCCCGCCAATGCGACATCGTGTTACACGATCGGCAGGTGCTCGAGCGCCATGCCGAGATTGCGCAAGCTCTTGAACGCTGGTTTATCACCCCGCTTGACACCGGTGCGTTGGTGGCTTTGAACGGCCATCGCATCAATGGCCGCCAGCGGTTGCAGAGCGGAGATCTGCTGTCGATTGGCAGCGCGGCGTTTAAGGTGGCTGATCGGTAACGCGATCGCACTAATGGGGGTGGGCGTGCCGCCGGTAGGAAATCCTGCCGGCGGTAACGTTTTATCTTCCTTCTCTCTGGTTCACCATATAACCACTTTGCGCCCTTTGTGGAGCCGGACAGTCGTCCGGCGCTACTACGCCTTTGCGTTTATTGACCCTGCGTCATTGCCCGCCTTGCGCCTTCAAAATCCGACAT
This sequence comes from Chloroflexus islandicus, assembly GCF_001650695.1. GTDB lineage: Bacteria > Chloroflexota > Chloroflexia > Chloroflexales > Chloroflexaceae > Chloroflexus > Chloroflexus islandicus. The sequence goes on from NZ_LWQS01000035.1 coordinate 99,711, forward strand.
CGATGATCGTTCGCCCGGTGCGATCTTGGAAGAAGCCGACCCCATCTTGAATCAGACCGACGTAGAAGCCCATGCGGGTTTCACGCTGCAAAATCCGCACCCGGCCAATAATCTCGGCCTCTTCACCGGGGTAGAGAAAATCTTCCACGAACGGTTGCGCCCACTCTTCGGGCGGACGCGGCGAAATTGACCAGCGGTACGGGTAGCGTTTCGGGCCGCCGCCACTGTTGGCATCCCAATCCATGCCAACGCGCCAAAACCCGCCGGCTTGTGCCGCATAGGCCCCATTTTCCACCGACGAAAAGACCTCATCGGTGGTGTATTCATACCCGCTCGGCGGGCCGTAGGTACGGATCGGCACTGTGCCGGTATTGCGCACCCGGATCGTGACTGTAATCACTTCGCCCAACATCACCCGCTGCGGCGCAATCATCGAATAGACAATGCGCGCTTCGGGTTGGCCAACCTCAGCGAGGGTGATCTGGCCCTGCCGCTGCACCACATTGCCAAACGGATCTTCGGCGCGCACGGTGTACGTGTAGACACCGGCGTCCAGTAACGAACCGTTTGGCCGCTTGCCGTTCCAGACGTGCCGCTGCTCGAATGGCCCCTCCTCTTCGCGGGTCACGACCGGGATCACTTCACCGTTTGGCGCCAGCACCTCGATATTCACGGTTGCACTCACCGGCAACCGGTAGGTAAACTCGGCCACATCGTCAATTGCGTCAGCGTTGGGTGAAATCACCGGCGGCCAGACCATCAGATTTTCGATGATCGGCGGTTCCCTCCCCCCCCCCCCC
>NZ_LWQS01000036.1 GCF_001650695.1 Chloroflexus islandicus
ACCCGCCCGCACCGCTGGCATCCGACGACCGCTTCTCGCCGCAGGAGGTGAGCCGATGAAATACCTACCCCCGAAAGAGGCTGGGAGGGGGGCCTCATTTCCAGTCCCCATCCCTTGCCCCTCCCCCGGAGGGGGGTGTTGCCCCCACCCCTTGCCCCTCTCACGCTGGGGGAGGGGTGTCAGACTCCTCCCCCCAGCGGGGGGAGGCTGGGAGGGGGGCCTCATTTCCAGCCCCCATCCCTTGCCCCTCCCCCGCTTTGAGGGACGGACAGAACACTTGGTTGAGTACAACTGTTGATCGCTATGCAATACCTCAACGCTCGATTCTCCGCTCCCCTCTCCCGCGCCAGTGGGAGAGGGGCTGGGGGTGAGGGCCAGCAGCCCGCGCAGCGGGCTTCGTAAGCCTAGCCCGGCCCTTCAGGGCCGGGTACCGGACAGATGTTCTGTCCGTCCTTGAACCCGCTGGGGGAGGGGAGGCTGTTTACTCTCCCTGCAATAGAAGACACTACGGCGCCAGCGTCAGCAAGAGCGGTTCAAACCGCCCCTGCTTCCAGCGGCCAATAGCATCAACGTAGCCAAAGCGAGCGGCGCCGCTGGCCTGCAAGCGTTCGAGCAGGGCTTGATCACGCTCGCCATAGAGGAGTTTGACTTGGCGCGCCGTCGTAGCCGGCACCCCGCCGGGGCCGATCTCTTCGACGAGCAGGCTCGCGCCGGTAGCAACAATCAGCGCTGCCCGCAGCCGCACCACTTGCCCTTCATAGCGGGTATCGCTCAGCAAGTCCGCCAGAGCAACCGTTTCCGGCGTAAACGGTTGCAGGCGCGGCGAAACCAGCGCGTGCAGCCATACCCCTCCCGGCCCATATTGGCCGGCAGGCTGCCAATCTCCCTGCGCGATGACCATCCCGTATTGCACATTACCGGCTGTACTCAACCCCAAATTGGCGGGTATATCAACTTCACCGAGCCACACTTGCTGTTCAGGAGGTTCCAAGGGGACCGGGGGATCGGTGCTGGCACTGAGACTGCTGACTAACCGCGCCCCTTGTTGGTCACGGTACAAGAAGGCGACCATCTGTTGCGGGCCGCGCGCTGCGGTTAAGGCTAAGTCGGCAGGTAACGGCAACCGGAGCGCCGCCCCACATGCGCTCAACCACAACAACCACAAGGAGATGAAGAATGCGAACAAACGTTTGCTCATCACGCCTCTCATTGTACCACAACTGGCGTTCACCGCGCTCAAATCCTCTCATGACAGCCCTCAGACAGGCTCATGATAGGTTTTGACAGTTGTTTTCAACCATCTTTGACGGCGATCGTGGTATCGTAGAAAGCGGAGATTGAAGATATTCTGAGATAAGGAGGAGTCCTCGCATGGGGACCAAGAACTCTCGCCTACAAGGTTTCTACCAACTCAATCCGTTCGAGCGACTTCAGATGGTCAAATCTTTCGACGGACTGGTTGATGAAGATTTGCGCGCGCTGCACGGCGGCAGCGGCGGCGCTTTGACGATTGAGCGCGCCGATAAAATGATTGAGAATGTAGTTGGCACGTACAACCTGCCGCTGGGCATTGCCACCAACTTCCGCATTAATGGGCGCGATTACTTGATCCCGATGGTGGTGGAAGAGCCATCAATCGTGGCTGGCGCGAGCTATGCCGCCCGCATGGTGCGTGATGGCGGCGGGTTTGAGACCAGCAGCACCGAACCGTTGATGATCGGACAGGTGCAGTTGGTGCATGTCGCCGACCCCGATCAGGCGCGCCAGACGATCCTTGCCCGCAAGGAAGAGATTTTGGCGCTCGCCAATGCTCAGAGCCGTTCGCTAGTGACGCTCGGCGGCGGCGCGCGTGATGTTGAGGTGCGCTTCTTCCCCACCAGCCCGATGGGGCCGATGCTGGTGGTGCATCTAATTGTCGATTGCCGCGACGCGATGGGAGCCAACGCGGTCAACACTATGGCCGAAGCGGTGGCACCGCTGCTGGCCGAGATGACTGGCGGCAAGGTCTATCTGCGCATCCTCTCGAATCTGACCGACCGCCGGCTGGCCCGCGCCCGCTGCGTGGTGCCGGCAGCCTCGCTGGCCCGCGATGGCCTCAGCGGCGAAGAGGTGGTGGAGGGCATTCTCTGGGCCTACGCCTTTGCCGCAGTTGACCCCTACCGGGCCGCGACGCACAACAAAGGCATTATGAACGGCATTGACCCGGTGCTGGTCGCAACCGGCAACGACTGGCGCGCCGTCGAAGCGGGTGCGCATGCCTACGCCAGCCGCAACGGTCACTATACCTCACTCTCGCACTGGGAGCGCGATGAGCATGGCAATCTGGTAGGCACCCTCGAAATGCCGCTCTCGGTCGGGATTGTCGGCGGCGCCACCAAAGTGCATCCGACTGCACAGGCGGCGCTCAAGCTGCTCGGCGTGCGCAGCGCCAACGAACTGGCCGAGGTCTGCGTGGCTGCCGGCTTGGCCAACAACCTCGCTGCGATGCGCGCACTGGCATGTGAAGGCATCCAGCAGGGCCACATGGGTCTGCACGCCCGCCAGATTGCGATGGCTGCTGGCGCTTCCGGCACGCTGGTCGATGAAGTCGCCCGCCGGATGGTGGCCGAACGCAATATCAAGCTGGCTCGTGCCGAAGAGATTATTGCCGAACTCGAAGGCCGGACTGTCGCCGGCGACCCCGCCAAGAACTAACACCTAAACTTCCGGCGGCCTGTCTCAACGACGAACAGGCCGCCGCTAGCGTTGCCTACCCGCGAACGATACTTCGCGTTGGAGCGAGGGTTTTTGTCTTCCAAACAAGGAGTGGAGCTGTTTGGCAGCCGCCTGCTGCCGATCTGCGGTTCGTCGCTGTGCGACGAGCATCGTTTGGTGCGCTTTGCGCCAAGAGAGCGGAGCATCATCTATGATGAAACCTCAGCAACCCGTTGGCATCATCGGCTATGGTGTGTACATCCCGCGCTACCGGATCGCGGCCCGCGAGATTGCCCGCATCTGGACCGATGGCCAAAACGGGGTGCCGGTGGAGGCCAAGAGCGTCCCCGGCCCCGATGAAGACACGATCACGATGTCAATCGAAGCGGCGCGCAATGCGCTGGCCCGCGCCGCCATTCCTGCCGCCGATCTCGGCGCAGTCTGGGTCGGCAGCGAAAGTCACCCTTACAGCGTCAAACCATCGGGCACGGTCGTGGCCGAAGCGCTCGGCGCCGGCCCGTGGGTCAGCGCCGCCGACTGGGAGTTCGCCTGCAAGGCTGGCTCGGAAGCGTTAACGGCGGCGATGGCGTTGGTCGGTAGCGGGATGCAGCGCTATGCGCTGGCGATCGGCGCCGATACGGCGCAAGGCCGGCCCGGCGACGCGCTGGAATATACCGCCTCCGCCGGCGCGGCAGCGTTGATCGTTGGCCCCGCCGAGCAGGCGTTAGCCACGATTGACGCGACCCTCTCGTATGTCACCGATACGCCTGACTTCTACCGCCGCGCCGACCGGCCTTATCCGGTGCATGGCAATCGCTTCACCGGCGAGCCGGCCTATTTCCACCAGATCCAATCGGCGGCGAGCGAATTGTTGCGCCAACTGAATCGCACTGCTGCCGACTTTACCTACGCTGTCTTCCACCAACCCAATGCCAAATTCCCACAAGCGGTCGCCAAGCGGCTCGGCTTTACCGACGCTCAAATCGCGCCGGGATTGCTCAGCCCGCAGATCGGCAACACCTATTCGGGGGCGGCGCTGGTTGGGCTATGCGCCATTCTCGACGTGGCGAAACCGGGTGACACCATCTTCGTGACCAGCTACGGCAGCGGGGCCGGTTCTGACGCCTACGCCCTCACCGTCACCGACGCGATCCTTGAGCGGCGCGAGCGCGCGCCCTTGACCGCGGCCTACCTCAAGCGCGCCGTGATGATCGATTACGCGATCTATGCCAAGTGGCGCGGAAAGTTGGTGATGGGGTGAAGGGAGCGCATGCAGTTCTGCCCCTATCCCCTCTCGCCAAACGTTCTCTCGTCACGTAGAGCAAGGACACGCACCAAGAGGATCGAACCCCTTCACTTCCTCAAACGCACCCAAGAGGAATGAAGGTCATCGCTACGATGAAGGAGTCGTTATGACCAACGTCTATATTGCCGGCATGGGCGCGACCGCCATCGGCGAGCATTACGGGCGTGATCTGGCCGATCTGGCCAGTGAAGCGGCGCGGCTGGCGCTGGCCAGCGCGCCGGGGATTGCGCCGCATCAGATCGGCGCGCTCTATGTGGGTAGCGCCTACAGCGAAGAATTGTACGGGCAAGGCCAGCTTGGCGCATATCTGGCCAACGTGCTCGGCTTATCGCCAGCGATTCCAGCCCTCCGTATCGAAGCTGCCGGCGCTAGCAGCGCGTTGGCGCTCTACCAAGCGGTGCAAGCGGTGCAAAACGGTTTGCCGCTGGCCTTGGTGATTGGGGTCGAAAAGGTCACTGATCACCTCGAAGACGCGATCGAGGCCGCGCAAGCAATGGCCGCCGACAGCAACGAGGAAGCGTTGCACGGCGTCACCCTTACTGCGCAGTGGGCAATGCTGATGCGGCGCTATCTGCACGAGTACGGCTACACCGCGGACGCTTTCGCGCCGTTCCCGATCAATGCCCATGCCAACGGGGCGAAAAATCCGCTCGCGCTCTACCGGTTTGCGATTGACGCCAACAAGTATCGCAAAGCGGCGATGGTGGCCTCGCCGCTCAACCTGCTCGATTGCAGCACGCTGGCCGACGGCGCTGCCGCCCTCCTCATCGCTGGCGAGCAGTTGGCCCGCGAACTTGACGGCCCGCGCATCCGCATCGCCGGGTCGGCGGTTGCCACCGACACCCCAGCGTTGCACCGCCGGCGCAACCCGCTCGAACTCAGCGCCGCCCGTGCCAGTGCCCACATCGCGCTAGGCCGCGCCCACCTCGGCGTCGGCGATGTGCATGTCTGGGAGCTGACCGACCCGCACGGCATTGCCGCAACCTTGGCGCTGGAAGCGATTGGCTGTTACGAACCCGGCACGGCCCCGCGCCACGCTGCCGAAGGCGCGATCACACCCACCGGCAAAACACCGATTGCTACCGCCGGCGGCTACAAAGCGCGCGGCGATGTGGGTGGGGCTAGCGGCATCTACCAAGTGATTGAGATCGCCCGCCAACTCAGCGGTACGGCAGGGGCTACCCAAGTCGCCCATGCCCGCATCGGCTTGGCCCAATCGCTTGGCGGGATCGGCGCCACCGCGGTGAGCCATGTTCTGATTCGCGAATCGTAAGCGAAACCCCTTTACGCAGGTAGTTGCGTGCGGTACAATAAGGCTGTTTTCCGCCTTCTTGTAACCACAAAGGAGCATTCCTGTGATTCAGGAAATGATCAACGGCAGTATTGCAGTCCTTACTAAACCGTCCGCACAAACGTTCGAGCAGCACGAGCGCGATAATCTGGTGTGGGCCTTGATCTACGCAGTCATTGCCAGTGTGATCAATGGCATCCTTACCGCCATCACATGGCCTTTGCGCGTGGGGCAAATCCGCGCACAGCTAGAGGCGCAAAACGTGCCCCCCGACCTGATCGAGACGACGCTCGCCCAGCAGGGTAATATCATCAACCTTGTCCTCGGCGGCATTTTTAACACCATTATCGGCTCGCTGATTATTTGGGGGATCATCTATCTGCTTGGCCGCGCCTTTGGCGGCACCGGCAGCTTCGGCGAGCTCGCGTGGGGGATTTCGCTCTTCTCGTCACCGTTGTCAGTAGCACAGACCATTGCCGGCGCCATCCCCTTCATTGGCGGGGTCATTTCGCTGGCACTATCATTGTACGGTGTCTACTTGGTCTATCTGGCCATTCAGTCAGGCATGAATCTGCCAGCGCAGAAGGCGCTCTACGTTGCCATCATTCTGGCCGTCATCGCCATTATCTTTGTCTGCGTGACGGCAGGACTCATAGCGGCTGTCAGTCTTGCCCTTGGTGGAGGTTTTGCACCATGAACATTGCTCGACACTGGCGGGAACGCACCACCCGCTACCGGCTGGAGGGGCAGCGCCATCGCCGCACCGGCGAGGTGCGCTTCCCGGCCCAGCCGCCAACCCTCGATGAAGACCCGAACGATTGGGAACCGTACCAGCTCAGCGGGCGCGGCGAGATCTATAGCTTCAGCGTGATCCGCCAAGCGCCGTCGGGGTACGAAAGTCTCGGTCTCTACCCGGTAGCGCTGGTGCGGTTGGAGGAGGGACCACTCGTCACGGCCCAATTGACCGATTGCGATGAGGCTGATCTCGCGATCGGCATGCCGGTCGAGATGGTCACTCGCCGGTTGATGGATACCGGTGAAGATGGGGTGTTGGTGTACGGGTACAAGTTCCGGCCTTGCGTGCAGTGACCGTAACGTCGCACGGCGGTGCAGTATCACCGCCGTGCGGTTCTTTAACTCATTACGGCCCGACCACTGCCGGATAGCCGGCGGCCTTCCATGCCCGCATGCCGCCGGCAACGTTGACCGCTTCAAATCCGTGCGAACGGAGCAGATCACACGCTGCCGCACTGCGATTGCCTGACCGGCAGATGCAGACAATCGGCTTATCGGTGGGCAATTCGTTCAACCGCTGCTCAAGTTCTTGCAGCGGGATGAGGGTTGCCTGCGCGACGCGCCCGTCTTGGACAAATTCCTGTGGCGTGCGCACATCCAGCAAGAAGAAATTCTCATTCTGATCGAGCATGGTCTTCAGCCGGGCCACGTTGATTTCTGCCGGCAGCTTGGCGGTTGTCGCCGGCGCGGTGGTCGTCGTGGTGGCCGGCCCGCAAGCGGCCAGCATTACGAACACCAAGAGGAATGCACTGATAAAGAAGCGTCGCATGGATTTGCCTTTCAAATCACAGGGCGGCGTAGCGCAGTGATTCCACTATGGAGTGCGGCAGTTTTACTGCCGCACAGCGCTATCCACCTTCTTCACACCGCTTATTATTAAAAGCGCGTTCCCCTGCGGACGCAGGGGACGCGACCCCAACCCATTTGCTATTCTATGTCAATCCCGGCACCCCAACGCCAGCATTGCAGCATGGGTCGTCATGTGAATGTGATCGTGGCCGATCTTATCGAGCAACTCCGACTGCTTGAGCCGATCCATGACCGGCCCCTTAATATCGGCCAGATGGAACTCGACCCCAGCGTCGCGCAGCTCGTCGATCAGGTGATCGAGGGTATGCAAGGCGCTCGAGTCGATGAAGTTGATGGCTGAACCGATCAGCACGAGATGCTTCACTTCGGGCCGTTCCGCCACAATCCGCAGCAATGCCTGCTCGAGGTAGCGGGTATTCGCGAAGTAGAGACTCTCGTCAACCCGCACCGCTACCACATGCGGCCACGTCTTCACCTGATGACGCTCGACGTTGCGGTAGACTTCGCTATCCCCCAACCGGCCCACAATCGCGATATGCGGGCGGCTGGTGCGCCAGAGGTACAATACCAGCGCCGAGGCTACGCCGGCGAAGATGCCGGTCTCGATGCCAAGCACGAGCACGGCGACGAAGGTGATGAGCCACGTGAAGGCATCGCCGCGGTTGGTGCGCCAGATCCGCTGCGGCTCACGCAGATCGACCAACCCGATCACCGCAACGATCACAGTCGCGGCCAATACCGCCTGCGGCAAGTAGTAGAAGATCGGGGTGAAGAAGAGCAAGATCAGGGCGATGCCGGCAGCGGTAATCAGCGACGCCAAACCGGTAATCGCGCCAGCCTGCGCATTGACCACCGAGCGGGCGAAACCGCCGGTCACCGGATAGCCACTGAAGAAGCTGGCCGCAATATTGGCCCCGCCTAGCGCGACCAATTCCTGATCGGGATCGATCGCTTGCCGGCGCTTGCTAGCCAGCGCCTTCGCCACCGCAATCGATTCAACCACGCTGACCAGCACGATGGTCAGCGCCGTCGGCAAGAGCGCCTGTGCATCGGCCATCGTCATCGCGGGCGTGCTCAGCGGCGACAAGCCGGGCGGAATCGCGCCAACCACCGCCACTTTCGCCGTCTGATCAAGCTGGAAACCTTGCGCGATCACAATCCCCAGAATCACCGCTAGCAGCGGCGCGCCGCTCACAATCAGGGTAACGGCGAGCGGTGGCAACCCGGCCCGCCGTAGCAGCGGGCGCAACCCCTGCCGGAAGAAGAGCAGCAGGGCAATGCTACCCAGACCGATCGCCAGCGTCACAAGATTGGTCTGGCCCAAGCCGGCAATCGCCTGCGCAATTGTATCGTGCAGGTGTTCGCCGCCAATCCGGTAGCCAAGAATATATTTCAACTGACCCACGGCAATAATCAACGCCGAGGCGCTGGTAAAAGCCGCCAATACCGGGTGCGAGATGAAATTAAGGATCACACCCAGCCGCAGCACGCCGAGCAGCAGCTTGATCACGCCAACCATAAAGGCCAGCAAGAGCACCAATTGAATATAGCGTTCACTGCCCGGCGTCGCCAGCGAACTGACCCCGCTAAAGACCAGCAGTGAGGTAATGGCTACTGGCCCTACCGACAATTGCCCAGAGGTGCCTAGGAGCGCATAGACGATCAACGGCGCTACCGAGGCGTAGAGGCCGATCTGCGGGGGCAGACCGGCCAACTGCGCGTAGGCCATGCTCTGGGGAATGAGCATGATAGCGGTGACAATGCCTGCCACTACGTCGCTGGGCAAATGCTCCCGCTGGTAGCGGCGCAGCCAGTTCAGAAACGGCAGATAACGGTAGAGCGTCGCCAGCAAAGCGGCTTGAATACCGGGCTGGCGAGCAGAAACGGGCGCCATAGTGTCCCCCTAGGCCTGCATACCAACGCGCTCGAAGAAATCACCCGCGCAAAACTCAAAGGTCTCCATCGCATCACTATCATAGCCGGCGGCGCGGAGTTCGGCCTCGGCCTGCTCGCGCGTCCACCCTTGATGCATAATCCGGTAGAGCATCCAGATTAGACCGACGCGGGTCGCACTACGGCAGTGGAACACGAGCTTACCGGTTTCCGGGTCTTCGACAATGCGGGCAAACTCGGCCAGATGCTCCGGTTCAAGCTCGTAGGCCGGCCACGGCGCATGAATGTAGCGCAAACCGGCGGCACGGGCATTGGCAGCCTGCACTGCGGCCCGCTCAGGATCACTGCGGATATTCAAAACGGTCTTGTAACCCGCTTCGGCAAAACGTTGCCAATCTTCCGGCTGCGGCTGCGCTGCGAGCAAGACCTGCTCGGTGACAGCATAGCTGCGCAGCGGTGCGACCTCAGTCTGGTGTTGTAAGGCATTGCAAGAGGTCTGGTTCTGCATACGTGTATCCCTCATCAGAACACAGCGGCGCTATGCCGTCCGGGCATAGCGCCGCTATGCCCTGCTAGTCGCTGTCCCCTTACCGTTGGCGATTCATAGGGTAGCCGGCCCGTTGCCATGCCACCATCCCGCCAACCACGTTGGTCACATTAGTGAAGCCATGGCGCTGGAGCATCTCGCAGGCCACTTGGCTGCGGTTGCCCGACCGGCAGATGCAGACGATCGGCTGATCCTTGGGCAATTCATTCATCCGCATCGCCAGCATCGGCAACGGCAATAGCCGCGCCCCGGCCACGTGGCCGTCGTATGCGAACTCTTCGGGCTGGCGGACATCAACCAGCACCATCGGCGTGTGAGCGTCCAACTGAGCTTTCAATTCTTGCACGGTCATCGTGCCAATGTGATTAGCTTGGGTTTCACGCGGATTGCGAAATAATTGACGAAACATTGTCTCATTATCCTTTCACAAGAAATGACGGCGCGTTCCTCGGTAGGTGAGTGATCGCGCCGTCGCCGATCAGCTTTCCAAAACTATGCCTGCGTTGGCTCTGCTTTTAAATGAACAGCGTCACTTTCGCGCGGGCGGCATCGCCAAGGAAGGTCGCCACACCGCCGGTCTCCAACCCTTCAACCAGCTCTTCGTCTTTGATGCCGAGCAGCTCACGCGACATATCGCAGACGACCATGCGCACACCCAGCTCGCGAGCCATTCCGAACAGCTCTTCCGGCGACGCGACATCGTGCTTCTTCATCAGGCCACGGATGATCTGCGCGCCAGCGCCGAAGAAGTTCATCTGCGACAGACCCAGCTCGCCCAGCTTGCCCGGCAGCATCGCGGTGAAACCCTGCTCGAGCAGGTTCTTGCCGCTGAAGACCTTTTGCTTCTTGACCGCGCCGATGCCCCAGAAGGTGAAGAACATGCTCACTTCGAGACCCATCGAGGCGGCGCCGGTGGCGATGATGAACGCGGCAATTGCCTTGTCAAGATCGCCGGAGAAGACGACCATTGCCAGCCGATCTTCGATCCCCTGCGCCGGCGACTGCTCAAGCGCGGCGACGCGCTGCTCAAGTTCGGCGATCCGGGCCAGCAGGGCCTGCGTATCAACGGCTTCCGTCATCGGTGTTGTCATTCCTTTTCCTTCCTTCACGTATGTATTTCACCTGCCGGAGCAACCGTTTTGGGTTAGGCCGTGCGGCGCAGGTAGTGAACGTACAGCTCCTGCCCGTTCTCTTGCACCGTCTCTTGGGCGACCAGCTCGACATTCTTGGCCGTCTTGACCCAACCCTGAAAATCGGCGACCGAACCGCGGTCGGTCGAGATGACCTGCAACACCTGCCCCACCGGCAGCTCAGTGATCGCCTTGCGGCTCTTCACCAGCGGCATCGGGCACTTCGCGCCCTTTACGTCCAATGTCTGATCAAAATGCGGCATAGTAGTCTCCTCCTCTATTCACCGGCGGCAGGCGGATCACCTGCCGCCCCAACTATTCCTTATTGTACGATACTTAACCGGCCAATGCACAGATATTCTTGCCCAACTCCAACTCGTTCGCCTTGCCGTCGCACGGCTCGACCAACCCGATATTGACCCGCTTGATCTCGACGTACTCCGGCGGGAAGACCGGCAGGTGGCTGAGCACGTAGCTGGTGAACTCTTCCAGCGTGCGCGGCTTGAGGCTGTCATTCTGCGCCAGCACCTGCTTGTAGGGCGCAGCGAAGATGCCATTGCCGGCGTCCTCATCGAGGGTGCTGAAGTGAGCCGGCAGGATCATCGTGTCATCGGTCAGATAGCGCGGCAGCCACTCAAACATGCTGCGGTAGAGGATCGGCGTCCACGCCTCACCCTTGCCGCCGAGGTCAGGCCGGCCAAACGAGCGCAGGAAGATGCCGTCGCCGGTGAACAGATAGCGCCCGCCATCCGGCGTCTCGGCGAGGAAGTTGACTTGGCCGAGGGTGTGGCCCGGATACCAGATCGAAGTGACCCGCACCTGCCCGATCTGGAAGACCTGCCCATCGCGCAGCGGCTCGTAGGCGATCACTGCCGGCAGCATATCGATCGGGTGAATGGCATCGTAGGGATGGATGTAGTACGGCGCGCCGGTCTCCTTCGCCAACGCTGGGCCGCCACTGATGTGGTCAGCGTGAACGTGGGTGTCAAGAATAGCGGTCAACTTCGCGCCAGCGCCCTCGATCAGCTCGCGGTAAACGTTAATATGGCGGAGCGGATCAACCAACGCGGCCTGCCCATCACTGATAATCGCGAAGCTGAGGTCGCCGCGGGCGGGGCGGGCAATCTGCACAATCCGGCCCCAAGCAGCGCTAGCCACATCACGCACGTCGTAATAGTTGCCCCAACCAATCATGCCGTCGGTCAATGACACGGCGCGATAACCATGGTTATTGAGCACCTCAGCTACATACTGCGAGGCGCCACCCTTAGCGCAAATCACGACCACCTCTTCGACATCCTTCGGCAAGCGCGCCAGCGCCGCCTCTTCGTCCTCGATGAAGTCGAAGTAGGGCAGGTTGAGCGTGCGCAGGGTGGCATGGCCCTCGACCGGCATGCGCTTGAACTCATCTTCGTTGCGCACATCGAGGATAAAGAGCGGTTGCGCGCTCAGCAGGCGGGCATACAGTTCGCGGGGAGAAATCTCAGTGACAGTCGATTGATCTTGCGTGAAGGTCATTGCTCGTAAACCCTTTCATTCTTTGTGAACCGATACGCTTTTTTGGTTCACTGGTAGGATACCGCGCCAGCGTTAGAGCTGTACGAGGGTTTTGTAAGGGTTTGGTAAGGAAAAGCGCTTACCTTCAGCATCACCGTTAAGCCACACGGCGCACAATAGCAAACAGATCTTCATCGCTGGTAAACCATGATCCTGCCGCTGCCGGCCAAATCGCAGTATACTGAAAACAAGCCCCTTTACAGACAAGGAGGTGCTATGGCCAGACCGATCATTCCGCTGACCGACAAATGGCGGCAAGAGTTCATTCGCCCGCGCGGCCCGGCCAACGTGCCGCCGGTGGGCAGTGAAGCGCCCGACTTCACCTTGCCCTACGCCCAATTCCTTAGCGGCCCGCCCGAAGACCGGGTTGAGTACGGACGCACCATCACGCTCAGCGCCTTGCGCGGGAAACCGGTCGTGCTCAACTTGACCCGAATTGTCAGTGACCGCTTCTTCTGACCGAATTGCGCGCCGCAACTGGATGCGTTGCGGGAGCAGTATGAGGTGTTTGTGCAGCGCAATGCCCACCTGCTGGTGGTCAGCAGCACCGACCTCGACATGACCAGTTACGTGGCGGAAGTCTTACGCGCGCCGTACCCGATCCTGAGCGACCCGGAATGGGGCGTCTTCTACCGCTACGGCGTCGGCTCGGCGATGGGCGTGCCCTTGCCCGGCACGTTCGTGATCGATGCCCAAGGCATCATTCGCTGGAGCTGGGTAGCGCCGCTGTCGGTCATCTTTACGCCACCGCGACCGGCGGAATTGGCAGCGGTGTTGGATAGTATTGGGTAGAAACACGAGAGGAGCAGGCAGACTGCTCCTCTCGGCAATGATAGCGCTCATAGCTGATCGCGCACCGTTGCTCGCAAACTGCCTACTTCAACAATGACAGCCGGCCTCTGTCATTGCGAGCCGCGCCCCGCGCGGCGAAGCAATCCCCGCCGAGCACGGAACGCACCCTCTGGAGTGCGGCAGTGAAACTGCCGCATCCACGAATGATCTCACTCAGCCATCGTATCCGCTGAAGCAGGAGATTGCTTCGGGCGCTCCGCGCCCTCGCAATGACAAAGGGGTATCCGCCCTCGCAATGACAAAAGGGCACGCCACCTCCGCTCCCCGCTTGTCATTGCGAGCCGCCATCCGGCGGCGAAGCAATCCCCTCCGAGCACGGGAGCAATGCCTGCACGCATTCGCATCCGCCTGAGCAGGAGATTGCTGCGGGGGCTACGCCCCCTCGCAATGACAAGGGGGTATCCGCCCACGCACTGACCACAGGGCACGCCACCTCCGCTCCCCGCTTGTCATTGCGAGCCGCCATCCGGCGGCGAAGCAATCCCCTCCGAGCACGGGAGCAATGCCTGCACGCACTCGCATCCGCCTGAGCAGGAGATTGCTGCGGGGGCTACGCCCCCTCGCAATGACAAGGGGGTACGCCCCGCCTCACCGTAGGAACGGGGGTACGTTTTTACCACAGAGGGCGCCGAGGACGCGGAGGATCATCACCATCCCAAACCATCTTTGCGTGCTCTGCGGAGCCGGACAGCCGTCCGGCTCTACTGCGCCTCTGCTCCCTTTGCGTCTTGGCGTTACCCGCCCTCACCCCCCAGCCCCCTCTCCCACCTGACGGCGGGAGAGGGAGAGCCGCGGCATGGCGGCACAGCCATTGCTCACGCGGAACACAGCAGCGCCCCTCTCCCGCGCTAGGGCGGGAGAGGGGCCGGGGGTGAGGGCGAAACGGCGCATCTCAAAGCCATCAACCATATCTGCACGCATGGGTTCTGCCCGCCCTTGAACCGCTTAACGCTGGATTGCCGGCAGATACACCGGATAACTGGCACCGAAGATCGCATACGTGCCGGTTTGATCCAACGTCGCCGTCAGCAGGCGCGTCTCCGGATCATCCACGCCAGCGACGGGCACCCAGCCATTCCCCTCCCAGCGCCAGAGGCCAACAGTGCCGGCAATCACCGGTTGGCGGTAATTGATGAATACCGTCACCGGTTGTTGCGGCTCGATCGCAGCAGTTGCGGCAGCGCCGGCTGATTCCGGTTGCGCCGAGATGGTAAAGAGATACTGCGCTTGGACAGGAGCATTCGTATCAGTAATCACCGGCGCTGGCCCCGGCAATTGCGTTACTGGCGTGTACGTGATTTGCACCGTCGTGGTAAAGGTGTCCGGCGCAAATTCGTAGCAAATCGGTTCATGATTGGCGCACAAATGGCCGCCAGCGGTGGTGATGATCCGGCTGGTGGTCGCAGGGGTTGATATCATCGCCGGTGGCGCGTTCGTGGTGGTACGCTTGATCCCAGCGCCGCTGCTGAGATACGTCAATGCCATACCATCAGGCGTTAAGCGCGGCCCATACTCAAACGTCTCGCCCGCCGCCGCGACCGGCAAGGTCGTTTCCTGCCATCCGCTATTCGTCCATTCGGCAACCTCCAACACACTTGCATTAACCGTATTATCCCTGACCAAAGCCCGCGGATAGATCAAGCGCGTGGCTTGGCTATTCAGCGCCGCCGCCGAATCAGTCTTTGACGCCGGAACATTCAAGCGGCTGTTGACTCGTTCCGGCGTTCCCCAACCGGCGCTGGTCCGGCGCATCACATAGAGTTCTTTACTGACCAGCGTATTGCCTTCGCTCAGCACCAGCCAATAGACTACCGACTGGCCATCGCTGCTTAACAATGGATAATCGACGGAAGCGCCTTCCCAGTGGTTATTCAACGTCAGATAGATCGGCGGCGACCAGTGCTGGCCGATGCGTTCGCTATACATCACCCGCGCATTTTGGATATAGACAATGCGGCGTCCATCAGCGCTCAGCGCCGGACGACTCCCGCCAGACTCCAGAACAGATACGCGCGTGAGCGGCGACCAACCGCTGCTGGTGCGCGTCGTAACGTATACCTGAGCGGTATCAAAGAAAACGGCATAATTTGCCAATGCCAACGTGCGGCCATCCCGGCTGAGACTGATCCAATAATGAATAGTGCCTATATTCGTGTTCAGCAACACCGGTTCGCCCCACCTACCATTAGGCAGCCGATCCACGATATACACCGCATGGCCGCTGCCAGTCCAGCCAACATACGCAATGGTGTTGCCATCGCCGCTGATAACCGGATGCGTGTACTGCGGCATGAAGATGACCAAACCGGTATCATACACGCCATTCTGTGCAATTACTTGCGCTGGCTGCCAAGCGCCATTACTGAACTCACTGACCACAATATTGCGACTCTTATCCTCGCCATGCACAATATCAACCGCAACGAGACGGGTGCCGTCATCGCTCACGCTGATGTTTCCGAGATATGCTTGTGCCACAATAATTACCGGATTTGTCCATGCGCTCACGGCCCATGCAACGAGCGACCAAGCCAGAGCGAGACAACCCAACCCACACACCATCAGGAAGAGGAAACGGGATCGCACGGTGAGCCTCCTTACCGGTCACACACAGTAAAAGACGTAAGAGTGCTGCGGTAGGACAAGGCAAGCGCACCTTACCCAGACCGGCGCCTGCAACGGCGCTTGTGCGCCAACCAATCGTGACCAGCTACGGGTTTGAACGACTAATCATTGGAATATACACACGATGCGGTTCGCCCCCAAGACGTTGATAACCCGTTCAACCATCGACTATTACGGTTGTTCACCACATACACCCACGCATACGAGCGCCACATCACAACAGCGTCGGTTCAACCATCGACTATTACGGTTGTTCACCACATACACATTGCCAGTTTCCCACATCGTGCCGGTTGTAATCGGGGTACAGGCCGGAATCGCCACTTGCCCGCCGGGGCAACCAGTACCACTAGCGCAAGCAGCAGTGAACTGAGAAATGAAGAACGGAGGACGGGGTGCATCATCTGCTCCTTTCTGGCAGTCGAGTGAATGAAGGTGATAAGAGGAGATGGGCGGGTAGAGTGCTCCGTTTCTAATGAGATTGTAATCACTATATAATTCACCAACAAAACACACTAGGAGCAGCACATCTTTCTTTAGTTAACAAATGTTATCGATACGGTTTTTGATAACAATTTCGTCATTTACTACAGTAATTTTGTGATTTTTTGAACCAAAAACTTTTTGCCAATAAAAACTAACGTAAGACCATCCAACAACTCAAACTATCATCCTAACCCCACAATGGTTAACCTTTTATACACCAAAAAAGCGAAGGTCAGTGACCTTCGCTTAGTGGAGAAGAATATGTTCCATCCTTATATACGGCGCTACTTGGCGCTACACTACCCACAGGATCACGTTATCACCGTGGAAGGGTTAGCCCATGAACCTTGAACCAACTACTCTCCTCTTCCCTACCCTGCCCGCCCGCAACCTCAACGGACGCACGCTCACCTTGCCGGCAGAATTTGGCGGCGCGTTCAATATCGCCATCATCGCGTTTCGACGCTGGCATCAAGCCTTGGTCGACTCGTGGTTCACCTTCCTCAACCCGCTGCTCGCTGCCCATCCCACCCTACGGGCCTATGAACTGCCCATCATTGGGAGGCAATACATCCTTGCCCGCCCCTTCATCGACGGCGGCATGGCGTTCGCTATTCCCGATCCGGCAGTGCGCAACCGGACACTGACCGTCTATACTGACGTGCAGCAAGTGGTGACGGCGTTGCAGATTGCCAGCACCGAGACAATTACCCTGCTGTTAGTCGATCGCACCGGACGGATCTTTTGGCGCGACACCGGCCCCTACACCGCCGAACGCGCGGCCGGACTCGAGCAGACGCTGGCTACCCTGCTGCAATAATGGCTGATCGGGGGCAAACGGCGCTAAGCGATAAACTCCTGCACAATCAGCACCACGTTGAGCAGGATGATCACCAGCGTCACCACACTGGCCAGCACCGTCGTCACCCGCTGATTACGCAGGCTACCCATGACGCGGCGCTGGCTCGTGAACCAAATCAGCGGGATCAGGGCAAAAGGCAGGGCAAAACTGAGCGCCACTTGGCTCAGCACGAGCGCATTGGTCGGATCGACACCAAGTGCGATCACCAGCATCGCCGGCGCCATCGTAATCAGACGCCGCAACCACAGTGGCACTTCCCAGTGCAAAAACCCTTGCATAATCGTCTGGCCGGCCAAGGTACCCACCGCCGAAGAGGAAAGCCCCGACACCAGCAGGGCAACCCCAAAGATCAGGCTCGCCGCCGAGCCAAATAACGGCGTGAGGCTTTGATACGCACCTTCGATCGTAGCGACATCGTGGAGACCGTGGCGATAGAAGGCCGTTGAAGCCATAATCAACATCGCCGCGTTGACCAAACCGGCAATGCCGAGCGCAATCGCAATATCAACCAACTCAAACCGATAAATCGTGCGGCGCTCGGCGTCCGTATGGCCTACAATCCGATGTTGGGTCAGCGCCGAATGGAGAAAAATCGCATGCGGCATCACCGTCGCGCCAAGGATGCCCGCCGCCAGCAGCAAACTCTCCGTCCCGGCCAGTTGCGGCACCACCATGTGAAACCCGACCTCGGCCCAATCAGGCCGGCCAAACACAAGTTCAGCCACATAACACAAGGCGACCACCGCCAGCAACGCCGAAATCACCGCTTCAAGATGACGGAAACCGCGCCGCTCGAGGCTGATAATCAACCACGTCACCACCGCTGTCAGCACCCCGCCCCACAGCAGCGGCAAGCCAAACAGCAACTGAAACCCGATCGCGGCCCCGATAAACTCGGCCAGATCGGTCGCCATCGCCGCCAGCTCGCTCACCAACCACATCAACCACACCACCGGCAGCGGAAAATGCTCACGGGACAACTCGGCCAGACTATAGCCGGTGGCAATGCCAACCTTCGCCGCCAACGCTTGGATCAGCATCGCCGCGAGATTACTGGCGACCACCACCCACAACAGCATGGTGCCGAAACGAGCGCCGGCTTGCACCGCCGTCGCGATATTCCCCGGATCAATGTACGCGATCGAGGCCACAAACGCCGGCCCCAAAAAGGGCCAGAGCCGCGCCAACAACCGGCGGCGCGGCTGCGGTGCGGCCAGTGTATCGTTATGTTGGCCTGCGTAGGTGAGCGATTCCATGTCGCTAAGCTCCCACCAATCGGTTTTGCACGTAGTTAGGTAATCACAAGTTCAATTTTAGGATTACCTAAATCCTATTTCTATTGTACCTCAACAAAGGTGATCAGTCAAGTATCATTGTAGTCAGAGGCCGCCCTTTGTCATTGCGAGCCGCCGTCAGGCGGCGAAGCAATCTCCCCCGAGCACGGGAGCAATGCCTGCCCGTATGGAGTGCGGCAGTTCCACTGCCGCATCCACGAATGCTCTCACTCAGCCATCGTATCCGCTGAAGCGGGAGATTGCTTCGGGCGCTCCGCGCCCTCGCAATGACAAGAGGGCTGCGCTCCCGCCCACCACCTGTCATTGCGAGCCGCCGTCAGGCGGCGAAGCAATCCCCTCCGAGCACGGGAGCCATGCCTGCCCGTATGGCGTGCGGCAGTTCCACTGCCGCATTCCACAAATGCCCCCACGCAGCCATCGTATCCGCCGAAGCGGGAGATTGCTTCGGGCGCTCCGCCCCCTCGCAATGACAACCGGGCACCCGCCCCGCGCCTCACCGCAAGAACGGGGATACGCTCTTTACCGCAGAGGCCGCCGAGGCCGCCGAGGCTCATCCCCCTCCCAAAATAGCTTTGCGCCCTTCGCGTTCTTTGCGCCTTTGCGTTAAGCATCTCTGCGCCTTTGCCCGCTTTGCGCCGTTGCGTTGACGCCCTCACCCCCCCAGCCCCCTCTCCCACCTGACGGTGGGAGAGGGGGAGCCGCGTGGTTTACGGGAACGGCATCGTGAAGCGAAAAACAGCAGCGCCCCTCTCCCGCTAGCGGGAGAGGGGTTGGGGGTGAGGGTTCGTTTACCGCAGAGGACGCCAAGGATCATCCCCCCTCCCAAAATAGCTTTGCGCCCTTCGCGTCCTTCGCGCCTTTGCGTTAAGCATCTCTGCGCCTTTGCCCCCTCTGCGCCCCTGAACACCAAAAAGGGCGAGAGTCATTTGACTCTCGCCCTTTCGGAGCTGGCGCCCCCGGCGCGACTCGAACGCGCGACACGCAGTTTAGGAAACTGCTGCTCTATCCCCTGAGCTACGAGGGCAATGCCGGTTCGAGTCTACCATACTCTGGATTGCTGTGCAAGAGAGGTCACACCAGCACCAAGCTCACCGCCACGGTCAAGATCGTCACCGGCAGGCCCACCTTCAGGTACGCGCCAAAGCTCACCCGCACCCCCCAGCGCGCTGCGAGCTCGGCCATGATCAGGTTGGCGACCGAGCCGAGCAGGGTGAGGTTGCCGGCGAGGGTGGCGGTGGCGGCGAGCGTGAGCCATGCCCGCTGCTGGTCGGCAAAGGCCGGGATTAAGCCTTGCAACAGTAACACTGCTGGTACGTTGCTGATCAGGTTCGAGAGCACGACCGACACCAAGCCGAACGGAACCATCCCGGCTTGGGCGAGCGGGGCCAAGGCCGTGAAGAGTTGTTCGGTCCAGCCTTGGGTTTCGAGGGCGTGGGTGACGACGAACAGGCCGGCAAAGAAAGCCAAGAGGCCCCAGTCGATGGTTTTGAAGACCCGTTCGGGGCGCAGGCGGCGGGTGGCCAATAGCGCACCGGCGGCGACAAAGGCCGCTACCGGCACCGGCACCCCAACCAGAAAGGCGATTAGCATCAGCGTGATCACCAGCGCCGCTTTGCGCAGCAATGGCCGGTAGACCCGTGTGCGCAAGACGTTCGGCGCTGCGAGCGCCCCGCTGCGGAATTCGTCGCGGTACACGAGTATGACGATCACCCAGCAGATGACGAGGCCGATCAAGGCGGTTGGCGTCAGCGCAGCGGCAAAATCGAGGTAAGGGATGTTGGAGGCGTTGCCGATGATGATGTTTTGCGGGTTGCCGGTGATGGTAGCGGTGGAGCCGATGTTGGCCGCGACTGCTAGCCCGATCAGGTAAGGCAGCGGATCGCGCCGGAGGGCGCGGGTGACATCGAGCACGATCGGCGTCATCATGAGCACAATCGTATCGTTGAGGAACAGCGCCGAGAGCACGCCGCTCGCGCCGATGACCAGCGCCAGCAACGAGCGCGGGCCGCGGGCGAATTGCACCACGCGCTGGGTGACGACGCCGAAAAAGCCGGCGAGAAAAAGACTGCCGTTGATGACCATCATGCTAAACAGCAGTAAGATGGTGTCGAAATCGATTGCCTCATACGCCTGTTCCAACGACATCGCGCCGATGCCGAGCAGCAGCGCCGCGCCGATCACGGTGATCGTCGTCCGATCGGCGCGCAGCAATGGCCAGCGCCCGACCGCGACCCCAAAGATGGTTGCGGCGACGATCAGCAAGCTCAGTACTGAGATGATGGTGTCCATGGGGGTTGCTTACAGTTCGCTCATAAAGCGCGGTTTGCCTATCGCAAACTTGCCCGCCCTGACGGGGCAGGCTATGCTTGCGCAGTCCGCTGACAAGTTGTGTGCTTAATTGAGACACCGTTGCTCACGCGAGAAGGATATGTTAGGCGTCACTCTATAACACGCGGCAGTCATACTGCCGCACTCCATAATACGCGGCAGTCATACTGCCACACGCCATAACACGCAGCAGTACAACTGCCGCACGCCATCCTACCAGACTTCAATCATCAACGCGATAACCTAACTGCCGGCTGCACGCCAGCGCCGCTTCGCGCACCCGCGGCCCCAACGCTTCGGCCCGCTCCCGGCTGAGCCGGATCGAGGGGCCGGATAAGCTAATCGCCCCTACAACCTGCCCGCGCCGGTCGAAGATCGGCGCCGCGACGCAGCACACTCCCGCTTCACGCTCTTCGTCGTCGAGGGCAAAGCCGCGTTCGCGCGCCACGGCCAGCTCGGCGCGCAAGCGGTCGCGGTCGGTGATGGTCTTGGTTGTCCACTGCTCAAACCGGCCACTCGCCAGATACTGTTCGAGTTCGGCAACTGGCAATGCCGCCAAGATCGCTTTACCGCCGCCGGTGCAGTACAACGGCGCGCGCTGGCCGACTTCGGTAAACATCCGCACCATGTGCGGGCTTGGAAACTGTTCTTGGTACACCGCCGCATCGCCTTGGCGAATAATCAAATTGCTCGTCTCGCCGGTCTCGGCGGTCAGTTTGGCCAGCTCGGCCCGCGCAATCCGGATCAGATCGAACCGCCGGCTTTGGGCGGCGCGGGCAGCGATTTCCAACAGCCGCGGCCCCGGCCCGTACCGCCGCGTGCTCGCCTCTTGCGCAACGTAGCCTCTGGCCGCTAAACTAGAGAGCAGGCGATGAACGGTCGCTAACGGCAAATCGAGCCGCTCGCTCAATTCCGAAACACTCAGATCATCATCAGCTAGCGCAAGCGCTTCTAACACATCAAAGGCGCGATCGATCGACTGTACCATACCCATTCCGGCATCTAAAAAGATTTTCCATGGTAGTGTAAGGGAAAGTGGCGTTTTTTGCCAGTTGGATTGCTCACCCGGCCCCTCCACCCAGCGGGGATTGAAGGACGGACAGTACATGTGATTGAGGACAACCATGGATCGCTGTGCGATGCCTTATAGCCCGGATCTGCACTCCCCTCTCCCGCGCCAGTGGGAGAGGGGCTGGGGGTGAGGGCATCAGCCCGCGCAGCGGGCTTCGTACCCCTAGCCCGGCCCTTCAGGGCCGGGCACCAGATCAGTGGTTCAGTTCGCCCCTCCCCCTAGCGGGGGGAGGTTGGGAGGGGGGCCTTTGACAACGACATGGTGCAGAGGACGCTGAGGGTTGCAGAAGGCACCTAATTGAAGGCCACAATCCTCTGCGCCCTCCGCGCCCTCTGCGGTGAGCCTATCAACAAAACTATGACGACCAACCCTAACCTAACCGACGGCCTTGGCTCCACTGCCGAACGCAAAGCGCGGCTGCGCAGCGCGCCGCTGCCCGGCCCCCACAACGCGCTCTGGTACTTTCCGCAGTTGGCCGGCGGCTACCCGCGCATCATCCGCAACGCTGCTCTGATTCAATTAGCCCGCTACACGCCGAGCATTCCGCTCAAGAACGCGATCTACCGCCTGCTCGGCGTCAAGGTTGCTCCGCACGCCAGCGTCGGTCTGATGGTGATGTTTGATATCTTCTTCCCACAAGATATCACCCTCGACGAAAATTGCGTGATCGGGTACAATACAACCATTCTGTGCCACGAGGTGACCCGCCACGAATGGAAGCGCGGCCCCGTGGTGATTGGCCCGGACGTCACGATCGGCGCCAACTGCACCATTTTGCCGGGGGTCATCATCGGCGCCGGTGCAACCGTTTCGGCCATGAGTTTGGTAAACCGTGACGTCCCACCGGGAGCGTTCGTTGGCGGCGTCCCCATCCGGCGGCTGGATCGGTGAAAAAATGTAGAGCCGCACGGCCGTGCGGCTCCAGAACGATCAATTGCAGAGGATATCATGCGCCACATCCGCCCATTTATCGACTGGATATATGCATTCATCACCGGCCACCCGTTCATTTTCTGGACATGCATGGCCCTCAATCTGTTTGGCGTCGTGTGGGGCGGCATCGTCTGGTACGGGCCGATGCTGGTCGCCTCGCCGCCATGGGCTTGGATCTTTATTCCCGACTGCCCGGCTGCGGCGCTCTATGCCACCATTGCTTTCATCTTGATCCGCTATGGTCGCGCCGTGCCATGGTTTACCGCCTTCGCCGCTTTCGCCTGCATCAAATACGGTCTGTGGACGCTCGCCTTCTGGTCGCGCCATTGGATCGGCGCCGGTGTGATCGAACCGCTGGAAGTGATGCTGTTCGTGTCGCACATTGGCTTGACGTTTGAGGGCATCTTGCTGGCAACCCGCATTGGCCCGCTTGGGATAGGCGCTCGCGCCGTGGTGGCCGCCTTCTTTAGCCTGTCAATCTTCGTTGACTACGGCCTCGGCTTCCACCCGCCGCTGACGTGGGTGGTGACACCGGCATTTGCGATGTGGACGGCAGTCATTTTGACGAGTGTGCTGGGTTTTTGGCTGACCCGCCCATCAGTGGTGGTGGCGCAGCAAATTGAGGCGCGCGGCTTGCTAAACGAATAGAGAAACGAATAAACGAATGGAGGTGGAGAGGGGCGCTTTATATGCTTCATTCGTTTATTCGTTCCAACATTCGTTGTAATGTATGCCGGCGGAGCTTACCCGCCGCTGTGCGCGGCAGTTCATCGACGAACACGATCGCGCGCGGCACTTTGTAGCCGGCCAGCCGCGCGCGACAGTGGGCAATCAGCTCTTCACTCGTTACTGGCTGGCGCACCACCACTGCCGCGACCGGTCGCTGGCCCCATTCGGGGTCGGGCACACCCACTACTCCCGCTTCGGCGACCGCCGGGTGGCTGAGCAGCGCCGCCTCGACTTCGGCAGGATAGATGTTCTCGCCGCCGGCGATGATCAGATCACTGCGCCGGTCAACCACGTAGAGGTAGCCTTCCCCATCGAGATAGCCTAAATCGCCAGTGGGCAGCCATTCGTCAGGCTGGCGCGGCGGCCTGCCCACATACCCCGGCGAAATCGTCGGCCCGCGCAGACAGATTTCACCCACTTCTCCCGGCGCCGCATCATGGCCGGCTGGCGTCACGATCCGCAGTTCGACCGGTAGCAACGGCTTGCCCGCTGAACCGAGCCGCTGCAAGGCTTCGGCAGGGGCCAGCGTCGCCGCTTGCGAAGCCGCTTCGGTCATGCCGTAGGTCTGCGTCACTGGGATGCCGCGCGCCGCGCATTGTTCGAGCAACGCGAGCGGGGCCGGGCCGCCGCCGAGCAAGACGCAGCGCAAGTGCGGCGGGAACGGCGCGGGGTCAACCGCGAGTAACCGCTGCAACATCACTGCCACCAGCGAGACGATGGTTACGCGCTGTGCAGCCAGATCGCGCCGCACCAACGCCGGATCAAACCGTTCGTGCAAGATGACCGGGATGCCGTAGATCACGCCGCGCAGCAAGATGCTCAAGCCGCCGACGTGGAAGAGCGGCAGTACCGCCAGCCAGCGGTCATCGTCGCGCAAACCAAGGTTGAGCATGGAGCCGATCGCGTTCCACCAGTGGTTACCAGCGGTGAGAATGGCGCCCTTGGGCCGCCCAGTAGTGCCCGATGTGTAGATGATCGTATGCGGCGCGTTCAGATCGATTGGCGGAGCCGGCGGCGGCGATGCTTCTGCGGGAGCGGCCAGTTCCTCCAGCGTGATGATGGGTGTTTCCCCCGCCGCCTCGCGCGCTGTCGCCATCAGTTCATCTTCGACGATCAGCAGGGCTGGCCCGCTGTCGCGCACTTGAAAGGCCAGCTCGGCGGCGGTGAGCCGGGTATTGAGCAGCACCAGCGTCACGCCGGCCCGCGGCGCGGCATGCACCACCGCCGCATACGCCAGCCGGTTCCGCGCCAGCAAGGCTACGCGCGATCCCGGCGGCACGCTTTGGCCCAACCGCACCGCCACTGCCCCGGCCCAGCGGTCGAGTTCGGCAAAGGTGTAGGTCGCTTCCGCGCCAATCAGCGCCGGATGGTTGGGACGTAGGGCAGCTTGCCGGGCCAGCCAATCGGGAAGGTGGATCATAGCGGTATGAACGGTCGCTAGCCTAGCGCCAGCCCGATGGCAAAGAGGACACCGAAGATCAGATGCAACCGTCCGGTTCCGACCAGCGCCTTATTCAACGCCCGCCCGCGCTCGCGGTTGACAAAATCGATCAGGTTGAGCGCCATCGGTGCGGTAAGCCACGCCAGCAGCGTGAACGGCGATTCGCCGCCCCACATCCATGCCAGCGGCAGCAACACAAACGCGCCAAGCACCAAGAGGGCAAACTCGCTGCGGGCAAAGCGTTCGCCAAAGATCACCGCCAGCGTGCGTTTGCCTGCCTTGCGGTCGGTCGGCACATCGCGCAGATTGTTCACCACCAGAATCGCCGTCACCAGCATCGCTACCGGCAACGCGGCCCACAACGCCACCCAACGGAACTGGCCGGTATGAGCGTAGTCGGTGCCGATTACGGCCACCAATCCGAAAAAGACAAAGGTGAACAGATCGCCGAGACCGTTGTAGCCGAGCGGGAACGGGCCGGCGGTGTAGAGAATGCCGGCGGCGATCGACAGCAACCCAATCACAAGGATCGGCCAACCAGCCGCCACAATCAGATAGATGCCGGCCAGCGCCGCAATGCCAAAACTGATCAGCGCCGCCGCCAGCACCGTCTTGGCCGGCAGCAGGCCGAGCTGCGTCACCCGCGGCGGGCCAAGCCGCTCGCTGGTATCAGCCCCCTTCTTGGCATCAAAATAGTCGTTGGCCAAATTGGTGCCAATCTGAATAAAGAGCGCCCCCAACAAGGCCGCCAGCATGACCAATGGCTGAAACTTGCCGGCACTCAAGGCCAGCGCCGAACCAACCAGCACCGGCACCACGGCGGCGGGCAACGTCGCCGGACGAGCGGCCATCAGCCATACCTTCAGCCGTGACGGCGGCGCTGCCGGAGCTGCTTTGGTGGTCATCTTCATACTCCCTTTTTCGGAACGCAGAGACACACAGCAAGAGCTTTCTGTCTCGTATCAAAACCGATGCGCGATACAATGTACTAGTGTGGAGTGCGGCAGCCAAACTGCCGCACTCCATCAATGAACCGTCTGCTCACCTCTCACCAGAACAGCCCTGCTGGTGTGGCGTGCGGCAGTTGCACTGCCGCAGTCCATAAGGGAACCACCTGCTGGTGTGGCGTGCGGCAGTCATACTGCCGCAGTCCATATCTCACCTTATTCGCCTCACGGATAACGGCGGAAGCGGCGGAAGTTCGGCTTGCGCTTCTCAAGGAAGGCTTGCTTGCCCTCCTGCGCCTCTTCGGTCAAATAGTAGAGCAGTGTCGCATCGCCGGCCAACTGCTGCAACCCGGCATAGCCATCGGCGGCGGCGTTGATGCTGGCTTTGAGCATACGGATCGCCAGCGGGCTCTTTTCCAGAATCTCGCGCGCCCACTGCACCCCTTCGTCTTCCAGCCGCTCAAGCGGCACCACCGTATTCACCAAGCCCATCTCCAACGCTTGCTGGGCATTGTACTGCCGGCACAAGTACCAAATCTCGCGCGCCTTCTTGTCGCCGACCATGCGGGCCAGCAGGTTCGAGCCATAGCCGCCATCGAAGCTGCCCACCTTCGGCCCGGTTTGGCCAAAGATGGCATTATCGGCAGCGATCGTCAGGTCGCAGACCACATGCAACACATGGCCGCCGCCGATGGCATAACCGGCTACCAGCGCAATCACCGGCTTGGGAATAATCCGGATCAGGCGCTGGAGATCGAGCACATTCAGCCGCGGAATCTGGTCTTTGCCCACGTAGCCGCCGATCCCGCGCACACTCTGATCTCCGCCCGAACAGAACGCCTTATCACCGGCGCCGGTGAACAAAATCACGCCGATCCGCTCGTCGTCGCGAGCGCGCGAGAAGGCATCGATCAGCTCGTTGACCGTTTCAGGCCGGAACGCATTGCGCTTTTCGGGCCGGTTGATCGTAATCTTGGCAATCCCCTCGCCAGCCGCGTCGTGCTCGTAGATAATGTCAGTATAATCGTGAACTTTCACCCACTCGATTGGCATATATCTCCTCGCTGTCGTCAAATTGGCAGCCTGTAAATAATGTACCATATTCTTTCCCGCAGGGGGCGCAGGGGGGAACGAACAGAAATTTGGTCAATCACAACCGTTGATCGCTGTGCGATGCCTTGCTCCCCGCTCCCGCTAGTGCGAGAGCGGGGCTGGGAGGAGGGCCAGCAGCCCGCGCAGCGGGCTTCGTACCCCTAGCCCGGCCCTTCAGGGCCGGGCGCCGGATCAGATGTGCAGGCCACCCTTCAACCCGCGCTCGTGCGGTAGCGGGGCTGGGGGTGAGGGCGAAACGACGCATCTCACAGCCATCAACCGCATCTACACTCATGCGTTCTGTCCGCCCTTGAAAGAGGTGAAAACAGGCCACCGGCAGGGAGACGTCGTTGCCTGCCTTCGCGTCCTCAGCGGCAACCCCAACCACGCGCGAAAACTTGGTATAATGGCGATAGCCCAAGCTGAGACCAAGGAGCAGCTATGCCTGAACTGTTTCAGGTAGTGACGATTGCCGAGGCCAATGCTCGCCTCAGCGCGCACATCAGCCCACTGGCCCGCCGCGAGTCGCTGCCGCTGCACGCGGCCCTCGACCGGGTGCTAGCCGAAGCATTGCATTCGCCGGTTGATTTGCCGGCCTTTCCGCGTTCAACCATGGATGGCTTCGCAGTGCGCGCCGCCGACACTTACGGCGCCAGCGAGAGCCTGCCCGCCTATCTAACTCTCTGCGGCGAGGTGCCAATGGGCCGCGCACCGAACTTCACTGTCGGCCCCGGCCAAGCGGCGCTGATCCATACCGGCGGTATGCTCCCCCCCGGCAGCGATAGCGTGGTGATGATCGAGCATACCCAGTATCTTGACGCCACCACGATTGAAGTGGTGCGGCCCGTCGCGATCGGCGAGAACGTGATCCCAATCGGCGAGGATGTCAAGCGCGGCGAGTTGCTCTTCCCGCGCGGCCACCGCCTCCGTCCGCAAGATCTTGGCGGTCTCGCCGGCGTCGGCATCGTCAATGTGCCGGTAGTTGAGCGGCCACAAGTGGCGATCCTTGCCTCAGGCGACGAAGTGGTGCCCGCCGATGCCGAGGTTGCGCCGGGGCAAGTGCGCGACATCAATAGTTATACCATCGCCGCAATGGTGCGCCGCGCCGGCGGCGAGCCAATCTTGTGCGGCATCGCGCCTGATGATCCGGCGGTACTGGAGCGCATGGCGCGCGCAGCGCTGGAAGCCGCCGATATGCTGGTGCTCTCCGCCGGCAGCTCGGTTAGCGCGCGTGACCATACCGTTAAAGTGATCGAGTCGCTCGGCGCGCCGGGGGTGCTGGTGCATGGCGTGGCCATTCACCCCGGCAAACCCACCATCATCGCCGCCGCCGGCAACCGCCCGATCTTTGGCTTGCCCGGCAATCCGGTGTCGGCCATGATCGCGTTCGGCCTCTTCGTCGCCCCAGCCCTGCGCCGCCTGCAAGGCATGCCCGACGCCGATCCGCCGGCTCTCCAAGCCGTGCTGACCCTCAATGTGCCTTCCAAGCCGGGCCGCGAAGACTTTGTGCCGGTGCGGCTGGAACGGCGCGACGGGGTGTTGTATGCCGAGCCGGTCTTTGGCAAGTCGAATCTGATCTACACCATGGCCCACGCCGATGGGCTTGTGCGGGTACCACTCGATCTGACCGGGTTGTACGCAGGGACAACGGTTGACATTACGTTGTTCTGAAGGGGTTTTGTGATTGCGAAGGGGGAAATCCCGTATGTCATTGCGCAAGGCCACCCACGCTCTTGTCATTGCGAGGGCGCGCAGCGCCCGAAGCAATCTCCCCCTTCGGCGGGAAGGATGCCTGAGCGGGTGCCGCCCGCCCTCTTGTCATTGCGAGGGCGCGCAGCGCCCGAAGCAATCTCCCGCTTCGGCGGGAAGGATGCCTGAGCGGGTGCCATTCGCTGAAGGAGGAGATTGCTTCGCCGCCTCCGGCGGCGCGCAAGGACAAAAGAGAAGCGCGGCGCACAAGGACAAAAGGTTGCCTGTCATTGCGCAAGGATGTGCGCCCTCTTGTCATTGCGAGGGAGTGGCGGCCCCAACGTAGCGCAGGGTCCCGCCCGCCCTCTTGTCATTGCGAGGGCGCGCAGCGCCCGAAGCAATCTCCCGCTTCGGCGGGAAGGATGCCTGAGCGGGTGGCTTCCGTGCTCGCAGGAGATTGCTTCGCCGCCTCCGGCGGCTCGCAATGACAAAAGAGAAGCGCGGCGCACAAGGACAAAAGGGGGAGCGCACCGCGCAAGGACAAGGGGAAAACGGCGGCGCACAAGGACAACGGTTGGCTGCCATTGCGCAAGGCCACCCACGCTCTTGTCATTGCGAGGGCGCGCAGCGCCCGAAGCAATCTCCCGCTTCGGCGGGAAGGATGCCTGAGCGGGTGCCGCCCGCCCTCTTGTCATTGCGAGGGCGCGCAGCGCCCGAAGCAATCTCCCGCTTCGGCGGGAAGGATGCCTGAGCGGATAGCTTCCGTGCTTGCAGGAGATTGCTTCGCCGCCTCCGGCGGCTCGCAATGACAAAGATCGAGGACGAGCATTGCTTGCCTATAGATCAGCTAAGTCTGCAACCGGAATCGCCCGCATAACACCATAGAGTTTCTTATGTCAAAACGACGCTACTACCTCGAAGATCGCGCTCTCGATGAGGCGATTGCCCGCTTTGAAGCAGCCCTTGCGCGTGCCGGCGGGGTGCATCTGCTCGACAGCGAGACCATCCCGCTTGCCCAAGCTCGCGGACGGATTACCGCCGCGCCGGTGTGGGCCGCGCGCTCGGTGCCGCATTATCACGCCGCTGCGATGGACGGGATTGCCGTGCGCGCGGCGGCCACCGCTGGCGCGACCGAGTCGTCGCCGCTGACGCTCACCCTCGGCGAGCAGGTGGTGTGGGTGGATACCGGCGATCCGATGCCTCCCGGCACCGATGCGGTGGTGATGGCCGAGAATGTGCAGGTGCTCGACGAGACGACGGTGGCGATCAATGCTGCGGTGGCGCCGTGGCAACACGTGCGCCCGCTGGGTGAAGACATTGTGGCGACAGAGCTGATTGTCGCCGAGGGTGCGGTTTTGCGTCCGGTTGATCTCGGTGCGATTGCCGCCGCCGGTTACGCGACCGTCACCGTGCGGCGCCGTCCGCGTGTAGCTATTATCCCTACCGGTACCGAGCTGATCACGCCGGAAGCCGCCGCCGCGCGCGAAGCGGCGGGCCAGCCGGTGCAGCCGGGTGAGATTATCGAGTTTAACTCGCTGATCCTCGCCGGTTTGGTTGAGGAGTGGGGCGGAATTCCCACCCGCCTGCCGCCCGTCCCCGACCGGCAAGAGCTGTTGCGCGCGGCAGTGGCGGAAGCGCTGGCGAACCATGATGTGCTTGTGATTAACGCCGGTTCGTCCGCTGGTTCCGAAGACTATACCGCTTCGATCATTGCCGAGTTTGGCGAGGTGGCCGTGCATGGCGTTGCGATTCGCCCCGGCCATCCGGTCATCCTCGGTGTGGCCGGCGGCAAGCCGGCCTTTGGCTTGCCCGGCTACCCCGTCTCGGCAGCGTTGACGGCGGAACTCTTCCTGCGCCCGTTGCTCTACCGGCTGCAGGGGCTCACGCCACCGGAACGGCCCAAGGCGACGGCGTATATCAGCCGCAAATTGCTTTCGCCGATGGGGGAAGATGAGTTTGTGCGCGTGACGTTGGGCCGGGTAGACGGGAGACTGATTGCGACGCCGCTTTCGCGCGGGGCCGGCGTGGTGACGTCGCTGATCCGCGCCGACGCGATCGCCCATATTCCCCGCTTTTCCGAAGGGTTGCACGCCGGGGCGGAAGTGACGGTCGAGCTGCTGCGCCCACAGGCCGAGATCGAGTCTACCATCGTCGCGATTGGCAGCCACGATCTAGCCCTCGACCTCTTGGCCGGCTATCTGCAACGCACCGGCGCAGGCCGCCGGCTCAGTTCGGCCAACGTCGGCAGTTTCGGCGGCTTGATGGCGCTCAAGCGCCGCGACGCGCACCTCGCCGGGGTGCATCTGCTCGATGAAGAGACCGGTGAGTATAACGTGTCGTATGTACGGCGGTACCTGCCCGATGAAGAGATTGTGCTGGTGCATTTGGCCGATCGCGAACAGGGCTTTCTGGTGGCGCCGGGCAACCCGCTGGGATTGGGCACGCTCGCTGATCTCACCCGCACCGGTGTGCGCTTCGTCAACCGGCAACGCGGATCGGGCACGCGGGTGCTGCTCGATTACCAACTGCGCCAAGCGGGAATTGACCCCAGCGCTATCACCGGCTACGAACGCGAAGAGTATACGCACATGGCGGTTGCGGCGGCGGTGCAGAGCGGCGCTGCCGATGTTGGCCTCGGCATTCGCGCCGCTGCTCAAGCCTTGGGCCTGACCTTCATCCCGCTCTTTAGCGAACAGTATGACCTTGCCGTCCCGCGCCGCCATTGGGAGAGCGATTTGCTAGCACCGCTGCGGCAGATGTTGTGTGAACCGGCCTACCGGCAGGCGGTTGCGGCGTTGGGAGGGTATGACGTCACCCGTATGGGGGAAACAGTAGCGGTGAGGCATGCCTCACCGCACCCCTAACCCAGCATACGGCGCGGCATACCTAGCGAGGCATGCCTCACCGCACTAATTCTGCCGCGCACATCACCCGCCGGCGACAGCGGGAAAAATATCAACCGTATCACCCGGCTTGATCACCGTCTCGACGCCATTGGGCAGGTACGGAGCATCGCGGCCATTGATAAACACATGCACGTGCGGGTAGAGGTTGCCGTCTTCGTTGAGCAGCTCTTTGCGCAGGCGCGGAAACCGCTCAACGATGACATCAACCAGTTGTTTCACCGTCACATGCTCACCAACATGGAACTCTACCGTCCGGCCACCAACGATCGGGCGCAGAGTCGCATAGAAATTCACTTGCATCGCGTTTCAGTCATTAGAACGGGGCGAGCGCATCCGAGCGCCCGCCCCACGGCTAGCCAGCTCACCACTTAATCGATAATCCCCAGCTCGCGCAGCTTGCTCTCCGGCACCACGCCATTCACCCAGCCGCGGGCCGCGTAGTACTCGGCCAGCATCTCATCGAGCTCGCAGACGTGGCCTTCCGAACCGGGCATCGTTGACGGCTCTTGGGTGAAGCGAGCCGGCAGATAGTCGCTGCCCTCACGGAACCCGGCCAGATTGTTGTAGTAGCGCTCGAGGTTGTAGATGCGCTCGCCGATCTTGAGCACATCTTCCGGCGTACACTCAACCCCCACCATCGCCGCATACTGGGCCGCGTACTCCTCGGCGCTCTCGGCGAAGGCGCTGAACTTGCACAGATCGAGGCTGTCGGAGAAGGCGTGAACATCTTGGAAGATCTTCACCAGCTCACCCTTGCCCTTCCACGCCAGCGGATCGACCTTGAGCGAGCCGAACGGCATCACCCCCAGCTCGGCGGCGGGAGTATAGGCGCGCAGGTGGCAGGCACCGCGGTTGCTGGTCGCGTAAGCAATGCCCATGCCTTTCAGACCGCGCGGATCGTAGGCCGGCACGCCTTGGCCCTTCACCGTCATCGCCAATTCGGGGTGGCCAAAGTACCGCGCCGTCGCCTCAGCGCCATCGGCCATCACATTGCCGATGCCCTCGCGCATCGCAATCTTGCGCGCCATCTCGACCATCGCCATCGTGTCGCCCCAAGCAAGGCCGCCATCGCCGTTGGTATAGCCGCGCTCAGTCGCTTCCATGTAGACTGAAAGCGGATGGCCCAGCTCGATAGCGTCCATGCCGTAGTCGTTGCACATATCGATCAGCTTGGCGACGGTATTGATATCATCGTTGCCGCAGTTCGCGCCGAGCGACCATGCCGGCTCGTACTCGACGCTCTCCATGCGGAGGCCCTTCCATGGCCCCTCTTTGATCTCGACCTCTTTCTTACAGGCCACCGGGCAAGCGTGACAGGTCGGGTCATCGACCAGAATATGCTCCTTGACATACTCGCCGCTGATCTTTTCGGCACTGGGGCCGAACGAGGTGACCATGCTGTTCTTGGTGGGCAACGCCCCCATCGCGCTGGTGATATTCATCAGCACGTTGGTGCCGTAGACCGAGAGACCGCCCTTGCGCGGGCTCGTAATGTTGCGCTCGTCCATGATCGTGGCGAGGGCGCGCTTCTGAGCCGGCTTCCACGCCTCGAGGTTGGCCGCCTTGGGCATCTTCTTGGCCGACTTGATCACCACCGCCTTGAGCAACTTGCTGCCGCCGACGCAGCCGGTGCCACCACGCCCGCTGGCGCGATCGTTCTCGTTGACCCAGCAGGCAAACTTGACCAGATTCTCGCCCGCGGGGCCAATCGCGATCACGCTCAAATCCTTCTCGCCGTAGCGCTCGCGGAAGAACTTGACCGTATCGTGAATGCCTTTGCCCCAGACCTCCGAGGCATCCATAATCTCGACGATGCCATCATGCACGTACAGGTAGACCGGGCCGCTGGCCTTGCCCTTCACCAACAGGCCGTCAAAGCCGGCCCAGCGCAGCCGCGCCGCCGACCAACCGCCGTGGTGGCTGTCGGTGACGGTGCCGGTCAGGGGCGACTTGGTGACAATCGCCATCCGCCCGCTCATATTCGCTTCGGTGCCAGTCAGCGGGCCGTTCATAAAGCAGAGCAGGTTATCGGGCGAGAGTGGATCAACCTGCGGGCCATTCTCGAGCATATAGCGCACCCCAAGCCCGCGCGCGCCGATATACTTGCGCGCCCAGTCTTCGGGAATGCCGCGATATTCCACCGTTCCAGCCGTCAGATCGACATGGGCGATTCGGTTTGCGTACCCGCCAAGAGCCATAGCGTCCCTCCTCACAACAGCAAACGAAGCGACATCGGCACCCCACAACGACTATCTGACGCAGACGACCAAGGGCAGCGTAACCGGCGCAGATGC
Source organism: Chloroflexus islandicus (assembly GCF_001650695.1). Classification (GTDB taxonomy): domain Bacteria; phylum Chloroflexota; class Chloroflexia; order Chloroflexales; family Chloroflexaceae; genus Chloroflexus; species Chloroflexus islandicus. The sequence goes on from NZ_LWQS01000036.1 coordinate 33,575, forward strand.
TAGCTGGTGCGCAGGAGACGGCGCACGCAGCAGCGGTCAGCGCAAACCGGCGCCCAGTCTGTCTGGATGCGCTTCCACCTGCAATGACCCTCTGAGCACACACCTTCCCGCCACTTCATGTTGACACCCGGCTGCACTGCCTTATTGACGTTTGCGTGAGAGTATGATAGGAACATTGTATATCAAGGAAGGCGGTAAATCAATACGTTAACAGTATTGACACCTCACTATTCGGCTAGAGCAAGACCGGCGCTAACGTCACCATTGTCGCTGTACGCACTATCCGCCAGCAACGCGGGTCAAGCATAGAAGCAATCCCCTGTTTCAGCGGTACCTGTGCCTGAGTAGATTGCTCTCGCACTCGCCTGTCATTGCGAGGGGTCGCCAGCCCCTTATGTCATTGCGAGGGCGCGCAGCGCCCGAAGCAATCTCCCCCTTTGGCGGGAAGGATGCCTGTGCGGCATCCCCTACCCCCGCGGGAGTGGGGCAAGAAGGTGCATTCCCCGCACCGTATCGCCCGGCCCTCAAGGGCCGGGCTACCGGTACGAAGCCCGCTGCGCGGGCTGATCGATGAGTGATGGTGTCCCGCTCTCGTGGGGGATTGCTTCGCCGCCTGCGGCGGCTCGCAAGGACAACCGGGGCGCATTCCACATGTCATTGCGAGGGAGTGGCGGCCCCAGCGTAGCGCAGGGCCGCCCGACCGAAGCAATCTCCCCCTTTGGCGGGAAGGATGCCTGAGCGGGTAGCTTCCGTGCTCGCGGGAGATTGCTTCGCCGCGCGCAGCGCGGCTCGCAAGGACAACGGGGGCACGGGGTGCAGTGCCCGAAGCAATCCCCCCTTCAGCGAAAGACATGTCAGTCTGTCGCTTCAGCGAGAAAATCGCTGATCAACCTGCCAACCATCGCTGGCTGCTCGATCTGCGCCGCGTGACCGGCATCCGGCACGATCACATGACGCGCATGCGGCATCAGCGCCGCCATCTGCGCCCCGATCACGCAGAACTTCTCGTCGAGCGCGCCGGTGATGAGCAAGGTAGGGGTCGCAATGGCCGGCAACGCTGCCCACAACGACGGCTGCCGCCCGACGCTCATCCCGCGCAGCGCGTTAGCATACCCGCACGCACTGCCGGCTAGCCGCTGCGCCCGCTGCGCCGCGCGCACCTCCGCCGGCAAGCGTCGTTGCGACGCGAAGAGCGGCTGCGCCGCCCAATACTCGACAAACCACTCCAGCCCCTCGCGCTCGATCCGTTCGGCCAGCGCTTCGTCGCTCGCCAAGCGCGCCGCCCGTTCCGCCGGATCGGCCAACCCCGGCGAGGCCCCGATCAAGACCTGCCGCCCCACCCGTTCCGGCGCGCCGGCAGCCAAGAGCAGCCCGATCCGCCCGCCCATCGAATAGCCGCACAGATCAACCCGCGTGAAGCTGAGCTGATCGATCAACGCCAGCACATCGGCCACGCACTGCTCGATCGCATACCGCGCCGGATCGGCGGGAGCGTCACTCTGGCCGTGCCCGATCAGATCAACCATCACCAACGTGTGGTGCGCAGCGAGGGACGGAACCAGCGGTTGCCATGTCTGCCCGTTGCCGGTAAAGCCGTGCAACAAGAGCAGCGGCGGCCCAGCGCCGGCTAGCGCGACGTGCAATGTGAGATCGTTGAGCGAAATCTTCACCGTCTTCTTTCCCGCAACAACCAACGAATAACGCGAAACCTGCCAGTATATGCTACACTGAACGTACAATCATGACAACGCGCAGGCGCACTGTTCAAGCAACCCGCTGGCCTGCGCAGGAGCGAGGCTATGACCACGACTCCGGCCAACGAACAATCGCCATCACCTACTGCCGGCGCAACGCCGGTCGAGCGGCCGGTGCTCCCGTTGCTCGACAGCGTCCTGTTCCCGCAAATGCTGGCGCCACTGTTCGTCAATGACGAACGCGCAATCAATGCGGTCGAGCAAGCTGCCGCCAGCGATCGGGTTGTGCTGGCGGTTGCCGCCCGCGGCCCAACCGAAGATTTTTCGGTTGGGATGAACGACCTCTACTCGATCGGCGTTGAAGCGATTGTGCAACGGCTGCGTCGCCTGCCTGACGGCACGTTGAGCGTGGTGCTCGAAGGCCGGCAACGGATGCAAATCATCAGCGTGGTGGCCGAACATCCGGCGCTGCGCGTGCTAGCCGCGCCGCTCGAAACGCCGCCGCTCGATGAAGATGCGGCGCTGATGGTCGAAGCCCTCAGCCGCACGATCCTGACCACCTTCGAGAAGATCGTCCGCTTGTCGCGCAATTTGCCCGACGATGCCTACCTCACCGCGCTCAACAGCGCCGAACCCGGTGAGTTGGCCGATATTATTGCTGCCCTCTTGCCCATTTCGGTCGAAGAGCGGCAAAAAATTCTGGAATTGGTAGATATCGAGCAACGGCTGCGCCATCTCGAAGTCTTGCTGGCCAAAGAGCTCGATCTCCTCGAACTCGAAAATCGCATTCATAGCCAAGTGCAGCAGGAGGTTGATCGCAGCCAGCGCGAGATGTTTCTGCGCGAGCAGTTGCGCGCTATTCAACGCGAACTCGGCCAAGAGGATCCATCGCGCCGCGAGATCGCTCTCTTGCGTGAACGCGCCGCTGCCGCCGGGTTGCCGGCCCATGCGATGGCCCGCTTCGAGGAGGAATTGGCCCGGCTCGATCTTATCTCGCCAATGTCACCCGAACACGGTATGCTGCGCACCTATCTCGATTGGCTGATTTCGCTGCCGTGGAGCAACGCCAGCCCGGAGAATCGCGATCTGCGCGCCGCAGCGGCGGTGCTCGAACGCAACCACTACGGCTTGCGCAAAGTCAAGGATCGCATCCTCGAATACATTGCTGTGCGCCAACTGGCCGGCCCCGCCCGCCGTGCGCCCATCCTCTGCTTCGTCGGCCCTCCCGGCGTCGGCAAGACCAGCCTCGGCCAGAGCATTGCCGAGGCACTAGGCCGCCGCTTCGTCCGTCTCAGCCTTGGCGGCGTGCATGACGAGGCGGAGATCCGCGGCCACCGCCGCACCTATATCGGTGCGTTGCCCGGACGCATTTTGCAGCGGATGAAGGTGGCCGGCACGATCAACCCGGTCTTTATGCTCGACGAGGTTGATAAGCTGGGCAGCGATTTTCGCGGCGATCCGTCAGCCGCCCTGCTTGAGGTGCTCGATCCCGAACAGAACAGCACCTTTAGCGATCACTATCTCGATCTGCCTTACGACCTCAGCCAGACCCTGTTCATCACCACGGCCAATGTCGCCGACGCTATCCCTGATCCGCTGCTCGACCGCATGGAACTGGTGGAGTTGCCGGGTTATACCGAGGATGAGAAGCTGCACATCGCTCGCCGCTTTCTCATTCCGCGCCAAATGACCGATAGCGGCCTGCCGCCGGCGACGATCCGGTTCGGGAATGAAACGATTCATGCGATTATCCGCAACTACACCTACGAAGCCGGCGTGCGCAATCTGGAACGCGAGATTGGCGCGATCTGCCGCAAAATCGCTCGCCGCATCGCTGAGGGTAAACGCTACCAGCGCCAAATCACGCCGCGGGCCTTGCCCAAACTGCTCGGCCCGCCCCGCTTCGAGATTGGCAAGATTGATCCGCGCGATCAGGTAGGGGTGGCGGTTGGGATGGTCTATACCAGCGCCGGCGGTGACATTATGCCAGTGGAAGTGGTATTGATGGACGGCAAAGGCAATCTGCTGCTCACCGGCCAGCTCGGCGAGGTGATGCAAGAGTCGGCGCAGGCGGCGCTCTCGTTTGCCCGCGCCAACGCTGCTCGATTAGGCATTGAGGTCCGCCACTTCGATAAGCTCGATGTTCACGTCCACGTCCCCGAAGGCGCTACTCCGAAAGATGGCCCTTCGGCGGGTGTGACCATCGCTACTGCCTTGATCTCGGCGCTAACCGGGCGCACGGTGCGCCACGATATTGCCATGACTGGCGAGATTACGCTGCACGGGAGGATTTTGCCAATCGGCGGCGTGAAAGAGAAGGTGCTGGGTGCATACCGGGCCGGCATTCGCCAGATCATTCTACCCAAGCGCAATGAGCACGATCTGGCCGAGATTCCAGCCGTCTTGCGCCGGCAATTGACCATCCACCTGATCGAACGGATCGAACAGGCGCTCGAACTCGTCCTCGGCCCGCCACCGCCGAAAGAGCCGCGCCGCGCGCCGCGCGTCATCCCGCGCCGGATTGACGACGACGATTAAATTGGTAGGGACATAGCGACGCTATGCCCGCGCGGGCATAGCGTCGCTATGTCCCTACCCGTGGCCTTTCCCCGCGTTCCGGATCGGCCACGATGTCCGCCATGGCTCTTCCCAAAGCCGCCAAATCGACCCCGCGGTACACCGCCGGCAACTGCGCCAGCCGGCGCTGCGCCTTGGCCCAATTGAGCTGCAAGCCGCGCCGGTTGCCCTGCCGCCACTTCACCAGCGCCGCCGCGATCTGGATCAAGGCCTTGTAAAACTCGGCCTCTATCCCCTGCGCCTCCCGCCAGCAGATTTCCCATTGCTCGTGGGCATGCCAATACTCGCCGGCGTTGAAAAGCTGGATACCGGCGAGAAAAGGATCGGGCGCAAGGTTTTGTTCACGAGCATGATCCATCGTTTTATTCCGCCATCAACGCCTCTAGCGTCCGCTGCGCGCACGCCTCCCACGTAAACTGGCGCGCGCGCGCCAAACCGCGCTGCCGCAGATCAGCACGCAGAGTCGCATCATCATGCACGCGCATGATGGCCGCGGCAATTGCATGCACGTCGAGGGGATCAACCAGCAGCGCCGCATCGCCGGCCACTTCCGGCAACGACGAGATCGTACTCGTGATGACCGGCGCACCGCATGCCATCGCCTCTAGCACCGGGATGCCAAAGCCTTCGTACAGCGACGGAAAGATGAACGCCAGCGCGCCGGCTAGCAACGCGGGCAGATCGGCATCGGCGACATAGCCGGTAAAACGCACCCGATCGGCAATCCCCAACTCGCTGGCCCGCCGCTCGATCGGTTCGCTCAGCCAGCCGCGCTTGCCGGCCAGCACTAGATCAAGATTGTAACCGGCAGCCAATACCGTCGCCAGCGCCTCAATCACCCGCGCTAGATTCTTGCGCGGCTGCACCGTGCCGATGTACAAGAGATATGGCCGTTGCAACAAACCATAGCGCGCGCGTACAGCCGTAACACAATCCCGATCATCCGGTGGCCCGAAATCCGCACTCAAGCCGAGAGGCGTGACGGTAATCCGGTCAGGGTTAACGCCGTACCAATTGACCAGATCGCGCTTGGTTGCCTCGGAAACGGCCAGCACCCGCCGGGCCGCGCGCAAGCTCCACCGCGTCGTCACTTCGAGTTCGAGCCGGCGGCGAGCGGTGTGCGCTTCGGGAAAGACCCGATAGCCCACATCGTGAATAGTCACCACCGTTGGCGGATGGAGCAGCGGCACGACATGCGCCGGCACAAACAACACCCGCGGACGAGCGCGCCAACTAGCCGGCCCCAGCCGCAGATGCGTCCACAGCCGCGGCAAGCGCAGATCGCGCACCTGCGCCCGCTGGCTCAGCGGCGGCAACCGCTCGCACCCGCCGTTAATGTAGAGGCGAAATTGCACCTCAGCCGGCGCGATCCGGTCTAAGGCCGCAATCACTTCGTAACTGTAGCGTTCGGTACCGGTGCGTTGCGCCACCGTCGCCCGGCTGGCATCGATGTCAATGGTGATCATACGCGGGTATAGTAGCATATCTGTAGTTGACAGGCGCGTAGTAGGGGCAATGCGCTGCATTGCCCCGCCCCTCCTGTCATTGCGAGCCGAGCGCAGCGCGGCGAAGCAATCGCCTCCGACAGCGGGAAGAACCCCCTCACGCATCCCCTCCGCTGAAGCAGGAGATTGCTTCGGTCGCGCGGCCTCCAGCAGAGCTGGAGGCCGCTGCTCCCTCGCAATGACAAACGAACCACGTCATTGCGAGCCGCCGTAAGGCGGCGAAGCAATCCCCCGCGAGAGCGAAACGCACCCTTTGGAGTGCGGCAGTAAAACTGCCGCATCCACCACCCTGCACCCCCGGTATGCACCACTCCAGCATCGTATGCCCCAGCGGGAGATTGCTGCGGTCGGGCGGCTCCCAGTTTGGCAAGCGCCCCCGCTCCCCCTCTGTCATTGCGAGCTGCCGTACGGCGGCGAAGCAATCCCCTCCGATAGCGGGTGGAGTGCGGCAGTTGCACTGCCGCAGTCCATACGTGAACCGCCTGCGCACCTCGCGCCAGATCAGCCCTGTGCTGGTAGAGTGTATAAAGCCCCCCTCACGCATCCCCGCCGCTGAAGCAGGCGATTGCTGCGGGCGCTCCGCGCTCTCGCAATGACAGCGAGCACACAACCCCGCCCAACATTTGACAGCCACGTATCGCTTGTCTCTCTTTGCGGCTATACTATCTACAACAGCCGCATATCGATGTTACGAGCGGAGTACGCTATGAATTATCCCTTCATCTACCCCGGCGCCATCCACATGCATACGACCTATTCGGACGGATCGGCCACCTTCCCGCACCTGATCGCCGCTGCCCGTGAGGCCGGTCTGCGCTGGGTGATTGTCACCGACCACGACACGCTCGAAGGTTTACCCTTCGCCGGCTGGCACGACGATGTGTTAGTCATTGTCGGCTATGAAATCACCCCTGATCACAACCACTTCCTCGCCCTCAACGTTGACACGGTGATTAGCAACGAACTGCCGCCGCAACAGTTCATTGATGAAGTGTACGACCGCGGCGGCTTCGGCATTATCGCCCATCCCGACGAGCGAATCCGCAATTCGTTCAAGGATATTTACCGGTGGGATGACTGGACGATTGATGGGCCAAGCCAGCGCGAAGGGCGCGTCGTTGGGCTTGAGTTGTGGAATTTGATGAGCGATTGGGGCGAGCACCTGACCGAACGCAATAAACTGGCGCTGGTGCTCAACCCACGCTTGGGTCTAAGCGGGCCGACGCTGGCGACCTTGTGGTGGTGGGATCGGCTGAATATGGCTGGCCGGCGCACCTTCGGCATCGGCGGCGTCGATGCCCACGGCTTCAAACGCCAAGCGCCATGGGGCGAAATCGAAGTCTTTCCCTACCCGTGGATCTTCCGCACCCTCACTAACTACATTTTGCTCGCCGAACCGCTCAGCAGTGATGCGAAAGAGGCAACCAATCAGGTCTACGCTGCGTTAACCGCCGGACGTTGTTACTTTGCCAACCGGCTTGATGGCGAAGCGCCATCGATCGTCTTTCGTCTTAGCCGTCCCGGTGAAACGGCGGAAATGGGCGATACAATCAGTCTTGCCGGCGGGCCGCTGTTGGTCGAGGTTGACGTTGGCGCCGATGCCTACGCCCGCTTAATCGTCAACGGCGAAGTTATGACCAGCGGCATCCGCCGCATCCGCCAAACCGTTGACGACGACGGCATCTACCGCGTGGAAGCGTATTGGGGCGGCAAACCGTGGCTCTTTACCAACCCGATCTTCGTGACCGCTACGCCGTAACCGCCGGCTCCTCGGCCTCAACTTCGATCGTGCGGGCCAAGCGCCGATCGAGCGGCACCGGGTCGGCATCGCAAATCTGCACCGTCAACGGCCCGTCAAACGGCGCACTGGCCGTCACCACCACCCGCGCGCCGGGCACAAGACCGAGATCGGCCAGATAACGCAGCCGCTCAGCGGCCTGATCACGCACCCGCGCAATCCGCGCCGGTTGGTGGAGCGGCAGATCGGCCAGCCGGATGGCGCGGGTGGTAGGCAAGGCCCCATCGACGCCGGGGATCGGGTCGCCATGCGGATCAAAATCCGGGTAGCCCAACCGTTCGGCGATCCGCGCCTCGAGCTTCTCGCTAATGTGGTGTTCGAGCCGCTCGGCCTCTTCATGCACCTCGTCCCAACTATAACCGAGCGCCTCGACGAGGTAGAGTTCGAGCAAACGATGATGCCGGATCACCTCCAACGCAATCCGCTCGCCGGCTGGTGACAGCACCACGCCTTGATAGGGCGTATGCTGCACCAGATTCATCTCGGCCAGCTTCTTGATCATCCCAGTAACCGATGCTGGGCGCGACCCGCGCAGCTCGCCGAGCATTGTCGTCGTCACCGCACCGACCTGCTGTTGCAGCAAATAGATCGCTTTCAGATAATCTTCAATGGCCGGCGTAATCCGGTTGGACAGATTGGCATCTTCGACAGGGGTCAAGGCGCGTCTCCTTCTGGCGGCGCGAAACCCGATTTTGCTGGCTTCAATGTACCATAGAGCGGCTATTTCCTGCAACGGGCGTGGTACAATCGGGTTACGATAGGTAACGTAATGATAGTGCATTGTAATGTCGTTACGTACGCACCGCTGCACATATAAGGAGCGACTGTCATGAGCAACGAACCATTGGTCATCAGCTCGGTCGAAGGCCCTATCGCTATCCTGACTCTCAACCGGCCACAGGCGCTCAACGCCCTCAGCCCAGCGCTCATCGATAATCTCATTCGCCATCTCGAGATGTATGACGCCGATGACTTGATCCGGGCCATCATCATCACTGGGGCTGGGCGGGCGTTCGCTGCCGGCGCCGACATCAAGGCAATGGCCAACGCCACCCCGATCGAGATGCTCACCAGCGGCATGATTGCCCGTTGGGCCAGAATTGCGGCCATCCGCAAACCGGTGATTGCCGCCGTTAATGGCTACGCGCTCGGCGGCGGCTGCGAGCTGGCGATGATGTGCGACATCATTTTGGCCAGCGAGACGGCCCAATTCGGCCAACCTGAAATCAATATCGGCATCATTCCCGGCGCCGGCGGCACCCAACGCCTTACCCGCGCCCTCGGCCCCTACCGCGCCATGGAGATGGTCTTGACTGGCGCCACGATCAGCGCCCACGAGGCCGCCGCACATGGATTAGTGAACCGGGTCTGCCCGCCGGAAACCCTGCTCGACGAAGCGCGCCGAGTGGCGCAGACGATCGCCGCCAAATCGCCGCTGGCTGTGCAATTGGCCAAAGAGGCGGTACGCGCCGCCGCCGAAACCACCGTGCGCGAAGGGTTGGCGATTGAATTGCGCAATTTCTACCTCCTCTTCGCCAGCGAGGATCAGAAAGAGGGTATGCGCGCCTTTATCGAAAAACGCGCCCCCAACTTTAGCGGGCGGTAACGAATTCAGGGCGGCCAACCAACCGGATCGACCCTTCCGCAATGCTCATAAGGACACAGTTATGGATATACACGAGCGATTGCGATCTCTCGAACGCGAAAACGCCATCTTACGCCAACAGCTCTCAATCCTCCGCGCGCAGTTTACCGCGAGTTTGGCCGCTCATGAGTTGCCGTTCGATATGGTCTTCCACCAATTGCCCATCCCAATGGTGTTGTTTGCGCCTGATGGGCTGTCAGTGGCAATGAATCGGGCCAATGAACAATTGGTGGCAACACCGATCGATCAAGTCGTCGGGCGCTACAACATTTACAACGATCCGGCGGCCCAGAAGCGCGGCTTTGTCGCCGCCTTCGAGGCCGCCCGCCGCGGCCAAATCGCCGCAATGCCGCCCACTCCCTACGATACTGCCGAAGCCGAGATCGAAGGCCGGGTTGTTGATCAACAATTTTGGGCAGAAACAACCTATTTTCCGATCTACGATCACATGCACCGGCTGGTGCTGATCGGCGAAATGAACCGTGACGTGACCGATTGGGTGCGGATCCGCGACGAAGAACAACGCCTTACCGCCGAACTGTACGAACGCGAACGGCGCTTTGCCGCGCTGTTTGATCAACTGAGCATTGGGATTGTGGTGATTGAAGAGAGTGGCCGGATTGTCGATTGCAACCAAGCCATTGCGACGATGTTGGGATTTGAACGCGACGAGCTGATCGGCACGATAATCATACATCGCACCCATCCCGATGATCGCAATACCGATCTGCTGCTGTGGGAAGAATTACTCGACGGCAAACGCGATAGCTATACGGTCGAAAAGCGGTACCTGCATAAAGATGGCCATATTGTGTACGGTCGCATGACCTGTTCGGCGGTGCGCGACAAAGAGGACAAGATCACGTTTCTCGTCCGCTTGATCGAAGATATTTCCGCCCAACGCACTGCCGAGGCTGCGGTTGAAACCAGCCGTCGCCTGCTGCAAGACATTATCAACCAGATACCAGCACTGATCTTTGTTAAAGATGCCGAAGGGCACTATCTGATGGTGAACGAGCGCTTAGCCGCCTTTGCCGGCTATGAACCGCAGGCAATGATCGGCAAAGGAGACGACGAACTCTTCGCGCCGGCCTTGGCCGACTACTACCGCTCGTTCGACCGTGAGGTCTTGCGTCATCGCCGCCCGATTCAACGCGATGACGATCGTTGGACGGCTGATGGGCTGACAGCGTTTACCACTATCAAATTTCCGCTGTTCGATCACGAAGGGAAGATCTACGGCATTGCCGGGATTGCGATCGATATCACCGAACGGCGCCGGATGGAGCGCGAACGCGAGCGGATCGAGCAGCAACTCCGTGAGACCCAACGGCTTGAGAGCTTAGGCGTCATGGCCGGCGGAATCGCCCACGATTTCAATAATCTACTCGTCGGCGTGTTAGGCAATGTTTCACTTGCCCTCAGCGAACTGCCCGCCGATCACCCTGCCTATCCTTTGCTGGCGCAAATCGAGCAAGCCGCGTTGCGGGCCAGCGAGCTCACCAATCAATTATTGACCTACACTGGCCGCCACCAACCCGATATGCAACGGCTTGACCTCAGCCGGGTGGTGGAAGAGATGCAAACATTGCTGCGTAGCATCTTACCCAGACGGGTTGATCTGATCGTTCAACCTTCCCCCATCCCATTACCCATTGAGGGTAACATTGCCCAAATCCGGCAGGTGTTAATGAATCTGGCCATTAACGGCGCTGAAGCCATTACCGGTAACGGCACCGTCACCATTGCGACTGAGGTGCGTGACGTTAGCGCCGATGAGACGGCTACGATGCAGATTGGCGCTGATCAGCCACCCGGACGTTACGCCGCGCTGATTGTCAAAGACACCGGCCATGGGATGGACGAAGTCACCAAAGCGCGCATTTTCGATCCGTTTTTCAGCACTAAATTTACCGGTCGCGGTCTTGGCTTGGCGGCGGTGAATGGCATTGTGCGCACCCACCGCGGCATGCTACACATTGACACCGAACCGAATCAGGGCACAACCTTTACCGTCTTTTGGCCAATGACGACCCTTTCTGATACCATCTCAACGACACCACCAGAGTCGCAACCGATCCAAGCAGTGGTTGAACAGCCTTTGGTCCAACATGAACAATCGGCCTTGGTCGTTGATGATGAACCTGATGTACGGATGGTCGCGCAACGGATGTTGCGCCGGATAGGATTTACCGTCTACGAAGCCGCCAGTAGCGCCGAGGCGCAACAAGTGCTCGAACAGCACGGCCACCAATTGGCCTTAGCCCTCATCGACTTGAGCATGCCGGGCCAAACGGGTGATGAGCTGGCGACCGAGATCCTCAGTCGCTATCCTTCCTTGCGGATCATTCTGATGAGTGGCTTCTCTCAACAAGAATTACCGGCTCATTTGCGAGCGAGCAGTATGGTCTCTTTTTTGGCTAAACCGTTTACGTTAAGCTCACTCACTACGACAGTGACAGCAGCACTTTCATCGCATGCGTTATAATAGTCGAGATTCAGGTTAGCGATAACCCAACCCGGCGCTGTGTGGAAAGACGATCTTGCGCTATGATCATCACCCCCGTTGTGACTTCACTCCGCACGCAGATCGATCTGCGCGTGCAATGGCTAGCCGAACGCTTGACGCTGCTGTTACCCGAACTGATGGAACGCGCCCAGATCGATCTGTGGATTGTGACTGCCCGTGAATACAATGAAGACCCCGTCATCATGACGTTGCTGCCAGCGCCGGCGATGAATGCCCGTCGCCGTACGATTCTGCTCTTTGCCCGTTGCCCTGACGGCACGGTCGAGCAACTGACGCTTGATCGCTACGGCTATGGCGATCTCTACCGGCAGGCTTGGAGTCCTGACACCGAGTCACAAGATGACTGCTTAGCCCGCCTCGTCGCCGAGTATGATCCGCAGCGGATCGGGATCAATATGTCATCGACCTTTGCGTTTGCCGATGGCCTGACCTACACTGAATACCAACGTCTCTGCGCCGCCCTTGGCCCGCGCTACGCCGAACGTTGCGTCAGCGCCGAAGCGCTGGTGATCGGTTGGCTCGAACGCCGTATTCCAGCCGAATTAGCGGTCTACCCGGAATTAGTTGCGCTTGGTCACCGGATCATCGCCACCGCATTTTCGCGCGCCGTGATCACACCCGGCGTCACCACGACCGATGATGTCGTGTGGTGGCTGCGCCAAACCATGCACGAGGCCGGTGTGCAGGCTTGGTTCCAACCAACCGTCAGTATTCAAGCCCACGGTATGCCATTTGACGTCCCGCCAACCCGCAACCGGATCTGGCCCGGCGATTTGCTCCATTGTGATGTTGGCTTTTGCCACCTTGGCCTCTGTACCGACCAACAGCAGCATGCGTATGTGGTAGCGCGCAATGAAACCGCGCCACCGGCGGGACTTGTCGCCGCGTTAGCTCAAGCGAATCGGCTGCAAGATATCCTGTTAGACGAGATGCGGGTTGGGCGCACCGGCAATCAGGTGTTAGCAGCAACCCGTGCGCGCGCGCTGGCCGAAGGGTTGCAACCTTCGATCTATTCGCATCCGCTTGGCTACCATGGCCATGCTGCCGGGCCAACGATTGGATTGTGGGATCACCAAGAAGGGGTGCCCGGCGCCGGCGATTACCCGCTGTACGACGAGACTGTTTACTCCATCGAGTTGAATAATGTGGCGCTCGTACCCGAATGGGGCAATCAACCGGTACGCATTGCCCTCGAAGAAGATGCTGCGCTGACCGGGGGCGCTATGGTATGGTTGCATGGCCGGCAAACCCAATTGCACGTGATCGAATAACGAAGGGTTCAGAGCAGGCATTGCTATAACGGCGGTTCTCTTCTCTTTATCCGCTATCCCTTGATCAGCGATGAAGGAGGTCGCATGACTTCGGTGGCCGTGCCCGAAACCGATACCCGCCGCGCGATTATGACCGTGTTGTTCGTGGGCGTCTTTATGTCGGCGCTCGACTCGGCAATCATTGGCCCAATCGTGCCGGCGTTGCGGGCAGCATTTGCGATTGACAACACCCAAGTGGTGTTGGTTTCAATTATCTTTACCCTCTGTTCGCTGAGCAGCACAACATTAATGGCCAGTCTCAGCGATCGCTACGGACGTCGCAATGTCTACCTGCTGAATGTCTTTGGCTTTGCCATTGGCTCGTTGATGATCGCGCTGGCATCCGATCTGACGATGGTGTTGCTGGGGCGCGCCGTGCAAGGCGTCTGCGCCGGCGGCATTACCCCGACCGCCAGCGCCGTGATCGGCGATGTGTTGCCCTCGGCGGAACGGGCGAAGGCGCTAGGCTTGATTGGAGCGACTTCGGGGATGGCCTTTCTGGTTGGGCCGGTGATGGCTTCATTGATACTGGCTGTCGCCGATTGGCACTGGATCTTTTTACTCAATTTGCCGGTCGCCGCGGTAGTCATTTTCCTCGGATGGCGCGCCTTGCCCCGCTCGACTGCCCAGCATGAAGCGGCCAATGGCGCATTCGACTGGCAAGGGCTGGTGCTGTTGGTGCTGATTTTGGTCAGCACCACGCTCGGCATTAACCAATTGCTTGATCGCATCTTTGGGGTTACCATCTGGCCGTGGCTCTTCCTGTTGGTGGCGGTACTGACCCCCGTGCTGGCATGGCGCGAAACGCGCGCGCCGGCGCCCCTGCTGCCGCCGCGACTCTTTACCAACCGCCAATTGCAAGTCGTCTATCTGCTCGCCGTCGGTTCCGGCATTTCGATGGGCAGCATTATCTTCATTACCTCAGTCGCGGTAAACTTTGGCGTGCCAATCAGTCAAGCCGGCTTTTTCCTGCTGCCGCTGGTCTTCCTTGCCTCGGTGACATCAGTATTCGCCGGACGGTGGTTGCCACGGATCGGCGGACGGATGACAATGGTGATCGGCTATAGCCAATTGACGGTCGGCACGGCCCTGCTAGGCCTGCCGCAAGCGCCGTTCTGGCTGTTTGTGGTCGCTACCCTGATTATGGGCAGCGGCTTAGGAGTGGTGGTCGGCGGTGCGTTACGCGCCTTGGTGCTCGAAGAGGTGGCCGCCACCGACCGCGGCGTGGCCCAGAGCGTGATTAACATCACGATTAGCATCGGCACCCTGATCGCCGTGGCGCTGATGGCCAGTATCGCTGATAGCTTCGATTTCGCGACCGCCTACCTCGTCTGCGCCGGCGCAATGGCGCTGATGACCGTGATTAGTCTCGGCCTCCGTCGCCAATACAGCAAGTAAACGCAGTGGCGTGAATGTGCTATCCTATCCGGCAGTGGCATCAAGCCGGATAGGATAGGTATTGGCTATGCGGGTCGCTCTGGTACACGATTATCTGAACCAATACGGCGGCGCCGAGCGCGTGCTCGAAGCGCTGCACGCGCTCTTCCCGGCAGCGCCGGTCTATACGTCGATCTTTGATCCGGCAGCTATGCCGGTTGCTTACCAACAATGGGATATTCGCACTTCGTTTATGCAGCGCTTGCCGGCATGGCGCACCCAGTTTCGCCGCTATGTGCCGCTGTATCCCGCCGCTTTCGAGCAGTTTGATCTGCGCGACTATGATCTGATTATCAGCAGTTCGAGCGCCTTCGCCAAAGGGATCATCCCCCGGCCGGGAGCGTTGCATATATGCTATTGCCACACTCCTATGCGCTTTGCATGGCGCACCGGCGATTATGTCGCTCGCGAACAGATTAGCGGCCTTCAAGCGCGCTTGTTGCCGTTTCTGCTCAACTATTTGCGCATGTGGGACACAACCAGCGCCAATCGGGTTGATCTCTTTATCGCCAATTCGCGCGAGGTCGCCGGACGGATTGCCCGCTACTACCGCCGACCGGCGATGGTGATTCCGCCGCCGGTCGATCTGCCGCCCTACCAGCCACGCCAACCCGAAGGCTTTTACCTCGCCGGTGGCCGGCTCATCCCTTACAAGCGGTTGGAATTGGCAATCGAAGCTTTCAACCATCTGCGCCTGCCACTCAAGATTTTTGGTGATGGCCGTGATCGAGCGCGGCTCGAACGGATGGCCGGCCCCAACATCGAGTTCTTGGGGTGGGTGGATGAAGCGACCCGGCTCGACCTGTTCGCCCGCTGCCGCGCCTTTATCTTCCCCGGCGAAGAAGATTTTGGCATTACTCCGCTGGAAGTACTGGCCGTTGGCCGGCCCGTCATTGCTTTCGCTGCCGGTGGCGCGCTCGAGACGCTGATCGAAGGCGTGACCGGACGCTTCTTCTATCAGCCGTCCGCCGCTGCATTAGCCGCCGCTGTCGCCCTATCGCGCACCGATCCGGTCGACTCGCTCGCGCTGCGCCGCCACGCCGAACAGTTTAGTCGCGAGCGTTTCCTCACTGCGATGCGCTCTTTCATCGATGAGGCAGTGGCGGCCCACCACGCCGGACGCCTGCTTGAGTTTGAGCAGAGTCTGTATCGCCAAACCGTAGCGGCGATGTGACAAGCAACGCAGCGGCCTAAAGTGTAGTAAGATGTGCAAAGAACGGAGACGTTGCCCGACAACCTCTCGGCGTTCCTCTGAAATCTCGTGCGAGGCGCTCCTAGCGACACTATGGAACTGATCACTCTCATTCGTATCGCTCGCCGGTTTTGGCTGCTCATCCTGCTGCCGGCACTGATTGCCGGCGGGTTAAGTCTCTGGTTCGATCTCCAACAACCGCCGCGCTACGCTGCCACCGCGCGTCTGCTGATCACCTATCCGGTTATCGGGGCCGAAGATACAATCGAAAATTGGCAAATGACCGAGTTTTTGATCGACGATCTGCCACAGGTGTTAAGCAGCGCGGCTTTCGCCGCCAAGGTAGAGCCGCTGCTCGCGGCCCGCAACATCACCCTCAGCACCGCCGACATTCAGCAGGGCCTGCGGATGACGCCGCTCCACCGCGCCGTTGATCTGCGGGGTGAAGCATCATCGCCAGCCGCAGCGCAGGCACTGGCGGAAGCGGCCATTACCGTGTTGCAGACTGATGGCCTCGCCTTCTGGGGCCGGGCCGGTACCCGCCTCAACGTCGTGGTGCTCGATGGGGTTGGCGATCCGCAGCCGATCGGGTCACGGCGCGCAATCGTGTTCGATGCCGCCCTCCGCGCTGCGTTGGGCTTGGTTGCCGGGTTTGCGCTCGCGGTTGTCGCCGCTGTGCTGCGCCCAGTTAAAGGGGAACGTTTATGGAAATCCGCGACTATGTGAATGTGCTGTTCAAGCGCTGGTGGGTAATTGCCCTCACCGCCATCGCGGCGGTGGTTGGCGCTTATGCGATCAGCAAGTTGCTGCCGCAAACCTTCCGCTCGCAGGCGGTCTATCTGGCGCTGGCGAATCAAGCCGACAACGGCCTCAACATTGTGCTGCGCAACTCGATGAACAGCTACCGCGAGCTGGTGATGCAACCGAGCGTGCTTGACCAGATCAGCCAGCAAATTGGCCTCGACATTAGCGGCGAACGCTTAATGCGCGATGTCAATATTCAACCGCGCCCCGACGAACAGAAGATTGTGATCGAGGTTGATCTGCCCCGCCTCGATCAATCGCAGGCGCTCGCCGACGCCGTCGGTGAGCGCATTGTCGCCGAAGTCAACCGCATCAACGCCACCCTTGAAGGCACCGCCCGCATCAACGTGACCCGCATCCAGCCCGCCCGGCTGGTCGAGATCCGGCCCAATACCCGAATCAACATGCTGGCCGGCGCGATCCTTGGGTTGGTGGTCGGCGTCCTGCTGGCGTTTGTGCTCGAATACCTCGACGACACGCTCAAAACGCCAGAGGATGTGGAACGCTTTGTCGGCCTGCCGACCCTAGGGGCAATACCGCTAGCCGAGAAGTGAGTTTATGTTTGGATGAAGGGCGGTCGCGCTACTGCTGCACCGCCCACCGCTTCGCGCCTTCGCGTATATTGTAAAGACAGGCAGGAGTGATGCTCGTGACATCTTCGCCCGAGCAGGTGCTGATCACGCTGCGCGAACCGGCCTCCGCCGCCGCCGAAGCGTATCGCACGCTGCGCACCAATATTCTCTTTTCGAGTCTCGATAAGCCGATCCATACCTTACTGCTGACCGCTGCCGAGCCCACGCCGGAAAAGAGCCTGACCGCCGCGAATCTGGCCGTCACTATGGCCCAAGCCGAACAGCGGGTCTTGCTGGTTGATTGCGATCTCCGCCAACCGGCCCTGCACACCATCTTCGGCATCTCGAATGAGCAAGGTCTCACCAGTTCGATTCTCGATCAAGACGCACCGCTCGCCATCCAACCGACCGACGTACCGGGATTGAGCTTGCTACCTAGCGGGCCGCTGCCTCCCCGTCCCGCCGACCTGCTCGGCTCGCGCCGCATGGAAGGGCTACTGGCCCGCCTACGCCAAACCGCCGACATCGTGATCTTCGACACGCCGCCGGTGCAAAGCTACACCGACGCTCTCGTGCTATCGACCCGCGTCGATGGCGTTTTGCTGGTCGTGCAAGCTGGCCGCTCGCGTCGCGACCGGGTGCGTGAAGCGCGCCAAAAGCTCGAAAAGGTCAAAGCCAACCTGCTCGGCGTCGTCCTCAGCAACGCGCGCACGTAGAAGGGGCATCGCGTTGCTCTGCCCCGCGCGGCGAAGCAATCCCCCGCGATCACGGAACCAGCCTGCTCAGGCATCCATTTCGCTAAAGTAGGAGATTGCTTCGGTCGGGCGGCCCCTAGCTATGCTGGGGCCGCCGCTCCCTCGCAATGACAGACCGGCAGCCGCCGCTCCCCTTTGGTCAGGGCACGCTCCGCTCCCTTCTGTCATTGCGAGCCGCCGGAGGCGGCGAAGCAATCTCCTCCTTCAGCGGAAGCCACCCGCACAGGCATCCTTCCCGCCAAAGCGGGAGATTGCTTCGGGGGCTGCGCCCCCTCGCAATGACAGACCGGCAGCCGCCGCTCCCCCTTGGTCAGGGCAAGCCGCCGCTCCCCCTTGGTCATTGCGAGCCGCGCGTAGGGGCATAGCGTTGCTATGCCCCCGCGCGGCGAAGCAATCCCCCCCGATCACGGAATCAGACCACTCCGGTATAATGCTTATTAACACAACCGATCGCTTCGAGGGCAGGCACGCAGCGCCTCCGCGTCTTACCTCTCGTAACGACACAAGGCTAGGCAAACTTCACATTAGTGCGGATCCACAAGCACACACTGGGTAGGGACGCTATGCAACCGACCATCCTCGTCGTCGATGACGAAGCCAGCATTCGCAACGTTGCCAAAGCCTATCTCGAACACGCCGGCTACCGCGTCTTGTGCGCCACCACCGGCCCCGAAGGCTTGCAAATGGCGCTGGAAGATCAACCTGATCTGATCATTCTCGACTTAATGCTGCCCGGCATGGACGGGATGGAGATCGCTGCCCGCCTGCGCGAACATTCCGACGTCTTCATCCTGATGCTCACCGCGCGCAGCGACGAGATGGATCGCGTCGCCGGCCTGCGCGTCGGCGCCGACGACTATTTGACCAAACCGTTTAGCCCACGCGAACTAGTCGCCCGCGTCGAAGCCATCTTGCGCCGGCGGCGCGGCAAACCGGCCAAGAGTTCGATCATGCGCTTCACCCATGTCGAAATCGACCCCGATACCCGCGAAGCGCGCGCCGCCGGCCAACTGCTCGAACTCACCCCCACCGAATTCGATCTGTTGCTAGCCCTCGCCCGCAACCACAACCGCGTCCTCAGTCGCGAAGACCTGATCGAGAAGGTGTGGGGAGCCGATTTCTACGGCACCGACCGCGTCGTCGATGTCTACGTCAGCCAAGTCCGGCGCAAAATCGAAGCCCTCACCGGTGAAAACCTTATCCGCACCGCCCGCGGCGTCGGCTACCGCTTCGTCGATACACCGGCATAGCGGCCAAGCCATACCTATAGGAGCTGCACAGCAATGCGGCTTTCCGAATCTTGGTGATACAACGTATGATCCACTTCTGGCGACAACTCCGCTGGCAAATCATCGGCGCCCAAATGCTGGTCGTCATTGTTGGCGTGGTCGCGCTCAGCCTCACCGCCAACGCCCTACTCGAACAGACGGTCTCTCCCGATCAACTTGCCACTGTACGCGCTGCCGTTATTCAAGCGCTCACGGTTGCCGCGATCGCCGCCACCATCGCCGGCCTCACCACCAGCATCTTGCTGGTGCAGGTCATCTTACGCTCGCTGCGCAGCATCGCCCGCAGCAGCCAGCGCATCGCCGCCGGACGCTACGACGAGCGCGTACACGTGCCGGCCAGCGACGAACTGCGCGCCGTCGCCGAGAGCTTCAACCAGATGGCCGAAGCCCTCGAACAGATCGAACAGCGCCGCGTCGCCATGATCGGCAACGTTGCTCACGAATTGCGCACACCGCTGGCCGGTATCGAAGGCTACCTCGAAGGCTTAATCGACGGCGTATTGCCCAGCGCCCCCGAAACCTTCATCGACATGCAACACGAAGTACGCCGCCTACGCCGGCTGGTTGACGACCTGCAAATCCTCTCGCGAGTCGAAGCCGGTCAAATCTCATTGAATTTCACCACCTTCGACATCAACGACGTCATCCGCCGCGTCGTCGCCCAACTCCAACCGCAAGTGCTCGACGGCTGCCTGCAAGTCGTCTGCGAACGCGCCAACCAGCCGCTGCTCACCCGCGCCGATCCCGATCGCGTCGCCCAAATTCTGCTCAACCTGATCGGCAATGCCGTGCGTTACACCCCCGAAGGCGGCTGCATTACCGTCCGTTCGGCGCTGGTTGACGAGCAAGTGCAAGTTGTGGTGGAAGACACCGGCATCGGCATCGCCCCCGAACACCTGCCCTACATCTTCGAGCGCTTCTACCGCGCCGACCCCTCGCGCTCACGGGCCAGCGGCGGCAGCGGCATCGGCCTCACCATCGCCCGCCACTTAGCTTGGGCCATGGGTGGCGACATCACTGCGTACAGCGCCGGCCTCGGCAAAGGCAGCACCTTTACCCTCACCCTGCCCCGTGGGACGGTGTAAGCCGGATCACCTCTCCCAGCGGGGGAGCGGAGAGCCATCGCCACGCCGCAAAGCGAGCCAAGGCGCAGAGATTCTTAACGCAAAGACGCAGTAGAGCCGGACGGCTGTCCGGCTCCGCAGAGCACGCAAAGATGGTTGGGGATGGTGATGTTCCTCCGCGTCCTCCGCGTCCTCCGCGTCCCCTGCGGTAACATTTCACTTCCCTCCAGCGGGGGGAAGTCGTCTTGCCCCTCCCCCGCTGGGGGAGGGGTTGGGGGTGAGGGCCATCAGCCCGCGCAGCGGGCTTCGTAACCCTAGCCCGGCCCTTTAGGGCCGGGTTTCGGACAGAAGTTCTTTCCGCCTTTGAAGTCAGGTAGGAAAGAAGGCCGGGAGGTGAGGGCCAACTCAACGCCGCAAAGCGAGCCAAGGCGCAGAGACGTTGAACGCAAAGGTGCAAAGAACGCTAAGATCGCAAAGTTGCTTGGGGATGGCGATCATCCCCCGCGTCCTCTGCGCCCCCTGCGGTAAACCTTCAACCAGCCCGCCGTTACGGCTGCGGCAGCACCGGGCAGATCGACGGCGGATTTGCCGGCGGCGTGATGCCAAAGTACGCTTGCATAATCTGCGTCACCGCCGGCACCGCAATCGTCGATGAACCATCGTTGAGGTCGCCAACGCCTTCGACCAGCACCGCCACTACGATTTCAGGGTTCTCGTAGGGCGCAAAGCCAACGAACCACGCATGGCTCTGCCGCACCAGCCGGCCATCGGTGGTAGTAAGCAACGGCCCAAACTCGGCCGTGCCGGTTTTGCCGGCAATGCGCAAGCCCGAACAGGCTTCGCGCGCCGCAATGCCCAAACCGTCGGTGATCGAGGCCAAGAGGCCTTGGCGGATGGCGGCCAGATGCTGCGGTTCGATCGGCGCTTTGCCCAGCGGTTCAGGCTGGATCTGCTGCACAAGCTGGCCGTTCTCATCAACAATCCGGTCAACCACGTGCGGGCGATAGAGGGTGCCATCGGTCGCGATGGCACCGGCTGCCACCGCCAGTTGCAGCGGCGTCACTTCGAGATAGCCCTGCCCGATCGCGGTATTGTAGGTATCGCCGGTTGTCCATGCTTCGCGCAAGACCTGCGCTTTCCATGCCCGCGTCGGCACTCGCCCGCCGGCCTCACCCACTAAATCGATCCCGGTCGTGCGGCCAAAATTGAACCACGACAACCCCTCGACCAACTGGTCAATCCCGAGCCCCGTAATCCGTAAGGCACGCTGGTCGAGGTTGGTCGCCTGATCGTTACCGCCGGCAATGCTGGCGAAAAAGACGTTTGACGAGAGGCGCAGCGCGTCGCGGACATCGATCTGGCCGTTATCGCGATTGCGCACCGAGTTGGGCAAGATAAACTCGGCTCCGCTCCGCTCGATCAGGCGCAAGAGGCCGGGATCGCGCAGTTTGGTATCGGCGGCGATCACGCCTTGTTGCAACGCCACTGCACCGACAAACTGCTTCAGGGTCGAACCGGGCGGGTATTGGCCAGCGATGGCGCGATTGGTAAACGGCGCCAGCCGTTGCAGCTCGCGTTGCGCTTCAGCGCTCGGCGGAGCAAGCAATCCCCGCAAATCATTGGCCCGCGCCGGATCAACCCAGATGTTGTTGTCGTAATCGGGCAGGCTGACCATCGCCAACACCCGCCCATTCCGCGGATCGATCGCCACCGCGACGCCGGCCACAATCGGATCGTAGGCCCGCTTATGCGCCTCGCGCGCCGTTTGCCGCCGTTGCTCTCCTTCATTGATCCAGCGCTGCAAAATGCGCTCGACTTCAGCCTGAAATTGAGCATCAATGGTCAGCACGAGATCATGGCCGTTGGCG
This sequence comes from Chloroflexus islandicus, assembly GCF_001650695.1. Taxonomy (GTDB): domain Bacteria; phylum Chloroflexota; class Chloroflexia; order Chloroflexales; family Chloroflexaceae; genus Chloroflexus; species Chloroflexus islandicus. Next base: position 55,615 of record NZ_LWQS01000036.1, read on the forward strand.
ACCGGGCGCAATGTGGTGACATCACTAACCGGACGCTGCAACGCATCGACCAGCAACGAGTCAATCCCCATTTGGCCGCGCAGCACCTGCTCATACGCGCCTTCAAGGCCATCTTTGCCAATCTGGTCGCTCGGCAAATAGGGCGGCAAGCCAATGCTGGCCGGGTCAATCTGTTTGGCCATCAAGCCGCAGATCGGCGCATTCGCGGTAATATCAACCAACCCGCGCAACCACGAGCTGGCCGGATTCACGGCCACCAGCTCGCAGGCGTTGATCCGGCCCACGTACCCAAGCAGATGCGACAGCGAGGGAATGGCGCTACTCAACGGGTAACGCCGGCGGAAGCCTTCGATCACCCGCGCGCCGGGCAGATAATTGGCGTTTTCGCGCAACGCTAACACCAACTCCGGCGAAATATCCTCTTTAATCACGACCGGCTGGTAACTCCGCGCGTTGGCCTGTTGCAAAAGCTGTTCGACCGGATTGGCCAGCATTGCGACGTCACGATAGGTTTGGCTGATCGTGAGCGCGCGCAAGATATCGGGGGGGGCAATGGTGAGCGTGAGGGCAGTAGTAGACGTGAGTGAAGGCAGCGACCCCAATGCAGCTAACTCAGTGCGCAAGCCGGGGGTCGTTTCGAGCGCGCTAGCCGGGTCAATAATGAGGGTTGCCGGCAACCCGGCAATTTGCGCCAGCCGCGCCAACGTCAACGCCCGCTGCTCAGGCGCGCTGCTTGCTGACGGCAATTGGCCCGGCACCACTGCCAGATTATAGATCGGCACGCTCTCGGCCAGTAATGCACCGCGCGCATCAAAGATCTCGCCGCGACGCGGTTGGTTGGTCAAATACCGGCGGGTAGTGACTTCAATATCGGCGCCGAATCGCTGCGCATCAGTTTGCACCAGTTGCAGTTGCGCCAGCCGTGCCACCAGCACGACCACCACCAGCAACAAGACACTCCGTAGCGCAATGAGTCTCGCCATAACTAGGCATCAGCCTTTCGCTTGTCTACCCATCCGCTCGCACCAACCGGTGAACAATCGCCACCGCCGGCAAGGTTGGGATCAAAGCCAGCAACACCGACGGCGCCACCACCACCAACCCATACATCCGCCAGTCTTCGATTGCCGGCAAAGCAATCAAGGCCAGCGTTCCTTCGTAGATGACGGTACCGACCGCCACCGCCAGCAACGGCACGAGCGGACGTTCCACAGCAAACCGCCGGGCAGCTAAACCAACAATCGCCACCGCCAAAAGGTGAGCGATGGCATGGCTGCCGAGCGGCATAGTGCCTAACACATCAAGCGCCAACCCGCCATAAAATGCCCACCACAACCCGCGCATCAACCCGCGCACCGGTTCGGCGGTACCGGCGCCAACTAAGGCGCGCGCAATTGCCAGCACTAGCAGAATCGGGACGCTAAAACCCGCGAGGCCCGTCAGCAGTGTGACCTGCACGAGCGCCAGCGCCAGCAACACCAAAGCTAGCCCTAGCTCGCGCGCCAGCCGCTCTTCTATTCGTCTTGGCTGAGAATCACCCACACGTAGCGCACCTGATCCGGATCGACGAAGGGCCTGATCGCACCTATCTGGCGCTGCCCCTCTTGCTGTACCGTCTCGATCGCACCAATCGGCACGGCTGCCGGCATCGCCGCCAGATCGAGCGGCAGATCAAGCGCCCCGCTCAAACCGGCGGTCACCACCCGCTCTCCCTCCCGCATCGTTACGTTGCGATCGATTAATTCCAACCGCAAGCGCGAGCCGCGTTGCCATTGGCCTTGCATCAACCCTAGCGGTGCGCCATCGGCCTGCAACACCCGCACGCTGAGCTGGCTGCTAATATCGGTGATCATCAACACATCGGCGGTGCGCGGGCCCACCGACTCAACCACACCAATCAGCGCCGGAGGACCGCCCGGTTGCTGGCCAATCACCGCCATGCCCACCTGCACGCCATCTTCAACCCCGCGCGCGATCGTTAACACTCGCCGCGCCGCATCCGGCGCGCGCACCATCACCTCAGCGCCGAGGATTCTCCATGGATACGTGCGCGTAATAGCCAGTTGCTGGCGTAAAAAGATATTCTCAACCCGCGCCTGTTCCAGTCGCAACACTTCGCTGTTGAGGCGCGCATTTTCCGCTTCCAGTTCAGCAATCCGGCTTTGCAACGCCGCCACGTCACGCGGTGTCGCCCACCACGACTCGATCATGGCGCGGCGCTCGGTCAACCAGCCGGCCAGCGGTTGCACCGCCTCGCGCACCGCCAACCGCGCCGGCGCCACAATACCTTGCCGGTCGAGAATGATCAGCAGCAGGCTGATCAACGCCAGCCCAACCGCTAGTGCGGCCACGCGCCAATAATGGCGATCGCCGCTGCGATCACGGCGTAATTTCAGAGGACGGTCATCGAGAAAATCGCGCATGCGCTATCTCCGCACCCGCCGGCTCGTTTGCGCGCGCGTCAGAATATCTTGATAGACGCTGTTATCGAAGTGTTCGACCATCTTGCCGGCGCCGCGCGCCACGCACGAGAGCGGGTCTTGCGCGATATGCACCGGCATGCGCGTCTCAGCCGCAATCCGCTTGTCAAGCCCGTGCAGCAACGAGCCGCCGCCGGCCAGCATGATCCCATGCTCCATAATATCGGCCACTAGCTCCGGCGGCGTCTCTTCGAGCGCGGCCCGCACTTCGGCGACAATCGCGTTCACCGGGCCGGCAATGCCCTCGCGCAACTCAACCGAGCTGACCTCGATCGCTTTGGGCAAGCCGGTCAGCAGATCGCGCCCGCGCAATACTACTTTGATCTCTTCATCAAGCGGATAGGCCGAACCGGCGGCGATCTTCGCTTTTTCGGCCATGCGCTCGCCGATCAAGAGGTTGTATTCGCGGCGGGCAAACTGGATGATCGCCTCGTCAATCTCGTCGCCGGCAATCCGGATCGAGTGATTGATGACAATGCCGCCAAGGGCAATCACCGCAATCTCGGTGGTGCCGCCGCCAATATCAACGATCATCGACCCGATCGGCTCTTCGACCGGCAAGCCGGCCCCGATCGCAGCCGCCATCGGTTCTTCCACCACATACGCTTCGCGCGCCTTGGCATTCAACGCCGCTTCGCGCGCTGCCCGCTTCTCGACTTCCGTCACGCCTGATGGCACGCCGACCACCACCCGCGGACGGGGATCGACCAGCGGCAACGCAGCATAGGCATGCGCCTTCTTAATAAAGTAGGCCAGCATCTGCTCGACCACATCGAAATCGGCGATCACGCCATCCTTCAATGGCCGTACCGCCACGATATTGGCCGGCGTCTTGCCCACCATCGCCTTGGCTTCCGCCCCGACCGCATGCACCTTCTTGGTGCGCGTATCGATGGCCACCACCGATGGTTCGCTAATCACAATGCCCTTGCCGCGCACATGCACCAAGGTGTTGGCAGTGCCCAGATCAATGCCAAGATCGCGGCTAAAAGCGCCAAAAATCGTATTGAAGGGGTTGAGACCCACGAGTACACTCCACCTCTTACCCGCCGGCAGCCCGCTGCTGCCGTCACCACATGAACGAGTTCATCGCCGCTATCATCCGGTGAACCCCCGGATCGAATCGCTATATTATAGCATACCGGCCAAACATAATCAGACAAGGATATGCGTGGATGCAATCCGTCGCATCCGCGTCGATTCGCCTCCCCTTTTCCCCCTCATCACGCACAGCGTCATTTGACTTTTCGGCGGCTTTATGACACAATTGCTATGCTGCTTCGTTGCAAGCACGTGGACGTGTTCGCCGTAAGCATTGCCGTAGGTCAAGTTCGCTCGCCGGATGATGAAGATGCCACATCCCAACATTACGCGGCATTGCTGCTATGGCTTCTGGCTCACATTGAGCTAGAAGATTTTTGTTGTCGTGAATATCACAAGCCTTCCGCAACGACCGGTTTATCCATTCTCCGCCATTGTCGGCCAAGAGCGGCTCAAACGCGCTCTGATTCTCAATGCGATCAACCCGCGCATCGGCGGGGTGCTGATTCGCGGCGAGAAGGGGACGGCCAAATCAACCGCGGTGCGCGCGCTGACGCGCCTGTTGCCATCGATCAAAGTGGTGGTTGATTGCCCCTACAGTTGCGATCCCGATACGCCGGCGACGTTGTGCGCTTCTTGCCAAACCCGCCTCGCGCAGGGGCCGCTGCCAACCATGGTGCGCCCGATCCGGCTGGTGGAATTGCCGGTTTCAGCCTCGGAAGACCGGGTGGTAGGCTCGCTCGATCTCGAACATGCGATTACCGAAGGCCAACGCCGCTTTGAGCCGGGGTTGCTGGCGCAAGTCAATCGCGGCGTCCTCTATGTCGATGAGGTGAATCTGCTCGATGATCATCTCGTCGATCTGCTGCTTGACGCCGCGGCGATGGGGGTGAACACCGTCGAGCGCGAGGGTGTGAGTGTGTCGCACCCGGCCCGCTTCATCCTCGTCGGTACGATGAACCCGGAAGAAGGCGAATTGCGCCCGCAGTTGCTCGATCGCTTCGGCTTGGCGGTGGAAGTGGTTGGCCTGACCGATGTGAATGACCGGGTGGCTGTCATCGAGCGGCGCATGGCCTACGAGGCCGATCCGTTCGGCTTCATCCAGCAATGGCACGAAGCGGAAGAAGCGTTGGCGCAACGGATCGCCGCTGCTCGCGCCTTGCTGCCCCAAGTGCGGATCGATCGCACCGATATGGCGGTCGTTGCTAGTCTCTGCATTGAGATGGGGGTTGATGGCCACCGCGCCGATCTGACCATCCTTGAAACGGCCCGCACCCACGCGGCTTGGAGTGGCCGGCGCATGCTGCTCGCTGACGATATCCGGCTGGCCGCCGAACTGGCCCTGCCCCACCGTATGCGCCGCCAACCGTTCGGTGAGGTCAAGCTTGACGAGCAACGGATGGCCAGCATCCTTGACCAATACGGCAAGCGGGTCGAAGAGGTCAGCGCGCAGGCTGAAGTAAAAAAAAACCCTGACCTCACCGATGTGAGCAATGGCAACGATGAAGGCGGCAACGAGAACGGCGGCGGCAGCGCCACGGTTCCAGTCGGCGGGGCCGGTACACCCGAAGCGACTACGCCAACCGGCGACAAGTCAACCGGTGGCGCTGAGTATAAGGCTGGCGACATCTTTAAACCGCGCCGCCTCGAAGCGACGCCCGATCGCCTCCAGCGGCACGCTCCCGGTCGCCGCTCGCGCTCGCGCACGACGCGCAAGCAAGGCCGCTACATCACCAGCCGCCGCGCCGCGCGCGTGACCGATTTGGCGCTCGATGCCACCTTGCGCGAAGCGGCGATCTATCAGCGGAAGCGTCGCACCGAGTTGCTGCATACCATTGGTGCACCGCATCGCCGGCATCCAAAGGTGTTGCTTAAGCGGTCTGACCTCCGCCAAAAGGTGCGAGTCCGCCGCACGCGCAATGCAGTGTGCTTCGTGGTTGACGCCAGTTGGAGCATGGCCGCCGAAGAGCGTATGCAAGCCACCAAAGCCGCTGTGCTCTCGCTGCTGCGCGATGCCTATCAGCGCCGCGATCAGGTCGGGTTGGTCAGCTTTCAGCGCGATTATGCCCGCGTGTTGCTGCCGTTGACCAATAGCGTCGAATTGGCGCAGCGCCGCTTGCAATCGATGCCGACCGGCGGCAAGACGCCGTTGTCACGCGGGTTGATCACCGCCTTCGAGCTGCTCGAACGCGCTCGCCGGCGTGATACAGAAGTGGTGCCGCTGATGGTACTATTAACAGACGGGCAGGCAAATGTGGCGCTGTCTGACTTGCCGCCCCAGCAAGAGGCGTACCGGATCGCAGAGATGATTGCGGCGCATCAGATCCATTCAATTGTGATCGATACCGAGCATCCGAATTTCGATCGGGGGCTCTCGCGCCGGCTGGCCGAATGTTTGCGCGGTGTGTACTACCGGTTGGAAGAACTGCACGATGACGGCCTTGTCCGCGCGGTGCGGCAGCAAATGCGCTCGTAACATACGTCGGTGCGCGTCCGGCAACGTGGTTGCTTGATGCCACAACCATAGCTTCGGTAATCGTTTACGTGAGGAGGAAGGTAGGCAATGACGGATCAGGTACGTAGGGATGAGGTCGCTGCGGGCGAGCTGCCTGACACGCCTCTCGCGGCAGCTACTGCTCCGGCGGCTGAGGCTGCCGTCGCCGCGCTTACTCAGCCGGCAGAGGCGGTAGCGCCTACCCCTGAGCAGGAGGCGGCCCAGCCCGCCGCCGCAGGGGAGGCTGCTGATGCTCCGGCGGCGATGGCTCCAGCCGCCGCGGGTGAGGGTGCGTCCACTGAGGCGGAACCGGCTGGCGCAAGTTTTACGCCGGTGGGTGAACAACAACCGCAGAAGCCGCGCCGGTTGAAGGATTTGCAACCCGGCATGGAACTGGAGGGCAAGATTACGTCGATCGCGTTGTACGGCGTCTTTGTGGATATCGGCGTAGGCCGCGACGGTCTCGTCCATATCTCAGAGATGAGCGATCGCCGGATCGAGACGCCTTCGGAATTGGTGCAGATCGGTGATACGGTGAAGGTGTGGGTCAAGAGCATCGATACCGATGCGCGCCGCATCAGCTTGACCATGCGCGATCCTGCACGGGCGGAAACGCCGCGCCGCACGCGCCAGCCGCAGCAACAGCCGCAACAGCAGCAGCCGCGCCGCCAAGAGATCGACCGCGAAAAGCTGGCCAGCCTGCGCGTCGGCGATGTCGTTGAAGGCGTGATTACTGGCTTTGCCCCCTTCGGTGCCTTCGCCGATATCGGCGTCGGTAAAGATGGCTTGATCCACGTCAGCGAGCTGGCCGAAGGCCGGGTTGAAAAGCCGGAAGATGCGGTGAAGGTCGGTGAGCGCTATCAGTTTAAGGTGCTTGAGATTGATGGCGAGGCTGCCCGCATCAGCCTGAGCCTGCGCCGGGCCCTGCGCACCCAGCGGATGCAGCAGCTCGAACCGGGCCAGATTGTCGAAGGCACCGTGAGCGGTATCGCTACCTTCGGCGCGTTCGTTGATATTGGCGTTGGCCGCGATGGCCTCGTCCATATCTCGGCGCTTGCCCCGCACCGCGTTGCCAAGGTCGAAGATGTGGTCAAGGTCGGCGACAAGGTGAAGGTGAAGGTGCTCGGCGTCGATCAGCAGAGCAAGCGGATCAGCCTGACTATGCGCCTCGAAGAGGAACAGCCGGAAGCAGCAGCGAGCGCTGAGGCGAGCGAGCCGGTGGAAGAGGCCGCGCCTGCCCGTGGTGGCCGCGGTAACTTTGAACGCTACACCGCTGCTGCGCAAGCAGCCCGTGAGCGGGGCGAACGCGGCGAACGCAGCGAACGCGGCGAACGCAGCGAGCGGCGTGACCGCCGCGAACGGCGCAATGCCCAACCGGCCCCTGAAATGTACGTGGTCGGCGAAGAGGAAGAAGATGCGTTTGAGGGCAATGCGACCCTCGAAGATCTGTTGACGAAGTTCGGCGGGCCGAGCAACCGCCGCGATCGGGACCGCGATCGCCGCCGCCGCGACCACGATGATGACGACGACGAGATTGAGCGCCCATCGAACCGGCGCCAGCGCGATGCGATCCGGCGCACCCTCCAGCAAATCGGTCACGATGAATAGGCGCGTCGCGTAAGGATAGGAATTGGCCTGCCGGCGATGGCGCCGGCAGGCGACTATTTGACATGCATCCAGCGCGACGAGTATAATGGCAACAGTTTTTGTCAATAAAGCGATAATCTCTGAGGAGTAAATACAATGCCCAAGCGAACATGGCAACCGAAGCGCATCCCGCGCCGCCGCAAACACGGCTTCCGGGCGCGGATGGAGACCAAAGACGGGCGCGAAGTGCTCCGCCGCCGGCGTCTCAAGGGGCGCTGGAAGCTGACGGTGAGTGATGAGCGGCGAGCGGTGCGCCGCGGACACCGCTAATGACGGGATGGGACGGGTTATCGCCTACAGTGTCGCCTTCAGCGGCTGGCCATTGCGCCATCTGTGGCCGATAGCCCGTTTGTTTTTTTACCCATGCGACGCGCAAATCGGCTCCGCCGGCCCGAACAATTTCGCCGCGTGCGCCACGAGGGTCGCACTGTTACGTCACCGTGGCTGGCCTTGACCGTCGCGCCGGGCCGGCGCAATGCCGTGCGCTGCGGGTTCATCGCTGGCCGGCGCATCGGCGGCGCAGTTCAACGCAACCGTGCGCGCCGGCGCGTCCGTGAGGCGGTTCGCTTGCTGCTGCCGTCATTGCAGAGCGGCTACGATTTGGTCTTTGTTATCCGCTCGCCGGAAGTGGTTGAAGCGCCCTTTAGCCGGTTACAAGCCGATATTGCCGCACTTCTGCGGCAGGCTTGCCTCTTGAACGCGCCGGAACCCGAATCAACTGCATCAACATCGGCTACCTCGCATCCACAACACGAACGGGGATCATCATGAACATTTGGTCGGCATTTGTTGGTTTGCTCGAACAATTGCTGCTCTTCTTCTCATCATTGACCGGCAATATGGCGCTGGGCATCGTGCTCTTCACGATCGCGGCGCGCCTCTTTATTCTGCCCCTGACCCTCAGCTCGCTCCGTTCGAGCCGCCGCATGCAAGAGGTGCAGCCGATCTTGAAGGAGATCCAGCGCAAGTACGGCAAAGATCCCCAGCGCCTCCAAGAAGAGACGCTGCGCGTCTACCGCGAGCACAAGATTAACCCGGTCGGTGGATGTTTGCCGCTCTTGCTGCAATTACCGATCTTTTTCGGCGTGTACCAAGCGGTGTATCACCTGATGGTGCCCGAACAACGGGTCAACCTGAGCGCCGCCGCCGCTGAAATGCTCAAAGACGAACGGCTGGCCCAGATCCTTGCCGCCCCCTTCTTTGGCATGGATCTCGGTATGCCGGCGTTTGGCCCAAATGGTTTCGCCGGCTTCGCCTATCTCATCTTGCCGGTGCTCTCGATCGTCTTGCAGTTGATGCAACAGTTGATGGCGACGCCGCGGGTGCAAGATCCGCAACAAAAGGCGTTTACGCAGGCCATGTTGATTATGCCGTTCGTCTTCGGCTACATTGCCTTTACCTTCCCGACTGGCGCAGTACTGTACTGGGTCATTAGCAGCATCATTGGCGTGATCCAGCAGTATTTCACCTCAGGCTGGGGGTCGCTGGCCAATTACCTGCGCTTCCTGCCCCCCGACAACCGTCCGGCCCCGGCATTGTCGTTGGCGCCGGCCACTGCGAGTCAAGCGACTGAAGCGCAACCCGAAACCCCGAAGGTTGATTTTTGGTCGGTGATGCGGCCATTGACTGAAGCGCCGGTAGAATCGAGCGAGACCGCTGGCGAAGAGCATCGCGCAGCGCGCCAGCATCCCAACCCGCGTCGCCGTCGCTAGGGACAAGAGACGTTTAAGCAGACGGTCACAGTGACCGAGAGGTGTCTATGAAGCGCATCGAGATCAGCGCGCGCACCGTCGCCGAAGCTGTCGAGCTGGCGTTGGCCCAACTGGGCCGCGATCGCGATGAAGTGGCGATTGAGGTGCTTGATCCGGGCGAGAATGGTGATGAAGCATTAGTGCGCGTCACCGTTGTCGAAGATGAAGAAGAGCGACCGTCGATCGAGAAGGTGAGCGCTATTGCCCAACGCATTCTCGAAGATCTGCTCGAACGCATGGATATCCATGCGTATGTGACGGCTGTCGTCTCGCGGGTGCCCGGCCCGCAGGGTGAACCGGAAGATACGATTACGTTGCACGTTGAGGGCGCCGATGAAGAGGCGATGGGCTTGCTGATCGGACGCCGCGGCGAGACGCTGCGCTCGCTCCAATTTTTGCTGAACCTGTTGGTGAGCCGGCGCGTGCATGCATGGCCGCAGTTGGTGGTAGATGTGGGCAATTATCGCCAACGCCGCCAAGAGTCGCTCGAAAGCCTTGCCCGCCGGATGGCGGAACGGGTGCGCCAGACGGGCCGGCCTATTATGCTGGAACCCATGGCGGCCTACGAGCGGCGGATCGTTCACCTTGCCCTGCGCGATGATAAGACGATTTATACCGAGAGTTCCGGCGAGGGCGAGAATCGCAAGATTGTGATCTATCCGGCGAAATCGTAACTGGTAGGGGGCTGGTTGCTCACCGGCCCCCAGTTGCTTCTCGCGCCATACCCCTCCCGCCTTCGCGTCTGCGCTGACACCCTATGATTGATTTTGTTGCTATCGGTCACGTGACTCGCGATCTGTTGCCGGCTGGCGCAACTGCCGCTGGCGGTACCGCTCGCTTCGCTGCCCTGCTGGCGCAACGGCTTGGCTTGCGTCCGGCTATTGTCACCGCCAGCGCCGAACCGGCTCCCGCTGGCGTGGCATGGGCGAACATTGCGACGCACGTGAGTTCAACCTTTGAGAACCGCTACACACCGGCTGGCCGGCGCCAGTGGCTCCACGCGGTCGCGCCAGCGATGAGCGTGACCGATATTCCGCTTGGCTGGCGCACTGCCCCCATCGTCTTGCTTGGCCCGGTCGTGCATGAATGCACCCCGGCAATAGCCGCCGCCTTTCCGAGCGCCTTGATCGGTGCCACGGCACAGGGGTGGCTGCGCGATTGGAACGATGACTTGCCATCACCCGTTCGGCTGCGCCGCTGGCAACCCGCACCCAAAGAGCTAGCGCGCGTGCATGTGCTCAGTCTCAGCAGCGAAGATGTGGGAGGCGATGACGAATTAGCCGCCTATTACGCCAGTGCAACCCCGATCGGCATTGTCACCCACGGCGCGCGCGGCGCCACGATGTTCTTGCACGGTAGGCCACACCATATCCCTGCCTACCAAGCCCAAGAGTCTGATCCAACTGGCGCCGGCGATGTCTTTGCCACCGCCTTCCTCATCCGGCTGTGGGAAACAGGCGATCCCTTTGCGGCGGCCCGCTTCGCTGCCGCGGCAGCGGCCTGTGTCGTAGAAGGGGTCGGTGATACGGCCTTGCCCGATCGAGCGCAGATCATCCAGCGGATGGCCAGAGATAACCGGGCAATCGATCACGTCACGCACACATCGTAGGGGCGCACGGTCTGCGCCCCTACGAGCAGAATCACCGCTCTAACCGGTACGGCACACTGGTCACGACATTACCACGCAACCGCAGAGTAGTCTTGATCAACAACCCGGTCTGGTTGTGCAACAGATGCTCCCACCAGCGCGCCGGCACAAATTCGGGCAAGATTACCGTGATCACATCATCGCCATAGCGCGTCTCAACCTCTTCGATGTAGCGCACAATCGGGTTGATCAGCGAGCGGAACGGCGATTCGAGCACGACCAGCGGAATATCGCACCCCCAATCGCGCCAGCGCGCGCGCAACTTCTCGGTCGCGTCAGGGTCAAGATCAACATACACCGCAGTCACGTTATCAGGCGCAATCGAGCGCGCATATTGCAAGGCCGGCAATACGCCGCGGTGAATGCCGCTCACCAAAACGATTGCCGTGTGCCGGCGCAGTTCGGGCGGCAAGATGGCGCCACTCAACGACAATTGTTCGGCGACGCGGCGATAGTGCAGGTTGATAGCGCGGAACATCAAGACCAGAATCGGGATGGCTGTGATCACCATCCACGCGCCATGGACAAACTTGGTGACCATGAGGATCACCAGCACGATCGCCGTGAGGATCGCGCCGAAACCGTTAATCATGACACTGTGCAGCCATCCCGGTTGGCGTAAGCGCAGATGGCGGCGCACCATCCCCGATTGCGAGAGGGTGAATGAAGTAAACACCCCGACCGCATAGAGCGGCAGCATCGCGATCTCATTGGCCCGAAAGATCACTACTAATAGCGCCGAGAACATCCCCAGCACGAGAATGCCATTCGAGAAGACCAACCGGTCGCCGCGCGAAGCAAACTGGCGGGGCAAGAAGCGATCGCGCGAGAGGAAGGAAGCGAGGCGCGGGAAGTCGGCAAAGGCGGTATTGGCCGCTAACACCAAAATTAACGCAGTCGCCACCTGAATGAAGACGTACACCGGCCCCACGCCAAAGATCGTGCGCGCAATCTGCGAGACAATCGTTTCGTGAGTAAACTCATTCGGTACCGCTTGATGGGTATACGCCAGCCACGTAATGCCCAGAAACATCGTGACCAATAGGCTGATCATCCACGTGAGCGTGATCGCCGCATTGCGCGCCTCCGGCGGTTTGAACGCCTGCACGCCATCGCTGATCGCCTCAATCCCGGTTAGAGCCGTACAACCGGCGGCAAAGGCGCGCAAAATCAACCACAGCGAAAGCGCCTCGCCGGTGAGCGGAATGTCCGGATCGATCGAATGCGTCACCGGCTCGGCGCCAAACACGAGATCGTGGCCAATGCCTACCACGATCATCGAAAGAATCCCAGTGATGAACGCATACGTCGGGATGGAAAAGATCACGCCGCTCTCTTTAGCGCCGCGCAGGTTGGTAATTGTGACGATCAGAATGCAGACGAGGGCAATCTCAACCGCGTGATCGCGGAGCGACGGAAAGCCCCAGTTCGTCGCCAGTGACGTGATGGCAGCCACACCTGCCGAGATACTGACTGCGACGGTCAGCACATAGTCGATCAGCAATGCGCCTGCCGCCACCAAACCCGGCAGATCACCGAGATTATCACGCGTTACGATGTAGCCGCCGCCGCCTTGCGGATACGCTTTGATCGTTTGCCGGTAGGAAAAGCCAACGATCAGCAACAACATGGCAATCGCGGCGGCAATCGGCAGCGAGAGACCAAGCGCCGCGCTCCCGCCAAGAATGAGAATGGTGAGGATGGCTTCGGTTGCATACGAGACTGACGAGAGCGCATCTGATGAAAAGACTGCCAGCGCCGTCGTTTTGCTGAGCCGTTCGTGGTGCTGGTGTTCGGTGGCAATTGGCCGGCCCACCAGAATGCGCTTGATCTGGGCAAACATAGCCGCAGGTTCCTTGCTAATGTACGAACGCACTAGTTTTATGCAATAGTAAAGACGGAACGCAATCTGTGCGCGGCAGTCGGCGTTCCGTCGGCTGTCGAACGCATGGTCGATGACTATCAACCTGCGCATCGTCATTGACGCTTGCCGTGCGATCATAGCACTATCATCAGGGAAAGTCAATCCCTGTGACAGTTCTCACAGACGGGCTTGACATCGCTGCACAGGCGCGTTATGCTCTGAAAGAGTTATGGCCTGATGGCAAAGGCACGGTGATGAACGAACAAGCAGTTGAAACACAGGCGCTGGTCAAACGGTACGGCACGGTGACGGCGCTCGATCATGTCACGCTCCAAGCGCCGGCTGGGCGGATCTACGCATTGCTTGGCCCCAACGGGGCTGGCAAAACGACCCTGCTCAGCATTCTCACCACCTTGCTCCCGCCGACGTCTGGCAGCGCACGCATTCTCGGCTACGATGTGGTGCGCGATGCCGCCGAGGTGCGCCGCCGGATCGGCGTGACGTTTCAAGAGATGGTGCTCGATCCGTTGCTGACCGGACGCGAGACGCTCGATTTTCACGGTCGTCTCTATCGCTTGCCATCCGCTGTGCGCCGGCAACGGATTGCTGAATTGGTTGAGCTGGTGCAATTGACCGACGCCATCGATCGACCGGTCAAGAGCTATTCCGGCGGGATGAAGCGCCGGCTTGAATTGGCCCGCGGTCTGATGACCGATCCGCAGGTGTTGGTGCTTGACGAACCAACGCAGGGCCTCGATCCGCAAAACCGGGTCAATATCTGGAGCTATGTGCGCGATCTGAACCGCCGCCGCGGGATGAGCATCTTGCTCACCACTCACGCGATGGATGAAGCCGAGGCTTTGGCCGACCTCGTAGGAATCATCGATCACGGTCGCCTGATTGTCGAAGGCAAGCCGGGTGATCTGATCGCTTCGCTCGGCTCCGATGTCATCCGGGTGCGCGGGAATGGTGATTTTCAGCATCTGGCCACGGTTGCCGCTGTGATCGATGGCGTCAGCCGGGTCGAGACTGACCCAGCCGATAGCTTGGCCCTGATTTATACCGATAACGGCAGCCGTCGGTTGCCGGCGGTATTGAATGCGATCAGCAACAACGGCTTCGCCGTCGAAGATGTCACCCTTGCCCGTCCCTCGCTCGGCGATGTGTTCTTGCACTATACCGGCACCGCGCTGCGTGATTAATACACTGCTAGAGGAGCACGCTATGTACGCCACGTATGTCATCTGGACACGGCATATGCGCAAATTCGTGCAGCAGACCGAAGAGCTGGTTGGGTTGGCATTGCAATCGGTTTTGTGGGTGGTGCTCTTTGGGGTCGGCATGCGCGGCATGATTAGCGATGTTGGCGGCAGTGATTATATGTCTTTTATTCTGCCGGGCATCATTGCCCTCAGCGCATTGGGCGGCGCGGTTGGCGGCGGCATGGTGTTGTTGGATGAGCGGCTGCGCGGGATTGTGAAAGAGTATTTGGCCGCGCCAATCCCTCGCTTGAGCATTTTGTTGGGCAGCGCGGCGAGTACCGCAACCAAGGCGCTCTTTCAAGCGACGCTGATGTTAATCATTGGGTTGCTCATGGGGGCGCGCTTGGCGATTAACCCGGTTGGCTGGCTAGGTGCGCTGGTGTTGCTCGCGATCTTTGCCATCGGCTTCAGCGGGCTGGCGCTCGGCGTGGCGGCTATTTCGCGCAGCATCGCCGGCTATCACGGTATGATCTTCCTCTTTAACCTGCCGCTGCTGTTTGCCTCAAATGCACTCTACCCGCTATCAGTGTTGCCGGGATGGATGCAAGCGATTGTCTTGATTAATCCAGCAACCTATCTGATCGACGCCGTGCGCGCGTTGGCGTTCGGGGTGGAGGCCACCCTGCCGCTGTGGGCCAGCGGTCTAGTGCTGGCCGTGTTTGCCGCGGCGAGCATGATCTTCGCGCTGTCGCTCTTCCAGCGTTCGTTGCGGGCGTGAAGAATGGCCGCAAAAAGACACAGAACGCACAAATCACTGAAGGCTGACCCCAAAGCCATTTAGCAACACTGCCGGCGCAACCAGCTCTCACAAACCAGCCAATCCGTTTGCGTGTGTTCTGCGTCTTTTTGCGGCGATTATTTCCTACCACACTCTACCAATGACGTCGGATCAACATTGACGTCGCCACGCCAGACTTGATAATCGAGGTGCGGGCCACTGGCAAAGCCGGTACTGCCCATCAAGCCGATCACCTCGCCGGCCCGCACCTGCTGTCCGTCAATCACCGTCACAATCGCCAAGTGCGAGTAGCCAGTGCGCCAGATCCCGTCCGGCGCCACCACCCAGACGTGATGGCCGGCAGGATAGCTATTCATCGTCACCTTCACCACCCCATCGTGGGTAGCGACCACCGGCGCATACCAGCTCGGCCCCGGCTCGGCCAAGCCATCGCCGTCGCCATCAACCGCCAAATCGATCGCACCCCAAATATGAGCCGGCGTGTGGGTACCAATGCCATACCCTTGGGTGATGACAACGTGGCCGGACGCAGGCTGCACTGGGCACCCGTGCGGGCCAGCTTCATCGAGGTAGAATTGGGGCAGCGCCGTAGGAGCAGGGGGGATCGGCGGCGCAGGCGCAACAAGGGGTGCCAGCGCGTCAGGTGTGGGAGTCGCCAGAGCAACGGAAGGCGCAGCACTCACGACCGGTTGCGCCGGCGCTGCTGCCGGCAAGGCCACGGTAGGAATAGCTGCGATGAGCTGTGCGCCGGCCTGATTGAGCAGCGCAGCCTGCCATTGCTGTTGGAACGTGGGAGCGACTCCGGTTGCCAGTGGCGTCACCGCCAGCGTTGCCGCTAACCCGGCGGCCAAGGCGAGCGGCAAGACGTTCGCTTGCGACGATGGACGCGGCGGCGGTGGCAGCAACGCTGCGGGTGACAAGCCTAACACCAACGCAATCGCCTCAGCCTCACCGTGGCTGAGGCGACGCATACCATATTCGGCTTCGGCAATGGCTCGCGCCGGAATCCCGGTCAAGAGCGCCAAATCGACAAAGGTCAAATCGCGAGTGCGGCGAAGCTGGCGAAGTGTCTGCATCTCGATCCTCTTGGCATAACACAGTTAGTTGGAAGATAGCACAACTCTGCTGCGGCCAAGATGACAAGATGCGTACAACTGCGGCTTAATCGCCGTTCACTCGCCGTTCTTTCGCCGCGTACTCGGCCTCAAGCTCGGCCAGCTTGCGCTGGCGTTCACGCTTCTCAAGCCGGTTGAGCGTAATATAGCCGGCCAGAATTGAGACAAAGAGCGCTGGCCAAATCAACCATGCAAAGCTGATTTTGATGCTAATCGCAAAGAGCAGCCCAAATAGACCGATGAACACCCCGCCGGCAGCCATATACACTTCAAAGCTGGTGCTGGCAAGATAGACCTCATCGCGCGGGCTAAACCGTTGCTGTCGAGCCATACGCAACCTCTCATCACTGACGAACCTGCCATCCTGATAACTGTATGCTAGCACAGGGCCGGATTGCATTGTAGTGGCTGAAACGATGCAGTCTTTGTGCAATATCTGTGCTTTTATGCAAAAGTCCATCACAAGCTAAGAAGGGCGGGTTATAAACCCGCCCTTTCGATTGAGCACCTACGCTATCAATCGCCCGACCCCGCGCCAGCGCTGGCAGGCGATCGCGCCGTATCAGCGCGACTGGGCCGCTGCCGGTTGGCCGCTGCCTTCGATAATCATGCGCAAGCGATCAAGCTGGATGCGCATATCGAGCGAGGCAAAGATCTGGCCGAGGCCAGTCACAAACACCCGCAGACTAGGATCAGGCACTTCGTACTCGACCCGGTTCTGCACAACCGTGCGATCGCCATCAGCAAACCAACGCCAGAGCTCCTTACCGCGCCACAGGCCATCGATCGTCAGCAAGATATGGCCGCTATCGCGCTCGGTGACCGTATACGTCGCACCAGCCAGCGCCAGCGACTTGAGGCGCAGTTTGTGCTTGCTGCCCAACGCCATCAAATCGCCCTCAATCGGATCGAGCACCACCAGCGGCGAGCGCCACTGCGCCATCAATTCGGGATCGGTCAAGTAACGCTCGACGGTGGCAGGCGGCGCTTTAATCGAGACAAACTGTTCCTGCACGATCATAATCACGCTCCTATCGCTTAGGCGCTCTCAATGGTAGCGCGGTAGTACTCTTCAATCCCCCGTTTCAGCATGATCGCCGGATAGCCCATCACCGGCACGCCTAATGCGCTCCCGATAGCATCATTCGGCCCTAATGACACGACTTCGCCCAGCTCAACCGGCTCGTAGGGCCTTGGCGCTTCGCCGCGCGCTTCAGCCGCCAGTTCCGTAGCCAAATGGGCGCCCTGCCGGATAGCGTATGATGCGGCAGGCGGCAAAACGCCACCCCGGCCATCAGACACGGCGGCGCAATCGCCAATGGCAAACACGACCGCTTGCCCGCTAACCCGCAAATAGCGATCAACCAGCACCCGCCCGATTCGATCGGTTGGAAAGCCGGCCTCGGCCAAGAGGGCCGGCGCGCGCACGCCAGCGCCCCAGACAATCGTGCCGGCGCGCAACATCCGGCCATCGGCAAAGCGCAAGCGTTGCGGCTCGACCTGCGTTACCGGCGTTTTGAGAAACACATTCACACCGAGGCGTTCCAAGCGGCGCACAGCCTCGTGGCTCGCCCACTCGCCAAGGTGTGGCAGCAAATGATCTTCGCGTTCAATCAGCGCAATGCGCACTTCCTTGCGGGGCGCGCCGGTTTGCTGGCACAGATCATCGGCCCATGCCGCCAACTCGCCGGCCAACTCACAACCGGTATAGCCACCGCCAACGATCGCCGTCGTCATCGTGATCCGCAGTTCGGTCGGATCGGTCAACGACGCCGCTTTGGTAAATTGAGCGATGATGTGCTTGCGCAGCGCGACGGCATGGGCGAAGGTATGAAGGGGCAGCGCATGCTCACGGGCGCCGGGTGCATTGAAAGAGGTCTCGCTACCCAGTGCCAATACCAGCCGATCGTACGGCACGCTCCGGCCATCGGCCAGCGTCACCGTGCGCTCAAGCGGATGAATTGCCGTCACGCGCCCTTCCACCCGCTCGATATCACGACCGTGCAACAAACGATCGAGCTGATAGATCGACTTCTGATCGGTAATCCCGGCGGTTGCGGTCAAATGCAACAACTGGATGAGCTGGTGGTACGGATGTTGATCAACTAAGCGGATAGTAATATCAAGCCCTTGTTCACGGCGGAAACGGGCCAGATCGAGCGCTGTGCGCAAACCGGCATAGCCGGCGCCGAGAATAACGATCTGCATGGTCACAAAGCTCCGTGGACTGGTCACGACAGGCGGGTGTAGATCACGCTACATCCCCTATTTACAGAATACCACGGCTCGGTTGCCGGTCAACCGCACAACAGGCGCAGATCACACACCTTTGGCAGCGAGAGACAGACGCAGAGGAATGGGAGCGTCACAGCGCATCCCACGCCTCTGCGTCAGCCACAACTCCACCGAGCGATCACGGCGCCGGCGGCGTCTTCGGTGGCGTCTCAACCCACTCATCAACCTTGGCTGCACCCTGCTCAACCGCATCGGCAGCCCGTCCGGCAGCGCGGCTAAAGCTCGTGCCAAGCTCTTCCGCCGCGCGCGACAGCCGCTCGGTAAACGAGCGCACCTGCTCGCCAACCTGCTTCGGGCTCGGCAGCGAGATCTGCGGCGGCTCAGCCGCGACGATATCATCAACCACCCGCTCTGAAATATTGGCCAGCTCTTTCGGAAATGCCACCACGGCCATCGCTACCTCGGCCATCGCGCGGCGCACGCGGCGGCGCGAATTGCGCGGCAGCAGCACCAGCGGCACCGAAGCAACCGTCAGGCCAATCCGGGTTGCCCCCCCGACAAAGCCAGCCGCCAGCTCAAACAAGCCATCACGCTCGTTGGTCGTCTCATTGCTCATACGACTCTCCTCCTCTGCTCACAGAGAGCAACCGGCGTTACTTCGCCTCAGTCTTCTCTTCGCCCTCAGCCGCCCACTTCTCGATGCTCTTGCCCGCGATTTCGGCGAAATCACGCGGCAACGAGGCGAAGGCGTACATCAGCTCCTTGGTCGCATTGCGCATGTGCTGGCGCGACTCTGGCGGCAGCAGCGCAAGGGGCATGGTAAATACCGAGAAACCAAGGCGAACGACACCGCCGCCGAACTCCATCGCCGACTCGACAAAGCTGTCGCTGCGCCGCACCGGGACGCTGCGCACTCGGACCTCACCTTCAGTCTCCGTCATCTTCGCACCTCCTTAACGGTCAGCCAAAATAGCCGCCCACCAGAAAACCCGAGACAATCTGGATTAAGGCCACAAATGGGTTGGAGGCCAGCAGGTAACGCACGTAATTTTGCTGGTTTGGTTCGCGGTAGAGCTTAATCTGATTATAGATTGGCACCACCAACGCCAGCAGAATAAACGCCGCTACCCAGTATTGACCCCACATCCACGCCAATATCATCAGCATTGCCTCGAAGCCATTAATCGTTGCATAGGCCACAATTAGCGTGCGCTTCACGCCAATCGCAACCGTGAGCGATTTCAGACCCAGCTTGCGATCACCCTCAACGCTCTTGATATCGTTGAGGAAGAGCAAGCCAGCCGCTAAACCGCCATTGATCAACGCCACCACCACGCTCTGCCACGTCAGCGGCGCAAAGATCAGATGGCCGGCCATCCAGCTCATACTGACGTACCCCAACCCGACAGCCGGCGGCCCCAACCAGAAGTGTTTCTTCAGCTTGATCGGCGGCATGCTGTAGATTACCGACAGCACGATACCGACAAAGGCGAAGAAGACGATCAACGGCTGGCCAAAGACCAGCGACACCAGCATAGTGGCTGTGCCGAGGACGATCCAATTCCAGCGCGCCTCGTTGAGCGTAATAATCCCAGCCGGAATCGGGCGTTGCGGATCGTTGATCGCATCCAGTTCACGATCGAAATAATCGTTAATGCTCTGGCTAAAGCCGGTGCCGAGCGGGCCGGTCATCAACGCCCCCAACAGCATGAGCCACCAGTGATCGGGCCGCGTCCAGTCAAAGCCTCGCTCGTAGCCTGACGCCAGTGCGCCACAGAAACAGACCAGCACCGGCGAAATCCACGTCACCGGATCGGCAAGCTCGATATGGGCCCGGATTTTTCGGCTGAGCGAGACGCGCTGTTCAGTCGAAATCATAGTTGCTTACCGCATTGCCGGGCAGAAGCTGCACCGGTCACACATGGCTGAACCTTACAGTTACGGTTTAACGGCCTGATACAAAACGTGTTCGTACCCCTCATCGAACGTGATGTCGGTAAACCCAATCTGGCGCAGGAGATCAGGGTAGATCGCGTGATCCTTAAACTCAAGCACCGAGAAGCCCATGCCGATAGCGCACAGGTAATGGGTGAGATAATCGTAGTTGGGATGGTTCGGATCGCTGATCACCATATCGAGGATCAGCACCTTCCCGCCGCTCGGCAACGCATCGTAGGCCTTCTTGAGCAGCATCGAGCAGAATTGCGCATTCATCGGGTAGAGAATGCGCGAGAAGAGCACCGCATCACCGGGAGGATACGGCTCGCGGTACATATCAATCGCCACCGGGGTAATCCGGTCGCTCAGACCTTTAGCCGCCACATTCTCGCGCACCAGATCGAGTGCGCTAGGCAAGTTGATCAACGTCACCTTGAGGTTGGGGAAGGCTTGGCAGAGAGCCGCAGCAATATCGCCAATCCCGCCGCCGACATCGATCAGCATCTGCACATCGGCCAGCCGGGCCCGCTTGACCAACAACTCGACGAAGAGTTGAATATTTGAGCGGTGCAGCGTTTCGTAGAACAGGCTATCTTCGCGAGTACGCGGCGGATGCGGCACAATGCTGGTAAAATCAACCTTCCCGCGCACTACATCAGCCAAGCGTAGGTAGTAATTCTCGATCAAATCGGAAATATAATCCACGAACGGCACCATCGTCATATTGCGATGGCGTTCGGGATCGGCAAAGAATTGCTCGGCGAAGGGAGTCAGCTTCCAGCGATCCTCTTGCCGCGCCGCCAACCCGACCTGCTCGAGCGTAATCAAGAACTTCTCTAGCCGCGGCGGCACCGTCTCGGTCAAGGTTGCCAGATCGGCCAGCGTGCGCGGTTCGGCAGCCAACAGATCAAACAGCCCCAAATCTTTTGCCGCCTTAATCACGAAGAAATCTACCGTGCCCTTAAACACCATATCATAGGCGCGGTTGGTTGCAGCAAACAGGTCTTGTTGCTCAAGCGCCGCAGCGCCCGCCGTGGTTGGTTCAACCGAAGGTGAAGTCGTCATGCGTTCCCCCTCGCGCACAAGTGCGATGTTCCTTAAGAGACAACCGATTCTGAACCCTGCTTAGATACTGCCGCCTGCCGGTTCAACCACGGCTGGAAGAAGATCGGAATAAAACTTAGCCACCAACTGACATATCCCAGCCATGCAAAGAAGCGATGCAACCGGCGCTGCTGCGGATGATCACGCATTGACTCGCCCCAGCGATGGCCGGTAATCATTGCCCCAACCATACCGATGGTTGGCAACGGGCCAGTGATCATAAAATAGATCTTCAACCAGCGTGGTTGGTGTTGCCCGCCAAAATGCTCTTCGCGAAAGAGCCGGCCAATCCCGACCACTGCCACCATCACGTTCATCAGCCAATCGAGCGCGTGCGCGACATTCGCTAACCGATTGCGCAATACTGCCCGCGCTGGATGATGCGTAGTCACCTCTTGCCGGCAGAGATAGAGCACTGCGGTATAACACGCAAGCGATACACCCGACACAGCCGCCATAGCATACAGAATCAACCGGTCAATGTGCGATGATTTCATGCAATTTGTATTATAGTACAAATCAGCGATATTTCAAACAACAACTGATGACGATCCGAGCAACACTCGTTGCCAGTCTCTTAACCCTTCGGGGTCGCCGTACCACGGCCGCCCATGGAAGGGCGAGTGGTGCAAGCCGGATACGACCAGATACTCGGCGCCGGGGAGCGCTGCGCAGGTAAGCGTTGTAATCCCGTCACCCCATGCCTGCGCGCCGGCAGGGCCATCGATCAGCACGTAGCTGTTATACGCCATCCGCTCGACCCAGCGTCCTTGCCGGTTGGCCTGAATGCTGCGGCCAATGATCGAGGTATAGCGGATATGATCATAATACGCGCCGGGATAACAACGATTGGTAAACCCGACGGTCTGGCGCGTCCAGAACTCTTGGCTATGGTGCGGCGTACCAAGCATGATCAAGTGATGCACGAACCGGTGGCCGCCGTAGATTTCACCCTTGTACGGCTGATCGCCAAGATACATGCGCGCCACTGTGCCACCGACGCTATGGGCCAGAATGGTCACGGTTTCAGCCCCGGTTTCGCGCAACGCTCGAGCCACCGTGTCGCGCACAATCCGCAACACCGGCCGAAAATCCCAATCGCGGGTTAAAGCCCAGCGCATACGACCGATCGGGGTCACGAAGACGCGAAAACCAAACGGTGGTTGCTCGAGCGTCCGCGCCAGCGCCGCAAAATCGCTCGGACTGGTCAGATAACCGCCAATAATCACCAGCGGACGGGCCATAGCACTCCTGATCAATCCTCAAACCACAGCGGCACCACATCCCGCGCGCCGTACCACGTCGCCGGCGCGTTGTACGGTGCATGGCGCGCACCCTCTAAGATCAAGTTGTCGGCGCCGGCCAGATAGCACGCTGCCGTCGGCACAATCCCATCGCCAACCAGATTCCCATCGCCGAACGAAACCTCATAGGAACGATAGGCAATCATCTCTTCGGGATTGCCGAAACGACGGCCACGAACGCTCCGCCCGGCCACAGCGCGATACTTGACATGCGGAAACGCTGCGCCGGGGTAGCGCGCCTCAAGCCAGTCGGCAAACTGTTTCACCCAGATCTCTGAGGTGGCATGGGCCGTCCCCAAGGTGGTTAAGCTTGCCACCACCTCATGGCCAGCGTAGCGCACCCCTTGGTACGGCTCATCAGACAAATAGGCGCGCGCAATCCGGCCACCAGCGCTATGGCCGATCAAATCAACCTTATCAGCGCCAGTTTCTTCGAGCGCAATCCGCACCGTGGCTGCGAGCGCATCGAGCGCCGGCCCAAAATCAGGATCGCGCAAGCGCGCCCACGCTAACCGGCTGAAATCAACCACATACACGATCCGATTGTATGGCGGCGAGGCCAGCACGCGCGCCATACCGAAGTAATCGGCGGGTGACGACAGCCACCCGCCCATAATCACCACCGGACGGGACATAGACTACTCTTTATCCTTGTCTTCAGAACCGGCTGCGGGCTCATCAGCCGGCGGAAGCGTCGCAGACGGAGGTTCCGGCGGCGTTACTGGCGCCTGATAGGAGCCGTGGCCATGGCCATTCCCATTGCCATTATCAGCCACGACCTTAATCCGCCGGATCGTCTGCGGTTGTTGCTTGGTCTTCTCGCCGGGCAAGGCATCGATCGCGGCATTAAAGAGATCGGACCCAATCCGAACAAACTCCTCGGTCTGGAAGCGAATCCAATGGCCGTAGAAGTTCAGCACCTTCTCAGTCGTCGTGCGCGCCTCGCGCGTGAAGGCCTCAAGCCCCTGTGGCGGCAAGGCGCCGCGCGCATACGAACGCAGCAGATAGCCAATCGGCTGCACATCAGGCGGCAACTCATCACCAGCGAGGCTGAGGCGAGCTGGCGTAGAAGGCGACTCCTCGCTGGCCGGCTGATAGGCGGCCGGCGCAAAGCTGCGCGGCGTGAACGAGGGCGCGCCGGGCGTGTATGAAGCCGCGCCGGGTTTGAACGAGGGCGCGCCGGGAGTATACGAACGCGGCGGCGGCGTATACCCATACGACGACCGGCTCGGCGCAGCCGGCTCCGCTTCGCCGGAATACGGCACTGGTGCGTCATCTAAATTCAACAAACGCTTCAACCAATCGGGCATCCACTGATACCGCGCATTGATACTGCGGCGGGGGTCTTCATTGGTCAGACCAAACCACCGGCGCGCAAATCCGGGCATCCAACGAACAGTCGGGTTTTCTTCCTCGAAGCGATTCATACGCGCTCCTCTCTATCACGAGCCAAAGGCGAAGAGACGGCGACGCTGCGGCACATACGGCGCGAAACAGAAATTGATAATGCGCTCGAGATCATCATTGGGATAGCGCCGGTCAAGCGTAGCGATCGAGTCAAGCACATACATGAGTTGCTCCACCGGCGTTTCCGGTTTGCACCGCACCAACTTCTTAATCAGGTGGCGGCGCAGATCCAGACTGTAACGCAGCGATGTACTCGCCAAGCGGGCCAACAACTGATCCCGCACATCAACATTTTTCGTCAGGCGATCAAGCCAGCGCGCCAACCCCAACCGCTCGCTGCGATCCAGATAGTAATTAATCAGATCGGCTAACCCAGCCGCCGACGTCACACTTACCACCTCGGCCCACCGCTTGCTGAACGCCATCCGGCTAAAGGCCGGCAACTCCTCGAGTTGTTCGATCAACTGGCACGCGGAATGGTACGGTTCGCGCTCAAATGTGCGGCGCAGACCGGCTTCGCGTTCCGCCAGCATCGCGAGCGCCTCGCGCACCACGCCATCGCTATCATCGTAGCCGCCGTGGCGCAGATGCATTTCGTGGGCCAACTCGTGCAACGCAATCCCCACGCTGCCGTCTTCATCCCAGCGCCCAAGCAGCACCGTCGAACCAGAGCGCGGTGAAAAGCTGCCGCTATCGCCCCATGCCGTCTCGCGCCCGTTATCCAGCGCCTCGAAGGTCAGGCGCTCATCGAGCACTGACGAGGGCATATCAGGCCACATCTTGGCGACCAGCCGGCGCACCTTGCCGGCCAACCGGCGGGGCCGGTACGTATACTGGCCGACCGACAGCGGGCGGTCATCAGCGCGCTCCATATCAATGATCATCTGTTGGCCGCCGGAACGAAGCAACAACTGCATACACCGACCTCCCTAGCGAACGCCTTTCAAGAAGAGGCGCATAATTTGAATGACGTGCTCGGGCAATTCAAACAAGATCAGATGGCCGCACTTCGGCACTTCTAAGAATGAACCATTAGGGGCGAGCGCCACCAATTTGCGCCCATCAGCCGGACGCATAATCGGATCGTTGGCGCCGGCCACCAACAAGAGCGGCTGCTGGATGGTCTTGGCTTGCTCGGCCACGGCGGCCAAAATCTCGGGACGCGACAATTCAGTTGCCGACACCCGCACTGCGGCCGGATCGCAATAGCGCAAACCGAGCGTGCCAAGCCGGATATCCCCAACCGACGGCGTATTCTGCGCCATCACCAGCCGGGCATAGATAAAGGGCAGCCACCATAAATTACGCCGCTCGATCGGGCGCAACACCCCGTTAAACACGGTATCGAGCAAACGCGGCACGAACTGCGAAGCAAACTTATTGTACGGCAGCAAGCTAAAGTTAAAGAAGATCAGCGAACGCACCAAGTCGGGTTGGTGGGCCGCCACGTGCAGACCGATAAACGCACCGAGCGAGAAGGCAGCCACATGGGCCGGGCCAAGATTCAGCGCACGCGACAACGCCTGCACATCGGCGCTAAACCCGGCCACCGTATAATCTTGGCGCGGGTCGCTATCCGAAAAGCCGTGCCCTTTCAAATCGTAGCTCACCACCCGATAGCCAGCCTGCGCCAGCGGATCGACCACGTGATGCCACCAGAACGACGAACAATCCCAGCCGTGGATGAGCAGCAACGGCTCGCCATCGAGCGGCCCCACATCTTGATAATGATGCACGACGCCGTTCAGCTCGATAAAGCGGGCGCGGGCCAAGAGCGCGCGTTCGCCTTCCAGCCGGCGCCGTTCGCGGGCGCTCAGCTTGCCGGCAAGGCGCGCCGCCACCTCATTGGCGTACTCAATGTACTTGGCCGTTGGCGGCGCATCGATCGGCCGCGCCGGCGGTCGCTCGATCGGGATCGGCTGGGCAAGCACTGACATAGGCGCCCCCTTCGCTACTCTACCCACAACCGCAGTAATTCACCCTCGACCCGCGCCCGTAAGCGACCGCCATCAACCAACCCCGGCAACAACACGTGCCGGCGCAACTGGCCGAGTTGGACGACGACCTCTTCGCTGGCTACGGCAATATCGAGCGATTTGGCATCGAGGAACGGAATCAGCAGGCGCAGATCGCGCTCACTACTGGCAGGGCGCGGCGATTCAGAGGCAAAGACATCGCCATCACGGTAGAGCGCCGCCCCGCGCAAGGCCCACGTATCGCGATTGGCCGGCGTCAGTTCAAGTTGCCCAATCCGCAACAACGGGCGCGCCCGGCTGGTCTCGTGGCTGAAATCGTGGCGGCTTTCGTCATCAACTTGGTCAGGCTGGCCATTCACAATCACTTCATCACTAGCCAACCCAAACAGGCCAAAAGCGGTTAACGCCGCGCGCAGCGGCGGCAGGCGCAACTCTGGCGGCAACGCTACCATCCGCACCCGCGCCCCACTCTCGGTTTCGAGGGAGCGCGTTTGCTCAAGCTCAATCCGCAACTCTTGCAGGGGCGCGGTCGCACTTGGCGCCACGATCGCTGCCGGGATCATCGCCTGCTCTTGCGAAGCACGCGACTTGCCGGGACCGCGGTCAAGGCCGAAGATCAGGCGCACTGCCCAGCGCAGCACATCGGGCAACGTCAACGCCCGAATGAGCGCGTCAGGTGACGGGCCATCGAGGATCAACAGATCGAACCGGCCCGACTGGCGGGCACGTTCGGCGACCAACATCGCCGCCACCGCATCAATGCCGGGAAATGCCGGCAGCTCATCAGGGCCAAGATCGCGCAGGCGGGCCACCAGCCCGCTGCGCAGCGACGGACGCACCTGCTCCCAACGGCGAGCAACCTCCTCGTGGGGATGAATCTCCATCGCCGCGAGGTTCGGCTCAAGTTCCAGCGGGCGCGAACCAAGCGTCTGGTGTAGCAGATGACCGATCAGATGGCCGGGACCGCTCGAAGCCACCAAGGTGCGATAGCCGCGCCGAGCGGCATGGCAAGCCGTCGCGAGCGCAGCCGCGCTCTGTTGAAGTTGATGATGAGCAGTAAAGATCAGCGTGCGCATGCAGAGTGCTCGCAACCGGCGCGCAATGCAACCGGGATAGACAACGGAGAGGCAGCAGCGATCACGTTAGGCCGCCTCGACTTGCTGTTTGCCGCTGGCGCGGGCGGCACTTGCCTCGTAGAAGGCCAGCCGCAAAACGCCATCTTCATAGCGATGTTCACCGAGCACACAGTCGTACAATACCCGCGGCAAGGCAATGGTGCGCTCGATCCGCCCAACCATAATCGTCAAATCGGGGCCGCTATGGCTTACTTCGATCGACTCACCGGCATCAAGGAACGGCAACCGCAAACAGAGATCATACTGGCCGGGTTCGCCATCTTCACTCCACTGCTCGAGCCAGATCGGCCGTTCATCATACAGCAGCGCCCCCGGATCAACATCGCCGAAGGTCAGCCGGCCAACGTGCAACAGCGCCTCAACCCCGATCGGTTCACCGCCTTGCAACACCGTGCGGAAGATCGGCGTCGGCGCAAAGCTTGCATCAATCTCGGCCAGATACTGCTGCTGGAGATTGACCCAGTAATCGAAGTACGGGCCCAGATCGGTGCGGTGCGGCAAAATCTTATTCACCAGCACCGCATCGAGTTGCAGGCCATACAGGCTGAGGAACGTATAGGCCCGGCGCGTTTCGAGTAATGGCAAGCGTTCCGGATTCAGCACCAACCGCACCGATACTGCCGAACTGACCAAAAAGTTGGCCAATTGATCCATCCGTTCGAGCAGCTTCCCCACCTCTTCAAAGAAGCGGTCATCGGGCAAATCGCGCCGGAACGGGCGGGCGACATTGGCGATCCCGCGATAGACGCGGAACAACCGCTTCCCGGCTTCACCGCCGATGATCATTTCGGGGTAGGCCAACAAGCGCAAGGTATTGCCGGTCGGTGCGGTATCAAGCACAATCGCATCCCAACGCCCGCTCTGCGCTTCATCCATCACCCGTTGCAAGGCGAGGATTTCATCAAGACCGGGCTGATTGGCCAGCTCAGCAGCCGTTGAGCGTTCAATCCCGCGGGCCGAATAGGTTGCGGTCACGAACTGCTGAAACCCGCCCAAATTCTGGCGCCACTCATAGATCGTATCCACTTCGAGGCCATAGAGATGGGGAGCCAGCGGCGTTGGCCGATCGCGGCTAATCGGGATCCCCATCACATCGGCCAGCGAGTGAGCCGGATCGCTCGAGAGTACCAGTGTGCGGCGGCCAGACTGCGCCAGCATCACCGCTGTCGCCGCCGAGAGCGTCGTCTTCCCAGTACCGCCCTTACCGGAATAGATAATGACTCGCGTCATACTACCTCATTCGCCTGCTGCAACCTGATTCCCCCGCCCACGTTCGATCACTGCGCTTCCGGCTCATCATCCGATCGGCCATTGAGCGGCTCACGCGCCGGCATACCGGCGCCACTACCACTGACGGCGGCAGGGCGATCGGTGCGATTGACCACCACGCGGCGCACCGGCATCGACGAGCCATTCTCCTCGACAGGCGGTTCGGCCCGGCGCACGCTAATCGCGCGGCGCACCGGTTGCGGGCCGGTAGGTTCAGCCGCCGGCGCCGGCGATGCCGCCGGTTCAGGCGCTGCTGGCGAAGGCGTTGCTTGCCGCACAGTAGCCCGCACCGCAATCCGGCGCTGCGCTGGCTGCTCGGCGCTTTGCGGTTGTTCGAGTGGTTCAGCAAACCGGACGGCAGCGCGCACCACCGGCCCCACCGGAGCCAACGGCCCGCCCTCCGCCTCTTGCTGGGCAGCAGCGTAATAGATACCGCGCATCGCATTACGGCGCACACGCGGATCCTGCATATTGTTCAACAACTCGGTCGCGCCGCTCATAATCTCGCTGGCCCGCCGTAGACCGCGCGCCAACCCGCGCGGCACCTCAAGCATCAAGCGCAACGACCGGCTCACCTCGTACATATTGGGTTGTTCGGGCAACGTTGGCAACGGGCCAACCGGCGCCGGCGTCGCGCCAGCCGGAGCGCCGCCGCGCTGGCTCTCGTAGGCAGCAATCAGATTACTGGGTGAAGTGGGAGCCGGCTCTTCTTCCTCGTCAGCAGCGCCAAACTTCCACCACGGCTTCTTGGCCGGCTTCTTCGGCTCTGGTTCCGGCATCGGCGGCGGAGCGGGTTCGCTCATAAAGAACGGCGGCAGCGGCTTGCGTTCCACGGCTGGAAACTCGGCCTCAAAGGCCTTCACCAGCTCTTCACCGCTGACGCCGGCCAACACTTGGTCACCGACCCATGCCACCATCTTGGCCAGCATATCAACATCTTCCGCCGGCATATAATCGAGCGTATTCACAATCACTCGCTCAGGTTGGCCGGGATCTTGCACCTCGCCGAGCGCAACGCGACGCTTGCGCGGCGGCGTTGCCGGAATGCGCAACGCAAGACTGACACGACCATGCCACGGATCCCATGTCTCGGCGCGCACCACATCAACATCGCTCCACGGGAAGCCATCGACGGTATCGTTAAAAAAGCCGCGCGCCCACAAGATCAGCCGGCGGTCGGTCAAGGCGACAAAATCAGCTAGCGCCAGACCGCCGACGCGGCGGCGATTCTCATCGAGCAACGTACCATCGAAGAGAGCGAGCAGCGTCTCGCCTTCGTCCAGCAAATCGCGCTGGCGCAATTCCTCGACGCTCGCCATGCTCACATTGACACCGAGAAATGGGCTCATACCTGCTCCTTAGGGCGGTTACGACCGCCAATGCTAACAACAGCTATGCTTGATCATGATCGGCGTCGCCCGAACCACTCAACGCTGCAAGCGGCGCGCGGCGAACCGGCGCGCTCCGGCGGCGGAGCGGTATTTCACGCCGATCCGGCATCTCGATGGATGACACCCGCTTAGCCATCGGGATTGGCGATGGCGGTTGGGGTGCTGGCGTTTCCGGCGGCGCTTGATTGCGCCGGCGCAGCGGTATTTCGTGATAACGCGGCCCAGCCGGCGGTGCGGGAGGCGGCTCGGCGACCGGCGGGTCAGCGACTGGCGCCGCCGCCACCGGTTCAGCTTGGGCTTGGCGCGCAGCCGCTTGGCGGTTTAAAAACGCCATCGCCATCTGCTGGGCAGCAGGATTACTGGTGACAGTTTGAACTAAATCATTAACAGCACGGATTGCTTCGGTCAATTCACGGATACTCGCCGGACTCAAGTCAAACGGTAAATCCGCCTCGCGCAACGTGCGGCGCAGGGTATCCCATGCCGAACGGGCCAGACGGCCGGCAGTAAAGATTTGATTAGGCGGCAAATTCGCCGGATCAACTACAAAGGGCGCATTTGGCGTTGCCGGCGTGCGCGGCGCGCCGCCGGGCCAACGATAGGGCGTTTCATCGGGACGCAACGCATCTTCAGAACCATAGATCGCCGCGCCGAGCGCCGTCATCACGTCAGGCGCCGCTTGGCGGGCATCCATCCCAGCGGCCAACGCCGCGCGCGCTGTTTCAGCCGCCGTGCGCAACAAGATCATCAACGCCGGCACATACGCTTGCGGCACCAGCGTGAGGGTAAAGACTTGCTCTTCGGCGTCAGGCGCGCTAAATCCCAGCGTCACCATCCCGTGAATCGGATCGACCCCGCGGCCATCGATCAAGGTCAATTCGCTCAACGGAAACGCAAAACACAGATGGCGCCCATAATCACGCGCCCACAACACCACCCGCAAATCGGTAATCAGGCAATAGTCGTGCAGTGTGGGGCCGCTCAGCCGGAGCCCCTGCCGATCGAGCAGCACGCCATCAACCGCGACCAGCACCTGCTCATCAGGATCGAGCACATCAAGCCGCGTAATCTCTTCGAGGTGAGCTGGAACGGTAGTATGGCTGTAATAGAGCAGGTTAATCATAACGCTCCCAAGGGATCGGCGTGAGGCGGCGAGCAGCGCGCCTCACGCCTGCCCGCCAACCTAGCGGTTGAAGCGCGAGCGGATGCGCTTCGGACGGAAGCCGTTGCTCGAGCTGCTGCTGAAGCCGCTCTCGCCCGAGCCGCTCCGGGACACACCCGGGTAAGCATTGCGGTTGATGTTGTCAACCGCGGCCGCGGTGGCCTGCAGCGCATTCGAGACCCACTGCCAGTGGCCTTGGAACATGATGTCGCCGATCTGCGCCACCTGCGCCGACGACTCCGAGAACCAGCCTCTCGTCGCCATGCACACACCTCCTTAACAATACGAACTCCCCATATTAGGTCACCGGAGGCAAGCCTCCGAGAAACCCCACCGTAAAGCCACCTTACCGCGACGCCATCTGCGGCGCCATGAAGGGCACGCTCAACCACTCGCCCTCCATCTCGGCCTGACCGGCTTCGAGGCCAGCCAGACTGGTCGGCAGCGTCAACACCCGCCGGAAATCACCAATCTGCACCACCAGCTCATCACCGTTCTGATACAGATCGAGCTGGGAGACGTCGGCGAAGGGCAACCGGATCTTCACCCGATAGTACTTATCGCCGACCTTGGCAATATCGAGCGGCGCGCGATCGTAGAGCACAGCGGTCGGATCCATGTCGCCATAGATGTCGTCACCCATCTGGCGCAGCTTCTCAAGCCCCACCACCTCTTCGGGGTAGTACGGCACCCGCCGGATGGGCAACGGCACGAAGGAGTGCTCGACATCTTGCAGGTAGCGCTGTTGCACATCGCGCCAGTGGTTCAAATACCCGCTGTCTTGATCAAGCGGCAGAATCTTGTTGACCACCACCATATCGACGGTCATGCCATACATCGACAGGTAGGTCAACGCCCGCTGGCTCTCCTTGATCACCATCTTTTCGGGGTTCATCACCAACCGGATCGAGGTCTCAAGCGGGTTGGCCAGCGTCGCCGTCACGCCCTCCAACTGGCGGAACATATCATCAACCGCCTCGTACACCTCAGGCGGCGCAACCATCTTATTGAGGGTCGGATTAATCTTGCTCATCGGGCGGAGGATCGGCTTGATCACAAACCGCTCGGCGCCGCGCAGCATATTAATCGCCCACTTGAACGTTTCGGGAGCCGAGAGCAGCCGCAGCGTCTCTCCGGTCGGCGCGCAGTCGATCACCAGCAGATCGTAATCGCCGCGCTCCTTGTGCTTCTTGATCCGGATGAGCGGGAACGCCTCCTCCATACCCGGCAAGACGCTCATCTCATCGGCCAAAATGCCCTGCACGCCCTGCTCGGCCATGAGCTGAGCGAAGTGTTCGCGCACGATGCCCCAATTGCTCTCGATGTCGTGGTAGATGCTGACCTCGAGCGCGTCAAGGTTCTTGGTGATCCGAACGGGTTCGGGGCCGAGCGGCCCCTCGAGATCGAGCGAGTCGGCCAGTGAGTGGGCCGGATCGGTGCTCATCACCAACGTCTTTAAGCCACGATCCGCAGCCCGGAGGGCCGTTGCTGCCGCGACGCTTGTTTTGCCAACGCCGCCTTTTCCGGTGAAGATCAGAGTGCGCATCAGGGCCTTTCCAGGAGCTTACTGCTCGGCTGTCATCAACCGCCGCCGTGGCGGCGTCCAGAGGTTACGATCGAATACCACACGGAGTTTTTGCTTAAAAGCCAAAACCTGCTACTGTTCCGCTGATTTTGGCCTGTACCGCAATAGTAGCACGAATATCGGCAGGTGTCAACAAATGTTGCTCATATGTATCAGAAAGAGATCACAACCTTACCGCATTCTGATGATGTACAGCGCCTTAGCGCGCTCGGTCTGGCGCGGCGCGGCATGGCCGCATCTTGCAATATAACGGCTCAGTCGCGGCGTTTTTCCGCACTGGCGAGCAATATCCCTCGTAGTATGATTTGCAACGAGGCTATCGCCATGAGGCCCCGAATGGCGTCGCGTTGCGGCTGCCAGCCCATGTCATATCTGCTATTACTCTGTACCGCGCGCCGTTATTATACCAGCTCCGCTACCATTTTGGCGAGGGTTTTGAAAAGATCTCCGCGATCTATGTGGCTTGACCATGGCGCAACGAGCCATACTTCGTCGTGCGTGACAGCGGCGCCGGGATCTAATCGCAGCAATGGCGCAAGCGTTTCTAATTCGGTACAGCCTTGGTCGTAGTAGATTTCGAGGTTGCTGTTGCGGTCAGGGTAGGGTTGATCAGGATGATACGTAACCTGCTTGAGAAACACTACCCCGTGATGGAGATAGGCTAACCAGCCGGCAGGGCTATGCGCGCCGATTTTGGCCGGCGGGCCGCTGAGCGAGGTGTCGATGAGGATGTAATCGGCGGTGAGGTGGAGCCGCGGATCGGGTAACGGGGTATAGGGCCACAAGGCAATCTGGCGATGAGGCGCGAGCGGATTCGCCGGCGGTTGGCCATCGTGCAGCGGCAAGATCGCCACCCCGCCCGGCGCCAGTTGGGTGATCGCCCACGGCGCCAATTCCACCGGCCATAGGCCATGATTGGTCAGGGTATGGCGCAGATGCACACGCGGTTGGGTTGGATCAAGCGTGATGGCAATGGTTTTGGCAATCCCGCCCGGATCAACGGCGCTGCGCAAGATGACGCCATTATCGATGAGCTCGGCCTCTGGCCCAGCCAGATCGGGCCAATAGCTGCGCGGAAAGGCTTCGGGGGCATGCCAGAGCCGGTGGCCGCCGAGCAAGGCAAACTCGCCCCACGGCGTTGCCCAACGCGCCGCCGGCGTTTCGGCCAACAGGTTAGGGCCGTCGTCAAGCTGCAAACCGAGAATGCGCGGCCCGCCGGCGGCCAGAACCGTGAGACGAAGCCGATCAGTAGCAATGGAAAGAGTAGGATAGGTCATAGCGGTTGGTGTCTGAGATGGAGTGCAGCAGTTTGACTGCCGCACTCCATAGGGAAGAGCTTGCGGACAAGGTTCGCCACAGCAATCATTGGTATCGTTGCCCTGATCGGGCAGGATACGGACGAACCACCGGACTTATGGTAGCATAAAAACAGCGCCGGCGACGGCGCAACAGCGATCGTTCTAGTGCAGGCATTCCCATGAGCGAACCAACCATTTATGAGCAGATCGGCGGCGAACCCACCTTCCGCCGGATTGTGGATAGCTTCTATGCGCGGGTGGAGGCTGATCCGCGCCTCCGTCACATGTTCCCGGCGGATCTTGAGCCGGGCAAAGAGCACCAACGGCTCTTTCTGATGCAATATTTCGGCGGCCCGCGCACGTATAGCGAACGGCGCGGCCATCCCCGGCTGCGCATGCGGCACGCGCCGTTCCCGATCGGGCCAGCCGAACGCGATGCGTGGCTCGAACACATGCTGGCCGCGCTCGATGAAGCCGGTGTGCCGGAACCGGCCCGCAGCGTGATGGCCGACTATTTTCGCAATGCCGCGCAGGCGATGATGAACCAGTGGGATCCGTCGTCGCCGTAACGACGACGACGGCATCAACCTTAGGCGGGCAAGTGCCGCAACCACGGCAAGAGAATGTCGAGGAAGGCTTGCGGGGTTTCGTCGAAGGGGCAATGGCCGCTATCAGGAATGATCTTGATCTCGGCGTGCGGGATCATCCGGTTCTTGATAATCTCGGCATGGGCCGGCGGGATCGATTGATCTTCCGCCCCCCAAATGAGTAACGTGGGCATCTGAATCTCGCCCGGCGTGAGATCGAGCACGAGATTGGCAAATTCGCGGCTGACCTTGAGGTACGAACCGGCGCCGTACCGGCGCAGCGGGCCACTGAACGTCTCCACCAGCTCTGGCGTGACGCACTCTTTGCGGTGGTAGGCCGAGAGCAAGCCTTGCCGCACGCCCCAGCGATTGCCGAAAACACCGGCTAGCGCTTCACCAACCAATGGCGCGCCAATCGCGTTGAGCATGAGGCGGTCAATGGGGCTGAGCGGACGGGCCTGCAATTGCGCGCCTGAACTGTTGACCAGTACCAGCGCTTTGACTAAATCAGGATAGGCGCGGGCCAGTTGGGCGCTGACCACGCCCCCCATCGAGTGGCCGACCACCACGGCAGGCTGGCCGATGGTATCGCGGATGAAGGCCGCCGCCTGCGCGGCCCACCGCTCGCGGCTCGGACGGCCCGCGGGCCGGGCCGAATAGCCAAAATTGTAGAGATCGATCGCGTAGAGGGTGTGCTCACTGGCAATTGGGCGCATCACCGGACGCCAGTGTTCGATCAATGCGCCGTAGCCGTGGATCAAGAGCACCGGCAAGCCTTGTTGGGGTGATGAGATCCAAGCCCGCATCAACCCGTCAGGGCCGCTGCGGTATTCTTCACGGATTTCAAACCGGCGCGTAGCCTGTGGATCGGTCAGTGTGGTTGCCATCTATCACATACTCCATCTGTTAGATTGGTAAACGACAAACGTGGTTTGCCTAGAATCAGCATACCACGTTTGCAATGATTTTGCACAGGTTTTGTATAAGCGTTTCCACCGGGTGGATGGAATAGATCGGCGTACCCCGCAGTGACCAGCGGCAGCGAAGCTGCCGCACTCCATAAAGGTAGATCTGAGGAACGGTTGCGCTACCGCTCTCTACAGCAGCGCGGCATCTGAGCCGTACCGACTCATACTCATCACACGTTTGTGAAGCGCTGCTGCACTCCATCCAAGCGTAGACAGCACTTATTACGGCTCACGCAACCGTAAGGTGATGTTCCCCGATGTTGAAGTCGCGTTCAACGCTGCCCCGCCCTCGCCGATGGTCGCCGTTAACGAACGCCGGTTGAACGCTTGCACGGCTAATTGATCGGGCACATCGATCCGCCCGCTCACCGTTGCAAACGAGAGATTGGCATTGACCGGCGCAAGGAGGGTGATCGCCATATCGCCGGAAATGGTTGACAACCGTTGCTGCCCATTTGCCAGCCGGCCAGTAAACGACACCTTGCCGTTGGTCGTCTCAACCGCCAACCGTACCGCCTCAGCGGTATCGATCTCGACATCGCCGGAGACGGTCGTGATCTGGATGGCGCCAAGCTCGCCGCGCAGCTTCACATCACCACCGGTCGTCTGCGCGATTACCTCATCCAGTTGGCCAACCGCAGTGAGATCGCCGCTCACCGTCGTCACCCGCAACGAGCCGCGATAATCGCGCAGATCAATGTCGCCGCTGGTCGTATTCATGGTCAGTTGGCCACGCGCACCGTCGGCGACCACATCGCCGCTAATTGTGCTGACAGTTCCGCTGGCTGCGGTCTGGCGCAGCGTCACGTCACCCGACACCAGCGAAATGTTGAACGTTACATCAGGCGGCAAGGCCAGTTCAAGGCGCGCATACGGGTTGCGGCCAAAGCTCCACGGCGCCCATGGCTGGTGATTGACATTGACGTAGAGCGTATCACCGCGTTGCTCGATATGCACATCGATTTGGGCAGCGGCATCGGCAGCCGCGTTCGCCGCCCAGCCAAAACCTAGCCGCGAACCGCTGACGATCACTTCTTCGCCGGTCGTACCATTCACGATGACTTGATCGTTCACGCCGCTCACTTCAACCCGCGCCACGGTGAAGCGTTGCGCCGGGATGGTTTGCGCGCTATCAGAACGGGCAAGGTTCAGATCAATCCCAGCAATCGTACCCCGGCTCAACAGTTCAAACAACAACCAGCCCAGCCCGCCGAGGATCAGGGCAATCCCCAGCAATCGCCGGCCCATTTGGCGCTCGACCGGACGTTCCGGCCCGATCGGCGGATCAGTTGTACGCATCGTTCATTCCCCCTCGCGTTGTGTCCTTCACTGCATCCGACGCTCTGCCGGCAGTGAGTGTTGCAACGTTGCCCAGTTCCGCACATACGCGACTTGCGCCGGCGTCTCTGGACTATGGGGATGAACGGCGGCTTTGGCGACGGTTTGCCACAGGCGCGCCAGTGTTGCCAACGCTGAATCGCCGGTCTGGCCGTGGCGTACCAACCAGCACCCCACTGCCGTGCCAGTGCGGCCAATCCCGCCGCGACAGTGGAGATAGACGGTCTGGCCGCCATCCCGCGCTTGGTCAATCGCGTCGAGGATCGCGTTCATCACGGCTGGCGACGCCGGCAGGCCAAAATCGGGGATAGGAAAGCGGAGATGGTGGACAGAAGACGGCAGTGCTGCCGTGTAGTCCCATGCCTCTCCCAGCGCGGTCAGATCGATAAAACACGAGACGCCAACCGCGATGTACTGTTCAAGGCGAGCAGCCTCAGCCGCGGTGGAAGCAGGATACTCGCCGGCGAGGAAGCGCGGCGCGACGAGATATGCGTTCTGGTGAGGCAGCATGGTGGTAGCTCCTTGTCATTGCGAGCGTAGCGAAGCAATCTCCCGCTTTTCGCTTGTCATTGCGAGCCGAGGGTAGGGGCATCACATCGTGATGCCCTTGCGAGGCGAAGCAATCTCCCGCGAGCACGGGAGCAATCCCCTCAGCGTCCGCTCTCGCTTGAGCAGGAGATTGCTTCGGGCGCTGCGCGCCCTCGCAATGACAGGTAGGATTGTCATTGCGAGCGTAGCGAAGCAATCTCCCGCGAGCACGGGAGCAATCCTCTCAGCGTTCGCTCGCGCTGAAGCGGGGGATTGCTTCGGTCGGGCGGCGCCAGCGCTGCTGGACGCCGCCACTCCCTCGCAATGACAAACGGCCCGCGAGCACGGGAGCAATCCCCTCAGCGTTCGCTCGCGCTTGAGCAGGAGATTGCTTCGGGCGCTGCGCGCCCTCGCAATGACAAGCGGGTCCACAAGAGAACACCGGCAGCGCAAGCCATACATCAGGTACAATAGAGACATGCCTATTTTAATCGACGGCCACAACTTAATCGGCCAAATGCCAGACATCGAATTGAGCGATCCCGACGACGAGGCGAAGTTGGTTGCTAAACTTCGCCGCTACGCTGCGCGCAAGCGTGGCCGTAAGATTGTGGTCGTCTTCGACGGCGGCGTGTACGGCCATCCGCAAAACTTGAACGGTTACGGTATTGAGACGCGCTTCGCCAAACCGCCGCAAACCGCCGATCACGAACTCATCCGGCAGATTCGGGCGATCCGGCGGCGGGAAGAGTGGCTGGTCGTTTCCTCAGACCGGGCCGTGGCGGGGGAAGCGCAAGCGCGCGGCATTCCGGTCATCTCGGCGCAAGAGTTTGCCCGCCGCTTGCAGGCGCTTGATCAGCCGCGCGTCAATGCCCGCGATAAACGCGCTGATCGCCCGCTGAGCAAGGCTGAAATTGAGGAATGGTTACGGTTTTTTGGTGTTGATGAGGACGAAGACACGCACTACTATTGAGCGCAGACGATGACACCCGACCCGATCACTGAACAAAACCGCCGTTCGTGGAATGCGGTGGTGCCGGCGCATACCAGCCATCGCGCCGATGAAGCTGCCTTTCTGCGCCACGGCGGTTCGACGTTGTTCCCGGAAGAGATGGCGTTGCTTGGCGAGATTCGCGGTTGCCGCTTGTTGCACCTGCTCTGCAACACGGGGACCGATAGCCTCTCACTGGCCGCGCAGGGAGCCATCGTCACCGGCGTTGATCTCAGCGATGCCGCGATTGCCCATGCGCAGGCACTGAGTGCGGCCAGCGGCATTCCGGCTACGTTTGTGCAGGCTGATGTCTACGCCTATTTGGCCGCCGCGGCAGCGGATGGTCTGCGCTTCGAGCGCATCTATGCCGGTTACGGCGTGATCTGCTGGTTGCGCGATCTCACCGCCTTCGCCGCCGGCATTGCCCGCGTGCTCGCTCCCGGCGGGAGGTTTGCGCTGATGGAGTTTCATCCCGCCTCGAACATGTTTAGCGCCGATTGGCGACTGGCTTACGACTACCCGCACGGCGGCGCGCCGCTGGAGTTGCCGGGAGTGGGAGATTATGTCGGCGCAGCGGAAGGCGGCTTGTCGCCGTCCGGCTTTTTGCCCGGTGTGCGCGATTTTACTAACCCCGAGCCATGCACCCTCTATCGCTGGGGAGTGGGTGAGGTGGTGACAGCGCTGGCACAGGCCGGTTTGCGGCTCCGTGAGCTACGCGAATATTGTTATGTCAATGGTGAGCGACCGTTCGAGCGGATGGTTCCGGCGACAGACCGCCGGTGGCACGCGCCGCCCGACGTGCCGGCGATCCCGCTGATGTACGGGCTCGCGGTAGAAAAGGATAGCGACGATGAGTGATTGGGGGATCGGCCACGACCGGATTATCCTCAGCGGGATGCAGTTTATTGGCTACCACGGCACCCGCCCGGAAGAGAACCAGCTCGGCCAGCGGTTTGTGGTGGATGTGGCGGTTGAGCTTGACCTGCGCGCTGCCGGGGCCAGCGACGACTTGAACCAGACGGTAGACTACAGCCAGATTCACGATCGGGCGCGCGAGATTGTCTGCGGGCCAGCGTTGCAATTGACCGAAGCGGTCGCCGAGCGGATTGCGACGGCAGTGCTCACCGACCATCCGCAGATTCGCGCGGTGGCGGTGCGGGTGGCCAAGCCGGGGGTGCGGCTCGGCGACACCATCCTCGCCGGCTCGGTCGTTGAGATTGTGCGCCGGCGATGACCCGACCACGAGTGACGCTCAGTTTTGCCCAGACCCTCGATGGGCGAGTGGCGGCGGCTGATGGCAGCTCGCAATGGATTAGCGGGCCGGAATCACTGCGTTTCTGCCACCGGCTGCGCGCTGCCCACGACGCGATTATGGTTGGCATCGGCACGGTACTGCGCGACGATCCGCGTTTGACGGTGCGGCTGGTCGAGGGGCGCGATCCGCTGCGGGTGATCGTCGATAGCACGCTGCGCATCCCGCTAACCGCCGCGGTCATCCGCGACGGCGCCGCTCACGGCACCGTGCTGGCCTGCACCGCCGCCGCGCCGGCAGCACAACGCGCTGCTTTGGCGGAACGTGGCGCGACGATCCTCACCGTGCCGGCCACCTCAACCGGCAGAGTCGATCTCGCAGCGCTGCTGGCGGCGCTGGGTGAACGCGGCATCGCCAGCGTGATGGTCGAAGGCGGCGCGCGGCTGCTCACCAGCTTGCTGCGCGCGCGTTTAGCCGATGCGGTTGCGATCACGATCGCGCCGCTGATCCTTGGCGCGGGGCCGGTTGCGATCGGCGATCTAGGTATGACAACGCTCGCGCAGGCGATGAAGTTGGCTAACGCAACATGGACGGTGTACGGCGCCGATGTGGTGATAGAGGGCGACATCCAGTACAGTTGACCGCTTTGCACTATCGCATTGAAACCCGCTATGCAAACCCTTCCCGCTGAAGCCATCTGGTTCACCGCACCGCGCACCGTCACCGTGCGCCGGGAAACCGCGCCGCCACCGGCAGCCGGCGAGGTGCGGGTGGCCGCTATCGCCTCGTTGATCAGTCACGGCACCGAGCGGCTGGTCTACCGCGGCGAAGTCGATCCTACCCTGCCGCTTGATCTGCCGACCCTTAGCGGTAGCTTCGCTTTCCCGATCAAATACGGCTACGCCATTGCTGGACGAGTGATCGATGTTGGCCCCGGTGTCGATGGTCTCAAGATTGGCGATGCGGTCGCCGCCTTGCACCCTCACCAGAACGTCTTTACCGTGCCGGCGCATCTGGTCAAGCGGCTCCCTGACAACCTTGATCCAGCGTTGGGAGGATTTTACGCCAACGTCGAAACGGCGCTGACCATCTGCCACGACGCTACGCCGCGGTTGGGCGAGACGGTGGCGGTGCTGGGGCAAGGCGTGGTGGGGTTGCTCGTGACGCAGCTCTTGCTCCGCGCCGGCGTGCGCGTGATCGCGATTGACCCCGACCCGTACCGGCGCGCACTCACCGGACACTTCGGCGCAATCACGCTGGCCCACGCCGATCCGGCAGCGATTGCTGAACTGACCGGCGGACGCGGGGTTGACATCGCCATCGAGGTGAGCGGCGCGCCAGCGGCCCTGCAACCGGCGATTGAGATGGTGGCCGTCGAAGGGCTGGTGGTGGTCGCTTCGTGGTACGGGCAAAAGCCGGTGACACTCACCCTCGGCGGCCACTTCCACCGCGGGAGGGTGACAGTGCGCTCATCGCAGGTAGGCCGGCTGGCGCCGGAAACCCTGCCGCGCTGGGATTACGCCCGCCGCACCGCAACCGTGCTCGAGCTGTTACCCCAGCTCCGGCTGGCCGAGCTGGTCAGCCACCGCTTCCCGATCGCACAAGCGGCGGCGGCGTATGCGCTGCTCGATCAGGCGCCAGCGGGTATGGTGCAGGTGATGGTGGAGTATGGGTGAGGTGTTGGCGAATCGCTCTGGCGGCAAGTGATGACAATCCCGCTTGTCATTGCGAGGGCGCGTAGCGCCCGAAGCAATCTCCTGCTTCAGCGCGAGCGAACGCTGAGGGGATTGCTCCCGTGCTCGCGGGAGATTGCTTCGCTTCGCTGGCAATGACAAGCGAAAAGCGGGGGATGGCGTCACTACGCGCGGGCATCACGGTGTGATACCCCTACGCGCGGGCATCACGGTGTGATGCCCCTACGCGCGGGCATCACGGTGTGATGCCCCTACGCGCGGGCATCACGGTGTGATGCCCCTACGCTTGGCTCGCAATGACAAGCGGAAAGCGGGGGATGGCGTCGCTACGCGCGGGCATCACGGTGTGATGCCCCTACGCGCGGGCATCACGGTGTGATGCCCCTACGCGCGGGCATCACGGTGTGATGCCCCTACGCTTGGCTCGCAATGACAAGCGGAAAACGGGGGATGGCGTCGCCGCCTGACGGCGCCTCGCAATGACATAGGGAACCAACAAGCTAGCAGCAACAGCCTATGACCCATCCACACCAACTCGATCTGTTTCCTGATACGCCAGACGGCGAGCAATCCCGTGATAGACCAACCCGCCTGCCGCAGCCTGTCAACGTCGCTGCCGTTCCGCAGCGCAGCCCGTTTCGCTATCCGGGTGGCAAGACGTGGTTTGTCCCTACCTTCCGGCGCTGGATGGCCAGTTTAGCACAGAAGCCGCGCATCTTGGTCGAACCATTCGCCGGCGGCGGGATTATCAGCCTCACCGCGTTGTTTGAGCATTGGGTCGAGCGCGTGGTGATGGTTGAACTCGACGAGGATGTGGCTGCGGTTTGGCAAACGATTGTTAGCGGCGAAGCAGAATGGCTGGCCGAGCGCATTCTCTCGTTCCAACTCAGCCGCGAAACGCTGATCGCTGAGTTGAGCCGTCCGCCGGCCAGTCTGCGCGAACGCGCCTTTCACACCATTCTACGCAACCGTACCCTCCACGGCGGAATTCTGGCCGATGGCGCCAGTTTTCTCAAGCACGGCGAAAACGGCAAAGGCATCGCCTCGCGCTGGTACCCTCAGACCTTAGCCCGCCGGCTGCGTGATCTGCAACAGGTGGCTCACCGGATCGATATTCGCTGCGCTGATGGGATGGCAGTGATTGAAGAATTTGCCCGCTGCACGGATGCCGTGTTCTTTGTCGATCCGCCTTACACAGCCGGCGGTAAGCGGGCCGGCAAACGGCTCTACCGCTACCACCAGATCGATCACCGGCGTCTGTTCCACTTGTGCCGGCAGGTGGCCGGCGAGGTGCTGCTAACGTATGATGAAGCGGAAGAGGTGAAAGAACTTGCGCGCGAGTATGGCTTTCAGATGCGATTAGTGCCAATGAAAAACACCCATCATGCCACGCTGCGCGAATTGGTGATCGGGCGCGATTTGGCATGGCTCGCTGAGTTGCCGGTGATGCGCGAGGAGCGTGGCATCTATCACGTCTGAGCAGTGAGACGCTCTTGCACTGCGGCGGCATGGCGGCAGTGAAACTGCCGCACG
>NZ_LWQS01000037.1 GCF_001650695.1 Chloroflexus islandicus
CAAGGCCGCTGCGTTCGACTTGCATGCATTAGGCACGCCGCCAGCGTTCGTCCTGAGCCAGGATCAAACTCTACATTGTTGGACTACGTGCGCGTTCATCACCACGCGTGCTTGTTAAGGTACCGGCTGCGAAGGCGAATAAAAAACTAGCGTCAC
Organism: Chloroflexus islandicus; assembly: GCF_001650695.1. GTDB lineage: Bacteria > Chloroflexota > Chloroflexia > Chloroflexales > Chloroflexaceae > Chloroflexus > Chloroflexus islandicus. The sequence continues at coordinate 157 of NZ_LWQS01000037.1, forward strand.
GATTGTGACCCTAGCCGGCGACCGAGCGCCCTTCACTTGTTTGGTCTACCGTCTCGGTGAGACCGTTGCCCTCGCAACGCTGCGTAGTATAGCGAATGCCGCTGATTTTGTCAAGCGCCTTCATTGTGCGCCAGTTTACCGCATCAGAATGCAATTTGTCGCCATACAAACCGGATTGGGCGCGCCGGAAAATTGGGCGAAATTTCCGCGAATCTTTTGGCGATCTCGCGCGGTTTCATTCATGCAAGGTGTTTTTTCGCTGGCATTCACAGGAGGTTGGTATGAGCGACCGGGTACTTTCGACAGCGGCGGCGCGTGAGGCGATTGAACGGTTTCAGCGGATTGTGCAGGGGCCATTGTTGCAGCAGATTGGTGATCTGAACCGGGAAGGGCAACTTTTGTCGGATCCGAATAACTGGGATGGGCGGCTGGCGGCGCAATTCCGGGCTCATTGGGCGGAAACGCACCAAAAGTTAATGGCTATTCAGAGTGCGTTGGAGGATTTGCGCCGGCAGGTTGCCCAAATCAATCAGAACATTATGCAGGCGGGCGGGCAGTAGCAGCAGATGGCCGGCGAGATGCGCTCTCGCCGGCCCATCATACGTCATTATGGAGTGAAACGGAGAAACCGAGATGTCACTCGCTTTTCAAATCAGCCATGCCGAGTTGCTCTTGTTGTTGGGCCTGCTCGAATTGCCGCGCCCCTTTGCCCTTGGGCAGGGAACATTGCCGGCGCGGCCGGCGTTAGAGGGTGCGCTGAGCGCAGCGGCCGGCAGTCTGGTGGCGCGCAATCTCTTGGTCTTACCCGCATCGCCAGAAAGCCCGCCTACACCGCATGCCGCTTTGGCTGACATGCTCCGCACCGTCGCACTTGCCGATAGCCTGCTCATTGTGGCCAGCGGCCCGCCTACCCAGCTCGGCCATATCAGCCGCGCCGGCAATCGGTTTGTGCTGCACAGCAGTCCGGCGCCCGATGTGCATCGGTTCGAGGCGCTTACCGGCGCTGACCAAGTGACCGGCACGATGTTGGGGATGCTGGCGCCGGCCAACCTGCGTGAACCAGAGCGCCAGACGCCGTTGTTGCTTAACGGCGAAACGCTGCTGACTGCATTCAATGCGTTGCAACACAACGATGAGCACATGGCGGTTTGGGTGTTAGAGCAGCAAGGCCATCCCACAACCCTAGCGCGCAGTTTTGTCACAGCGATCGGCCCGCAACCGGCCCGCTATGCGCTGGCAGCTATCCGGCACATGCGGCAACCCCAACCGGAAGCGCGCGGCGCATTGCTGATTGCCGGACGCAACGGCGGGTGGTGGGCCGTGCCAGCATCAGATCGCGATGATCGCTTGGCGTTGTGGCCAGTCGGCGGTGATAGTCTGCGCCAACGGATAGGTGAGCTTGGCGCTTGGATCTGTGAGGCTGCATGAATACGGTCGCTGCGATTCCTGCCCAGTTGCGCCAATATGCGACGGCCATCAGCGCCGAACAGGAACAACTGCTGGCCGAAGCGCGCCGTCTGGCGACAGCGCTGAGCCATTTCGGCAGTCGCTGCCGTGAGTATGCGGTAGCGGGGGTGGACGGTCTCAGCGATTCACTATTTAGTCATTGCCGCGCCATCAACGAGGTAGCGGCATGGGTGAGCGATACCGCTAACCGGATCGAAGCCGCCGATCGCGGTGGTCTAACCTCGCCGCTCCTTGGGGCCACGGTTGCAATGATGAGCGCCGGTATCGCCCATCGCTTAGCGGGGCGGCGCCCCTTCTGGCCGGGGTTGCCCACGCTTGATCTCGGCGCGCGCCTCGCCTTCCGGTTCATTTGGGAACTGCGCGTACCGGCGCGGCCATTCGCGCCCGCCAGCCTAAGCTTACGAATCGCGACGCGGCTGGTGATGCAATGGTCAAGCCAAACAGCGAGCCGCTGGAACCCAACGTGGCTCAGCGGCGTTTGGCCGACTTTGCGCGACGGAGCCGTACAGCAAGGGCGCTGGTTGGCGCAAGCCGGCTTGGCGACGATAGCGCCATGGTTGCCTTGGCAAACGGCGCTGAGCCTGATCGCCACCCGGCAGTGGCTGGTGCAGGTGCTGGAACACCTGCACACGTGGCCAGCGCCAATCACGCTCTTGCCCCAACCCGGCTGGCCGGCGCGTTTCACTCCCGCCAGCTTCGGCGCGTTGGCCGCATGGATCGCGCCGCTCGTGTGGCAAGCCGCTCCCACCTTGTTGTCACCGGCGATCCAGCAACGGCTCAACGATGCTTGTACTGAGCTTGTCCAGCGCGGCACGAGAATGGCATGGCAATCCGCATATTTCCAAGCTATGCAATGGTTTGGGCCATGGCTGCCACTCGTGCCCAACCGGGCACAGAGTTGGCACCTGTTGCAGCAAAGTCTCGTGATGAGCGGTACGATCACCACGACCAGACCTGATCTGGCGCTGCATCCGGCAATGCTCTGGCTCATCAGCGCCCAAGCGGGCGGGATGCTTGGCCTCATTAGCGGCCCGCGGTTGCCTGCCATCATCCAAAATCCGGCTGACGTGCCGAAGCTGTTGGAAAGCGGTTTTTGGATCGACGCATTCAAATACCTATCATTGGATGAAATGCGTGTGTTGGTGAGCTACCTCGAACAGATCAACCGCGATACACGCTATAACCTAATGCTAAGGCCGCTCACACGGCCAACCGCAGGGCCGGAAGCCGAGCCAGACGGCTACGCCGATGTGAACGCAGTCTTCCCGCCGCACGAATGGATGGTTGATCCGGACCAGCCGTACCGGATCACACCGGGAGCGTTGCAGGCAACCCCGCACAGCCTGATCAGCCCCTACCTCGGCGAAGAAGTGCGGGCAGCGCGGGTCGGCAAAGACGAATACGTCATTGGGATCAGCGGTCTCAATCTCGACAATATGGCGTACGGAACCAATGGGCTGGTGTCGGTGATCGAGACGGCTAGCGGGAAAGAGCGGCTTGATCACAATGCCTACTATCAAACCGTACGTGAGCGAATCTTGCGCCTGATCGAGCAGATGCCGGCAGGCAGCACCCTCCACCTGATGGGACACAGCATGGGGGGCGGGATGTGCATTCTGTTAAGTAACGATCCGGTGGTGCAGGCGGCATTGGCCCAGCGCCAGATTCAATTAGCCAGCGTCGTCACACTGGGAGCAGTGCGCCCGCAAGGCGAATGGGATGATGTGCCGCCGGCGATTAACAACCAACCAGTGACGGTGCGGCACTACGTTGACAGTGACGATACGCTAGCGCAATCGGTCGGCGCCGGGCACGATGACGCGCGCTACCGCGATGTGGTGTTCGAGATCAACAACCACCAGCTCGATCAACCGAGTGTGGCGCATAGCGCCTACGAAACGTTCGACTACAGCCGGCTGCCGGTTGAGGCGCAGACCTTGCCGTTCACGGTTGATCCCACCGAATTCGAGTTACTGCCTCTGCCGGTGTTGCCCGAACGACCGCCGGTCGAACCCGACTGGTTTCAGGAACCGCCGTTATCGGCATAGCAGGAGCTGTCTATGTCAGGCCGGAGTGATGTCTGGTGGGATTGGAACGCCGCCGATGAGGCAAGTAGCGCATTACGGCGCATCGCGAGTGCGATCGATACGGCGGCCCAACAGCGAGCGAGCGCGGCTAATACGCTGCTAGCCGGATGGGAAGGACCGCGCCAGCGCGAATGGGCCGCGCGCCATGCTGCGCTACAGGCGGAAGCGATTCGCCTGCGCGAACGATGCTTGCACGCAGCCAATGCGATAGCCCAAGCCAGCGCGCGAGCGCGCGCCGAGCAAGATCGGATCAACCGCGAACGACAAGCCGCTCAGCAAACAACACAGTATGCAGGACAACCCTAGTTTGTTTAACCGGCCACCCCGCCTGCGCCCGCGCTGGTGCGCCGAGACGGTGGAGTTACCCGCTCCGCCTAACCCGCCGCAGCCACGCTCAGGAACTATGTGGCTACAGGCATTGTTGCCGGTGATCGCGGCATTGATATTCAGTGCCGGTGCGCTGATTGGTTACGGTTCATGGCTGGCAGCCTTGCCGGCGCTGGTGTTAGGTGTGCTCAGCAGCGGCATCACGCTCCTCAACGAGCGCGACACGACCCGGCACAACGCGCGCGACCATGCTGAGCAGCAGACGCTCTTTGCCGATCGACTAGCCGCGGCGCGCGCTCGCTTACGCCGCTTGCACGAAGAAGAGCGCGCGGCCCGGCGCTACTTAGCGCCCGATCCGGCGGAACTGTTGCGGATCGCTGGGGCCGATGGCCGGCCCCGCGCGCCAGAGCCACGGCTGTGGGAACGCCGGCTGAGCGATGATGATGCGCTGGAATTGCGGTTGGGCAGCGGAACGCTGCCGGCGACGAGCCGCGCCGTGATCCCGCCGGGAGCGCCGGCTGACCGCCGGATCGACCAGCTTCTGGCTGAATACGCCACCTTGCATCAGGTACCGATCTGCTTGCCCTTGCGCCAGCTCGGCTCGCTCGGCATTGCCGGACCGCGACCGGCGGTGGCGGGGTTAGCGTATGCATTGCTGGCGCAAGCGGCCACCTTGCATGCGCCGGCTGAACTGCGCATCGCGCTGATTGCGCAAACGAACACGGCGCCCGATTGGCAGTGGATAGCGCGCCTGCCCCACTGCCAAACCCCGGGTGAACCGCAGGCCGGGCGGATATTCGTTGCGATTGAACCGGCGGCGATCGATCGCCTCTTAACCTTCCTGCTCGACGAACTGAGCCGGCGGCGCGAAGCGGCTACGGCGCATCCAGTGCCGGTCGTGATCATCGTCGATAGCGCCGCGCTAGTCACTACCTACACCGCGCTCGGCCAGCTCCTTCGCGATGGTGGCGCGTATGGTCTGATTGTGGTAGTGTTAACCGATGATTGGGCCAACGTGCCCGAATACTGCGCAGCAGTGGTCGAAGTTGATCAGCGGATGGGCAGGTGGACGCGAGCGGGTGAAGCATGGCCGGCCACTCCCTTCCAACCCGACCTGCTCGATCGAGCCAGCATCGAGCAACTCACCAACCGGCTGGCCACAATCCGCCTGACTGAAATCGGGGCCGGCCAGCATTTGCCGCGCCATACCCGCTTGCTCGAGCTGCTTGAGCTGCCGGTCGGCGATGGCATTCCGCCCCGCTGGTTGCAACCGCCGACACTGGCATGGCACGAAGCGCCGATCGGCGCGTTGGGGGAAGGAAAGCCGTTTTCGCTCAATCTAAACGAACAATGTCACGGCCCGCACGGCATCATCGCTGGCGCAACCGGCGCCGGCAAGAGCGTGTTGTTACAAACCATCATCGTCGCGCTGGCCGCCACCCATGGCCCCGACCGGCTCAACGTGCTGCTGATCGACTTCAAAGGCGGTGCGGCGCTCGCTCCGTTTGCGCATCTCCCTCACACCACGGGATTGGTGACCGATCTCGACGATCGCTTGGCAACACGAGCCATCGCCGCCATCAGCAGCGAATTGCGCCGGCGCAAGACCAAGCTGCGCACCGTTACCGAACAGTATGGCATCCACCTTGAGAACATCGCCGATTATCGCGCGCTAGCGCGCCAACACCCGCTGGAACCGTTGCCGAACCTATTAATCGTGCTCGACGAATTTGATGAAATGGCCCGCAGTTGTCCCGATTTTGTCAGCGCACTGGTGCGCGTCGTCAAGCAAGGCCGTTCACTGGGAGTACATCTGTTGATCGCCACCCAGCAACCGGCGCGCGTAGTCAGCGACGAGATCCGCAGCCAACTGAGCTACTTCATCGCTTTGCGGCTGGGCAGCAGCGAAGACAGTCGCGAAATGTTGCAACGTCCTGACGCCGCCTTCTTGCCGCCGCAACTGCCCGGACGAGCATACGTGCGCAGCGGCGGCGAGGTGCGGCTCATGCAAGTCGCCCGGCTGGCCAGCCAACCTGACGGCCAGAGTGATCTTGAGGCGATCACCCAACGACTCTGCGCAGCCGGGCACGCTCATCTCACTGCACTTAACTGGCAACCACCGCCTATTTGGCAGCCGCCGCTACCGGCACACCTAACCCTCCATACGCCGGCGAGCGGTTTGCAGGCAGTGGCCGGCCTACTCGACATCCCGCAGCAGAGCCGGCAAATCCCATTGGTGATCGATCTCAGCGCCGGCCATTTGGCAATCTTTGGCGGGCCAGCCAGCGGCAAGAGCGTGACCTTGGCCCGCATCATCCTCGACCTTGCCGGGAGATGTGGGCCCGATGCGCTCTGGTGCTATCTGATCGATGGCGATGGCCGGCTCTTAAGCGCCTTGGCCGATCTGCCGCACGTTGGGGCCGTGGTGCAACCCTTCGATCGCGAAGCGTTACTCACTCTGTTGCGCCAACTCGACAACCACCTGCGCGAACGGCGCATGCGCGTGAGCGCCGGCCAGCCGCCGGGACCGCCGGTACTGCTGGTCATTGACCGGCTGGCAGTGGTGCGCGATGAACTGCGTGATGCCTACGGCGAGAGTGACTTAGCCGAATTGGTGCGGCTGGCCCGCAACGGGCGCGATCTGGGGTTACGGCTGATCGTGAGCGCCGAGCGGCCATCCGATCTCCCCTACCGGCTGGCGGCGCAATTCGAGCAACGGCTGGCCCTGCGGATGCCAGATCTCAACGACTACGCCGATGCCTTTGGCCAGCGACCGCCATCCCAACTGCCGCCAGCCATAGCCGGGCGCGGCTACTGGCAGCATAGCGATGAGGGTCTGTTGGAAGTACAGATTGCCCTGCCAGCCGGCAGCGTCGAAGCTGGCGACAACCGCGAGCTGGCGCTGGCTATCCGGGCCCAAGCGACGGTACTAGCACACGCCATGCCGCCAACCGCAGGCGGCCCGCCGCCGTTGGCGTTGCTGCCCGAACGCTTGGCGAAAAGCGCCTTACCGCCAGCCAGCCATTACGCTGCTGGATTAAAACTGCCAAGCGGTTGGGCAGCAGAGCCTCCCGGCCCGGCAGCACTGCGCCTCAGCCCGGAAACACCGCACGCACTGGTGATCGGGCCGCGTCGCAGTGGCAAAAGTACGGCTCTGCTCACGCTGGCCCACAGCGCATTGACGGCATCACCGCCAGCGCATCTGATCATCATCGACGGGCCGCGCCGCAGCCTCAACCAGTTGCGCGCGATCGCACCAACAATGCGCTACATCGCTGACGAAGCCGGGCTAGCGGCGCTCACCGCTGAACTCAGCGCATTGCGTCGCGAGGCAGCCAACCGGCACCTCTTGATCATTGACGATTACCACCTGTGTCGCGAACGCTGGCGCGACCACTTCACCCAAAGCTACAGCGCAACGCCCAACCTATTCAGTCAGTTGGTTGAATTGGCCCAAACCGGTAACGAACCGCTCCACTTGATCATCGCCGCCGGGATCAGCTATGCCGATGATCCGCTGCTGCGCGCACTTGACGGCGCGCGTAACGGGATCGTACTCTGGCCGGGCCGGTACGACACCGGCACACGCTTGCTCGGCCTCAATCTACCCCTGCCTGATCAGCGCCACAGCGAGCAACCGCCGGGGCGGGCGCTGTTAGTGAATGGTGATGATGAACCGGTGATGATACAGGTAGCGGGAGAGTAGAGAAGTCTCCTACATGGAGCGTCTGAGAAGCACGATTGCAGATGTAGTTTATGGCTTTGGGATAATCTGGTTCGCCCTCACCCCCAGCCCCGCTCACACTGGCGCGGGAGAGGGACAGACAGACCATTGGATCCGGCGCCCGACCCTGAAGGGCCGGGCTACTATTACGAAGCCCGCTGCGCGGGCTGCTGGCCCTCACCCCCGGCCCCTCTCTCACTCGCACGGGAGAGGGGCAGACAGACCATTGGATCCGGCACCCGGCCCTGAAGGGCCGGGCTACTATTACGAAGCCCGCTGCGCGGGCTGCTGGCCCTCACCCCCGGCCCCTCTCTCACTGAAGCGGGTTCAAGAACGGACAGAACACATGAGTGCAGACGCGGTTAATAGCTGTGAGATACGCCGGTGTACCCTCACCCCCAGCCCCTCTCCCGTGCTAGCGGGAGAGGGGCAGACAGACCATTGGATCCGGCGCCCGGCCCTGAAGGGCCGGGCTACTATTACGAAGCCCGCTGCGCGGGCTGCTGGCCCTCACCCCCAGCCCCTCTCTCACTGGAGCGGGTTCAAGAACGGACAGAACACATGAGTGCAGACGCGGTTAATAGCTGTGAGATACGCCGGTGTACCCTCACCCCCAGCCCCTCTCCCGTGCTAGCGGGAGAGGGGCAGACAGACCATTGGATCCGGCGCCCGGCCCTGAAGGGCCGGGCTACTATTACGAAGCCCGCTGCGCGGGCTGCTGGCCCTCACCCCCAGCCCCTCTCCCGTGCTAGCGGGAGAGGGAGTATAGCACTGGACGTTAAGGTATTGCACAGCGATCAACCGTTGTACTCAATCAGATGTTCTATCCGCCCCTCAACCAAGGGGGAGGGAGAAACCCAGCGCCCCGCAATGTGTGCTGATGTCATTGCGCGGGCGCGGCGGCGTGTTCGGCTGTCATTGCGAGGGAGTGGCGGCCCCCAGCGCAGCGGGGCCGCCCGACCGAAGCAATCCCCCGCTTCAGCGCGAGCGTGTGCCTGAGCGTACCGTTTCCGCTAAAGAAGGAGATTGCTTCGGGGGCATTGTTTCCGAAGCAATGATAGTTGAGGGGTAAACAGCATGGATGAGGGCAGCTATGGTTGATAGCTTGGTGATGCGCCGGTGTACCCTCACCCCCAGCCCCTCTCCCACTGGCGCGGGAGAGGGGCGCTGCTGCGTTCCGCGCGAGCAGGGCAGGTCCCACCAATGGAGCGACTCCCCCTTGCGGGGGTCGGAGGGTGAGAATGTCAACGCAAAGACGCAAAGCGAGCTAAGGCGCAGAGGTTTTAACGCAAAGGCGCGAAGCACGCAGAGGACGCAAAGAGGTGTTGGATTGGGATCATCCTCTGCGTCCTTCGCGCCCTTGGCGGTCAATACCTTGCCCTCACCCTCTGCCCCGCTCTCACTGGCGCGGGTTGAGAAGCGGACAGAACGTTTGATCGAGTACAAATGTCGATCACTGTGCGATGTCGTAACGCCCCGTGCTGCGCTCCCCCTCACCCCTCCCCCAGCGGGGGAGGGGCAAGGGGTGGGGGAATCAGCCCGCTGCGCGGGCTTCGTAAGCCTAGCCCGGCCCTAAAGGGCCGGGTGCCGGACAGATCTGTCCGCCCTTGAACTAGTGCGGGAGCGGGGAGCAGCGAACCGAGCGTTGAGGCATCGCAGAGTGATCAACAGTTGTACGCAATCAAGTGTTCTTTCCGCCTCTCAACAAAAGGGGAGAAGAGGGAGCATATACATCCGTCTGATCAAACCGAACGCTACGCTATGAAAGCTTGCCGAACAACGCTCTAACGCTCCGCTTCAGCAGAGCAGAGCATAGCGATCACTGATCGCAACGGGGTAGAGCAGCACCAGACCAAAGCCGGTTCAAGCAAGCGGTACCGCGCCGTTTGACATGACGTAAGAGACATGGTACATTGCGGGTATCTGTGCGGTATATCACAATCGGATAAGAGGCAACTATACGACAACGAAGGAGTGCGCCGTGAGTGAACCTCTGGGAAGCGCTCAGCGCCCGCTGCGCGTCGCTATTATTGGCGCCGGCCCGGCCGGTTTCTACACTGTTGAAGCTCTGCTCAAACAAAAAGATCTGGTCTGCCAAATCGATATCTTCAACCGCTTCCCTACGCCTTATGGATTGGTGCGCGAAGGGGTCGCCCCTGATCACCAGTCGATCAAAGCGGTTACGCGCATTTACGACAAGCTAGCCTCCCACGCCAGCGTTCGCTATTTTGGCAATGTCACTTTTGGGGTTGATATCACCCACGCCGACCTGCGCTCCTACTATGATCAGATCGTCTACGCCGTCGGCGCACAGTCAGATCGGCGCATGGGCATTCCCGGCGAGGATTTGTTCGGCAGCATGCCGGCAACCGCGTTCGTCGGTTGGTATAATGGCCGGCCCGACTACCGCGATCTCGAAGTTGATTTGAATGTTGAGCGGGTCGTGGTGGTAGGCAACGGCAATGTGGCGATGGATGTGACGCGCATTTTGGTGAGCGATCCCGACGAGCTGGCGAAAACCGATATTGCCGATCACGCGCTAGCCGCGCTGCGCCAGAGCAAGGTGCGCGAAGTGGTGATGCTAGGCCGGCGTGGGCCGGTGCAGGCCGCGTTCACCAACCCCGAATTGAAGGAATTTGGTGAGCTGAAAGGGGTTGACATCATCGTCGATCCGGCTGACCTCGAACTTGATCCGCTGAGTGAAGCGGCGATGGCTGAGGATAAGACCGCGGCGAAGAATGTGGAGATGCTGCGCGAGTATGCCGCCCGCGGCGACACTGGCGCGCCGCGCCGGATCGTGATGCGCTTCCTCGTTTCGCCGATTGCGATTCACGGGGTTGATGGCCGGGTGACCGGTGTGACGATCGAGCGCAACCGGCTGGTGCAGGCCGCCGATGGCAGCTTGCGCCCGCGTGGCACCGGCGTGACCGAGGAGTTGAGCTGCGGGATGATTCTGCGTTCGGTCGGGTATCGTGGCGAGCCATTGCCCGATGTGCCGTTTGATGAAGCGAGCGGCACCATTCCTAATCGCGATGGCCGGGTGCTGAATGGGCCAAATGGCGAGCCGATCCTCGGCGAGTACGTGGTCGGCTGGATCAAGCGCGGCCCGTCAGGGGTGATTGGAACCAACAAACCCGACGCGGTTGCCACGGTCAACAGCATGCTGGCAGATTTGCCCAACCTGCCGAACACGCCGCCTGCCGGCGACATTGCCAACCTGTTGCGCGAACGCGGGATTGATTTTGTCACCTTTGCCGATTGGCAACGGCTGAACGAGTATGAAACGGCGCAGGGAGCGGCGCAGGGCCGGCCACGGGTGAAGGTGACGCGGGTGGAAGAGATGATGGAGATTATCCGAGCTGGCCGCTGATGCGCATTGTGATGATCGCGCCCTTCGGCATCAAACCGAAGGGCACTCTACTGGCCCGGATGTTGCCATTGGCGCAGGCATTGCACCGGCGCGGCCACACTGTTACGATTGTGGCGCCGCCGGTGCATAATCCGGCTGATGGCGGCACGACCCGCGACTACGGCGGGGTAACGGTGACTCATACCCCCACGCCGCCTCTAGGCGGCCCGCCGGCGGCCCTCTGGCATACCGCCGCCCTCTGGCGCAGCGCGCGCCGGTTACGGCCTGATGTGCTCCACCTTTTCAAACCCAAAGGCTTCGGCGGCTTAGCAGTGCTGGCCCGCGGCAGAGTGCCGCTCGTGGTTGATTGTGACGATTGGGAAGGGCCGGGTGGATGGAACGACCTCCTGCCATATCCACCACCGGCCAAGGCATTGTTTGCGTGGCAAGAGCGCGATCTGCCACGCCGTGCTGGTGCAGTCACAGTCGTTTCGCATACGCTCGAAACCTTGGTCTGGGCCATGGGTATTCCCCCGCAGCGCGTCTTTTATTTGCCCAATGGCGCGCCACCCACTGAGCCGTTGCCGCCGCAACCAGCCCCTCACCCCACCATTGTGCTCTACACCCGCTTCTGGGAACTCGATCTGGCCGAAGTAGCCGCGGCGCTAGCAACGATTTACCGTGCCCGACCCGACGCACGCCTCTTGCTGATCGGCAAAGGCGAGCGCGGCGAAGAGCAGCAGCTTTTAGCACTAGCAACGGCGCAAGGTTGGGCGGCGATGATCGACAACCGCGGCTGGCAAGAACCGGCGGCGATTCCACGGTTGCTCGCCAGCGCCGATGTCGCGTTGGCGCCGATTCGCGACACGCTGATCAACCGCGCGCGCGGAATGGCCAAGCTGGTCGAGCTGATCGCGGCCGGGTTGCCGATCGTGGCCAGCGATGTCGGCACGGCCCGCGACTACCTCGCCCCAGACGCTGGCATCCTCGTGCCACCCGGCGATGCACAGGCGCTGGCCGCCGCCACGCTTGAATTGTTGGCCGACGAAACGGCGCGCCTCCGATTACGCGCCGCCGCAAGAGCAGCAGCACACCGCTTGGCGTGGCCTAACCTTGCCCCCATTGCCGAAGCAGCCTACCAGCAAGCCACGGTTCGCGCATAACAGCACCGCGGATAGACTATGGTATGATAGCCTCTTAGTTATAAACGTCATGACTACGATGTCTGCTTAACAACAGCATGTGGCGCGCCACAGACTGCATCTCATCGAAGCCAAGGTTCTCGCTTCCCGCAAGAGCTTCATTCCGGCATCTGTATAGAGTAAGGTCAGCGAATTGGCGCACTCTCAATGGTGCATCGCATGTTCAGTTACGAGGCACCATTGACTAACAAAGCGGGATGACTAATGATCGCTGGCAGATGCTGAAACTGGTTGCGTAACGATCGCCTATGACAGACCAACCCACCGGCCGGATACTGATCATTGACGACAGTGAACACAATCGATACCTGCTTTCGCACCAACTCCATCGGCGCGGCCACACGGTCGTCACAGCTATCCACGGGCGGCAGGGATTGGAATACGCGCAGCAGCAACCCTTCGATGTCATCCTGCTTGATCTCATGATGCCCGAAATGGATGGGTTTACGGTGCTGGATCAGCTCAAGCGCGATCCGCAGATGCGCCACATTCCGGTCATCGTGATTTCAGCGATTGATGAGATCGACGATGTGGTGCGGTGCATTGATTCCGGCGCCGAAGATTACCTCACGAAACCGATTAACACTACCCTGTTGCACGCAAAGGTACATGCTTGTCTGGAACGAAAACGGTTGCGCGACCAAGAGCAAGCGCATCTGATGGCGATCCGCTATGAACTCGATCTGGGGCGGCGCATGCAAGCCGATTTCTTGCCGGAACGGCTACCGCACATTGCCGGCTGGGAGATCGCGGCAGCGTTTGTACCGGCGCGGGAAGTGGCCGGTGATTTTTACGACGCCTTTCTCTTGCCCGATCAACGGCTGGTTTGTCTGCTTGGTGACGTGTGTGATAAAGGCGTAGGAGCGGCGCTCTTTATGGCGTTAACTCGATCGCTCTTGCGAGCCTTTGCTGAACAAGCGGTGCTGAACGGTGACGATCCACTGCGCGCGGTGGCGATGACCAATGAATATATTGCACGCCACTATCACGCGAGCCGTACCTTCTCGACCATTTTCTGCGCGATCATTGATCCGGCCAGCGGAACCGTGCGGTATGTGAATGCCGGCCACCCAGTGCCAGTGTTGATCCGTACCGATGGCGGGGTTGAAATGTTGTTAACAACCGGGCCAGCCGTCGGCTGGATCAGGAATGCGCACTTTTCCACCGAGACAACCACGCTCGAAATAGGCGATACGCTCTTCGCCTATACCGATGGCGTCACCGAGGCGCGGGCGCCCAACGGCACACTATTTGGCGAAGATCGGCTGCTGGCAACGCTCGATCCGTCATTAGGCGGCAACAATAACCGCCTCGAAGCCGTTCAACAAGCGGTTATGGCATATACTGGCCGCCAGCAGCCTGAGGATGATTTGACGATGTTGGTCGTCTGCCGGCGCAGTGCGGCATGAGATGAAGGGTTGCTTGTACCCGTGCCGCTGCGGAGCAACTATAGCGGGCGGGCCGCCCGCGCTCTGCGTGCCCCGTGGCGGGTTTAAGGGCGGACAGACGATCTGATCCGGCACCCGGCCCTGAAGGGCCGGGCTAGGGTTACGAAGCCCGCTGCGCGGGTTGTTGGCCTTCACCCCCAGCCCCTCTCCCACTGGCGCGGGAGAGGGGAGCGTGGAAGAACCACAACTAACCAATAGCTTTTTGCGAGTTTTGTGCCTTTTGGTGGCTATTCCATTATCTGGTAGCGAAGCCCGCTGCGCGGGTTGCTGGCCCTCACCCCAACCCCTCTCCCACTGACGTGGGAGAGGGGAGTGTGGAAGAGCCACAACCAACCAAATAGCTTTTTGCGAGTTTTGTGCCTTTTGGTGGCTATTCCGTTATCTGGTAGCGAAGCCCGCTGCGCGGGTTGCTGGCCTTCACCCCCAGCCCCTCTCCCACTGGCGTGGGAGAGGGGAGTGTCGCACTGGACGTTGAGGCATTGCTCCGCGATCAACCGTTGTACTCAATCAGATGTTCTGTCCGCCCCTCAACTGGCGCGGGAGAGGGGAGCGCAGTAGCGGGCTTTCCGGCATCGCCCAACGATCATACGGTTGCCATCTACAGCGAGCGGACTACCCACGTTCCTCGTAGCGCTTGTGACTTCCAACACCGGCGTTCAGTCCTCTGGGGAAGGAGCGACGTTGGCGGGCAACGTCGCTCCGGTGGGGTTTAGAACACTTCCACTTCCAGCGCGACGGCTTCACCACCCCCAAGGCACAGCGCAGCAATGCCGCGCTTGCCGCCGCGTTGGCGCAAGGCCGAGATTAGCGTCACCAACACCCGCGCGCCGCTCGCACCGATCGGATGGCCGAGCGCAATCGCGCCGCCATGGACATTCACCCGGTCGGCGTCGAGGGCCAGCGCGCGAAGATTTGCAATGACTTGGGCCGCAAACGCCTCGTTAATTTCAAACAGATCGTAATCGTCGAGCGTGCGCCCAGCCCGTTTCATCAGCCGTTCGATCGCAAACGCCGGCGCGGTGAAGACTTCGAGCGGCTTGACCGCCGCCTGCGCAGCCGCACCGATCCGGGCCAGCGGTTGCAAGCCCAATTGAGCGGCCCGGCTGGCGCTCATCAACACTACCGCCGCCGCGCCATCGGTAATGCCGGGAGCGTTGCCGGCAGTGACGGTGCCATCAGCGACAAAGGCCGGTTTGAGCTTGGCCAGCGCCGCTAGCGACGTATCGCGCCGCGGCCCTTCATCAACCGTCACCACGTTAGCCTGCCCTTTCGGCCCCGGCACCGTCACCGGCACAATCTCCTCGTCAAAAGCGCCGCGGTCTTGGGCCGCGATCGCGCGCTGGTGTGATTGCAGCGCGTAAGCATCTTGCTGTTCGCGGGTGACGTGAAAGGTGCGGGCAATCCATTCGGCGGCAGCACCCATGTGATGGTTTTCAAATGCGCACCACAACCCATCGTGAACCACGGCATCGATCACTTGGCCGTGACCCAGCCGGTAGCCGTGCCGCGCCTGCGGCAACAGGTAGGGGCCGCTGCTCATGTGCTCCATACCGCCAGCCACCAGCACGTCGGCTTCACCGGCTTTGATCAGGGCAGTGCCAACCATGACGGCTTTCAGCCCGCTGCCGCAGACCTTGTTGACCGTCAACCCGCCGACCGAGTCCGGCAAGCCGCCGCGGATCGCTGCTTGACGGGCCGGCGATTGGCCCAAGCCGGCGGTAACGACGCACCCCATAATACATTCATCGACCATTGCCGGTTCGATCCCGGCCCGTTGCACAGCAGCCCGCACGGCGGCTGCGCCTAAATCAATGGTGCCGAGACCGCTGTAGGCGCTGTTAAAGCGGCCAATCGGCGTGCGCGCTGCGCTCACAATGACCACATCGTCCATAAACTGTTCCTCACGGTGCAGGAATGGGTAGTGACAGCCACCAACAATGATACCGGATATTATAGCGGGCGATGTTTCAAGCGACCAATCCGCGCAATTGCCGGTAGAGGGACACAACGCTGCTGCCATTGTCGTACCCCGGCGGCAGCCATGGCGCTGGTCGCAACAGCCACAAACCGGCTTGCGCTGCCGGCAGGCGGGCCGGCGGGACGGTTGGATCGCGGAGCAGAGCGGTTGTCAACCCAGCCAGCTTCCCGTTCGCTAGGCTTGGCAGCGCAGTCGCAACAGCGGCTTGCAAGACCGCGCCGAATGCCTGCCGGAGCTGGCGCCGTTCATGCGGGGCGGCATGGATTAACTGCGCGGCTTCGGCGCTAGAGAGGCGCATCGCGACGGTCACCCGCCGGTGCATATCTGTTTCGATAGCCGGGGAGAGACTGATCGTCACCGGCAGCGCGGAACCGGCCACAATCTGGTAGAGGGGGGTATCAGCGGGCAGACACGAGCGTTCAACGGCAAGGTAGCCGGTCGCGATGAGCGATGAACGCACACCGGCGCGCGCGGCCAAGCGCCACGCCGCCGGGCCAAGCACGATAGCGCGAGCAAACGCCTCTTCGCCGCCGGCTAAGCGCACCCCTGCCACCCGGATCGGCGTAGTGATCAGAGCTACGGCCCGCTGTTTCGGGCGCCATTCACCGCCGGCGCGGATCAAGGCATCGGTAAAGAGGCGCATGAGCGTCGCGGCATCGCCGGCCACGATTTCGGCAGGGGGCAGGAGCGCCACGCTGCCAGCCGGCCACGGACAATGATCGCTCGCCGGCAAACCGCTGGCCGCAAGGATCGTATCCACAACGTTACGCAGCGCCGGATCGACAATACCGTAGCGGCGCAACATATCGCCGGCGGTCAGCCGTTGCTGGCGCAACACTTGTAGTTGGGCCAACGGATCGAACCGCTCGGCCAAGCGCAACGCCGCAGCAGCCGCCGTCTCTTGGGCTTGCCAAAACCGGCTGGCGGCATCGGCTTGGGCCGGAAAGAGCGCGCGCCGGAGCCGGCGCCACTGGCCCGGATCGCTAGGTACGTCAATCACCCGCTGCGCCAGATGCAACCGCCACGCCGGGTCACGCCGCGCCACCGGCAGATAGACCCCAAGACGCGCCGCAATCTGCGCATACGGCCCATCGCGCACACCGGCCCACTGCGGCGGGAGGGTATCGTGCCAAGCATTGCCGCAACGCACCACCGGCTGCAAGCCGCCGGCGCCGGTAAGCAGCACTGCGTGGCCGTCGTTGGCCAAGAGCGCAGCGAGCGCTGCCTCAGCAGCAGTGTTGCCAACGATGATGAAATCGAAGCGTGCGGACAATGCTCATCCTCCGGTCTCGTAGAGCCGCGCCACCACGATCAAGAGCATCAACAAGATGCCGGCATACGACAACCCAACCACCCGCACGGGCCGGTCACGCACCGCCAGCGCGGTGGCCGGGATAAGCGCCACCGCCACCACACCGTAGATGAGGTGTAACGCCATGCGGGCGAGATCGGCCTGCCCCAGCAAGGGAAGGCCAATAGCTGCCTGCGCTATGATCAGCAGTTGCAACATGCCACTGAGCGGCTGCATCCCGCCACGATTGCGCCATGCTACCACCAAGGCCCAGAGCACGCCAACCGCGATCACGATGGTGATGGTGAGTTGTAACCGGCTGTGCAAAGCAACGAGTCGCTCCATAACGGCGCTATTGTAGCACGACCGGCAGCGAGGCCAAATACGGTATACTGGAACTAGGCGGAACTACCGCTAAATATCATTTCGTAATAATGAGCGGTTGTCACGGTGAGCGCACACTGTGCGCGCAGCAAGCGCCTCCGCAGACGGGGCACTACCCGATCTGCATTGCACGAAATGATATGCTGATCCCCGCAATGAGTGTATGCCAAACATTAGCATTGTCGAATGCCTCATCGTCTTGATCCTCGTGGCGGTTGTGGCCGCGATTGCCTTTCGCGCCGGTTATTTTCGCGGGCGCAGGCAGTAGACGATAGATGTCTGACCGGTAGCAACGATCGTGCAGAACTAATGCCCAGTCATGAAGAGTTCAAGGGTGGGCAGAACTCATGAGTGTAAATGTGGTTGATGGCGTTGCGATGATCCGGTTCACCCTCATCCCCATACCCTCTCACACTGGCGTGGGAGAGGGGCGAGCACACCGCCGCTCCCCGGTTGTCATTGCGAGCCGCGCGTAGCGCGGCGAAGCAATCCCCTGCTAGAGCGGGAAGCATACCTGTCAGCCATTGGTCTGCGTGAAAGCGGGAGATTGCTTCGGGGGCTGCGCCCCCTCGCAATGACAGAAGGGGCTGTGCCCCCGTGAGGCGGGAGAGGAGTGTGGGGTTGAGGGATCGTCCCCCTCCAGCGGGGGAGGGGTTGGGGGTAGGGACAACGAGGTGCCGCACCGGCGGATAGGCTTACGAAGCCCGCGCAGCGGGCTGCTGGCCCGCACCCCCAGCCCCGCTCCCACTGGCGCGGGTTCAAGGGCGGACAGAACATCGGTCTGGCACCCGGCCCTGAAGGGCCGGGCTAGGGGTACGAAGCCCGCGCAGCGGGCTGCTGGCCCGCACCCCCAGCCCCGCTCCCACTGGCGCGGGTTCAAGGGCGGACAGAACATCGGTCTGGCACCCGGCCCTGAAGGGCCGGGCTAGGGGTACGAAGCCCGCGCAGCGGGCTGCTGGCCCGCACCCCCAGCCCCGCTCCCACTGGCGCGGGAGCGGGGAGCGGAGAACTGCGTGTTGAGGCATCACACAGCGATCAACGGTTGGACGCGACCAGTATAACTACCAAAAACCATAACATTTGTGAGTTTTGCGTCTTGTTGTGGCTATTCCAGAACCTCAGAGAGGCGATTTGAGACATCACTATGGGCATTATCTACGGCTTAATCGCTGCATTAGGGTGGGGAACCGGTGATTTCCTGATCACCCGCGCCACGCGCCAGATCGGCTGGCAATGGACGCTCTTGTTTGCACAGATGGCCGGTATCGTAGCCATTAGTCTGGTGCTGCTTGGTCGCGGCGATCCGCTGCCGCCGTGGGGGCCGGACTGGCTG
Organism: Chloroflexus islandicus; assembly: GCF_001650695.1. Classification (GTDB taxonomy): domain Bacteria; phylum Chloroflexota; class Chloroflexia; order Chloroflexales; family Chloroflexaceae; genus Chloroflexus; species Chloroflexus islandicus. The sequence goes on from NZ_LWQS01000037.1 coordinate 18,747, forward strand.
GCCGCGGTGGCGGTCAACCTGCTCAATGTCACCGGCACCCTGTTGCTCTACCGCGCGTTCACGATCGGTACGCTAGCGATCGTCTCGCCGATTTCGGCTAGTTTTGCGGCAGTGACGGCAGCGTTGGCGCTCCTCGATGGCGAAGCGTTGGGCATGATCACGCTGGCCGGCACCGGCCTCGTGATCGGCGGGGTGGCGGTGGTGTCACGCGGGCCGGGGACAACGCACACCAATCTGCGCGGCTTGCCGGAAGCGATTGGGGTGGCGATCAGTTTTGGCCTCTTCTTTTGGTTGATCGGTGATGTCACGGCCACGTTCGGGATTGCATGGCCGGTCTTGATCGGACGGATCGTGACCGTGCTCGCGGCAGTGATCGTCCTCGCCGTTAACCGCCCGGCGTTGCCGCGGTTGACGGCGGCCCACGGCGGATTGATCATCGCAGCCAGCGCGCTCGATACCATCGCCTTTCTGAGCTTCAACACCGGCATCGCGACGGCCTACGTCAGCGTTGTCACGGCGCTAGCCTCGATCTTCAGCGCCGTGACAGTCGTGCTGGCATGGCTGGTGCTGCGCGAGCGGCTGGCGCGCAGCCAATGGCTTGGCGTGGCCGGGATTTTGGTGGGGGTCTTGTTGGTGAGTTTGGCGTGAGATATAGGTGCGGCAGTCAAACTGCCGCACTCCATCATTGGTCGTTATGCTACCGATCAACCGTCACCGGCTGGCCTGCCGGCTGCCGGCTCGTGGCCGGCCACCACCAGATGATCGCCATGCTCACCACTAGCACCAGTGTGGTGGCAATCCCGCCTTCGGGGCCGAACGCGCCGCCGGTCAGCCAATCAGGACCGGTCTCCATCAAATTGAATAGCATCCCGCCACTTGCCATCTGCCCGCTCACTTGGAGCCCGAAGAAATTACCTTGTACCCAGTTCCAGATGGAATGGAACGCGCAAATCCCCCACAACGACTCCTCGCGTAAGGCGTAGAGGGCGGCGAAGAGGCCGTAGAGAAAGAGATTCAAAAGGGCTAGCGCGCTGAGATTGGGATTGAGGCCGTGCATCGCGGCAAAGAAGAGCGATGAAATCACCACGCCAACCCAAGGCCGGTAGCGCGCCGCAAGGGCCAGCAACATCCAGCCGCGGGTGAGCACCTCTTCAGCAGCACCTTGGATCAACCAGCCGGGGATGAGCACCAACACCACCCCGCCGAGCGCTGCCCAACCCACCAGCGCCGGATCACTAGGCTCGACCGCAACAAAACCAAACGACGCTAACAAGCCGATGACGGCACAAAACGCAGCAAAACCCAAGAGCAACCCGCGCCCATACAAGAACCATGCCCGCTGCGGCTCAAGCCCGATGGTGACGATCCCCCGCCGCTCGTAGAACCGGATCCACAACCAAACGAGCAGAATCATCGCACCAAACGAGGCGGTGAGGACAAGTGACAGCCAAAAGCCAGAAACCAGCGGGGAAACAGTCGTAACCCATGTATCAAAGTAAAGGCTCTCACTGTGCAACATTATTTGCGCCAGCATCACCGGCAACGCCAGTACCTGCGAGAGGAAGCCAATGAGGATGCCTACCACGATCACGCCCCACCACGGCGTTAAGCGGCGACCGCTGCGGGCGAGATCGTAGAGACGGTTGTGCGTGAGCCATGCCGGAACCATAAGCCATTCCTTTCCGAAGAGTTGTTGAATGTGTATCGTTATCAATTTTAATAACGATAATCACGCTTTGTCAAGATGCCAACCGGCAGCGTACCGTGCTATGATAAGGCTCCATTCATGCAACAATAGCGCCCATTGACTCGTTGTACTCTTGTAGGAAAGATGAGGTGCTACAAGGAGGGAAGGGAGGCATCCCGTGAGCGATCCACAACGCCCGGACGAGTATGGCCGTTATCAACCTGACCAACAGCCATACCAACAGCCATACCAACAGCCGTACCAACAGCCGTATCAACAGCCGTATCAACCATACCAAATTCAATACCAAGCCACGCCGGGCTACCCCGCGTATGGCGCAACGAAGCCTGATGCGGTATTAGCGATCGGGATTATGGCGATTGTTGATGCCGTGCTCAGCGGCCTCAGCGGCATCGTCTGGCTGTTCACTATTTGCGGTATTCCACTGGGCATCTATTCAATCGCGGTAGCAATCTTGGCAGGGATGTACGCTTACAAACTGCTGGGCAACCCGCCGCAGCCGGTGCAACCGAACAAGACGCTGGCGATTATGCAGATCGTCAATATCATCACCGGCAATATCTTTTCAATGGTGTTCGGAATTGTCAGTTTGGTGTTCTACAACCAGCCTAATGTGCAGGCCTATTTTGCCTATCGCAACGGCCAACCGTTACCGCCCCCACCGCCGCCGTACCAGCCGCCGCAGTTCTGAGCAATACTGCACACTGTAAGGGCGGGTTTCAAACCCGCCCTTACATTACCCGCCACACCTGCGCGCCGGTCGCCGGTAGACTGCTGATGTCCACCATCCCGCTACGCACAACCGTCTCGGCGCCGGTGAAGAGTTCGCGCAAGGCAACGCCATCGGCCAGCCCAGCGTGGCGTACCGGCAATGCGCGCAAGCCATCGTCGCTGCGGCGCGCGACCACAATCAGGCGCTCTTCCGGCGCTTCGCGCTGAAAGGCGATCGTCTCGCCTTGCGCGTAGAGCTGCTGGAAACCGCCCCAGCGCAGTGCCGGCGCGCTGCGCCGCAGATGCGCCAGCCGCCGCACAAACGCCCGCAAGTCGTGATCCCACTCCGCTTCATCCCACGGCATCGTCCGCCGGCAATCGGGATCACCGCCGCCGGTCAGCCCAATCTCGTCGCCATAGTAAATGCACGGCACGCCGGGATAACAGAAGAGCAGCGTCATGGCGACCCGCACCCGCGCCAGATCGTCACCAACGATCGTGCGCAGCCGTGGGGTATCGTGGCTGCCAAGCAGGTTGAACTGCTGGGTCGCCACTTGCCACGGAATCGCTGCCCGGAAGGCTGTCCACTGGGCAGCGACCGTCTCAGTGGCAATCGGGCGCGGATCGGCTTCGGGCCGATTCGGGTTGAATTCAAACCCGCCTAGCCAGCGCCAGATCGGGAAGGTGAAGCCTTGATAGTTCATCGTGGCATCCAGCTCTTCCCCTTGCAGGTGGGGGGTGCCATCAAAGAAGTGCTCGCCGAGCAGGTAGGCGTTAGGCTGTTCGGCCTTGACCGCTCGCCGGATGCCGCGCCCGATCTTGTGACCAAGGTTGTCGGGGCCGAGCCGGCCCAGCATGTTGGCGACATCGATCCGCCAGCCATCAATGCGGTAGGGCGGGCGCAACCAGCGCCGCATAATCGCGTCGGGGCCGGCGTACATCACTTCGCGCAGGCGCACGCTGCGGTAATTGAGCTTGGGCAGCGTCTTGACCCCTAACCAGCTTTCATAGTCGTCGGGATGGCGGCGGAAGGTGAAGAATTCAGCGGTTGGCGCGCGCGGGTCGGCCTGCGCAGCCACAAACCACGAATGGGTAATGCCGCAGTGGTTGGGCACGATATCGAGCACCACTCGCATCGCGCGCTCGTCGAGCGCCTGCCGCAGCAGCAGTAAACCTGCTTCGCCGCCGAGGTGCGGGTCGATAGTCGTGTAGTCTTCGACATCGTACTTGTGGTTCGACGGCGCGCGGAAGATGGGGTTGAGATAGAGGGCCGAAACCCCCAAATCGGTCAGATAGTCGAGGCGCTGGGCAATACCTTGCAAATCACCGCCAAAAAACTCAATCTGCCCCGTCTCCCGGTTGGGCAATTCGCCCCAACGCCGCGCCACTACCGGCTTCCCTCGATAGAGATACTCGCCATCGCGCACATTGTTAGACGGATCGCCGTCGGCGAAGCGGTCGGGAAAGATTTGGTAGAACACCGCGTCGCGCACCCAATCCGGCGCGTGGTAGTTTGCCAACACCACGAAGTCGTTGGCGTCGGTTGGGTAGTGGCGGGTGACGCCGCCAGCGCTGTACCAGCGCGTGCCATCTTCAGCCCGCAGGAGGAAACGGTAATTGGTGCGCAGCATCCGGATCGGCAGCTCGCCTTCCCACCAGCGACACACCCCATTGCGGCCCAGATCGCGCATCGGCGTGATCTGCTGTTCACCGTCGGGGCAGGTGCGCACGAAGACGGCGCTAACCGGCGCATCAGCAGTGAGGCGAAGCCGGATCACGGCGGTATCGCCCAACCTCCCGCTAAAGCGCAGGTAGGCAGGCGAACCGTCGTGATGAATGCTGGCCTCCCAATGCAGCTCGCTCATGCCATCTGCTCCAGTGCAGCAATGGCCGCCGCGATCCGCGCCAGCGAGCGCTCGCGGCCCACGCCGGCCAACGTATCGAACAGCGGCGGCGCGACGCTACGCCCGGTAATGGCAATGCGGATCGCACCAAAGAGCGGCCCCGGTTTCACAGCCAGTTGCTCGCACAACCCGCGCAGCGTCGCCTCCAGCGCTGGCGGCGTCCAGTCTTCTTGCCGGCCCAGCGCCTCGTGCGCCGCGCGCAGCATAGCGATCGTCTGCGCGGCATCGTGCTTCTTGGGAATCAGGTCAGCCGGGTTGTACGTCTCGCCCGGCGTCACGTCGCGGTAAAAGAAGAGGAGCAAGTCTGGCGCTTCCTGCAATTCTTCCAGCCGCTCGTGGATGAGCGGGATCAGCCGCAACAGGTAGTCGCGCTCGGCATCGCTGGCCGGATCGCCGATCAAGCCGGCCCGCTGCATAAACGGCAACACCAGCTCGGCCACTTCCGCCGCCGTTCGCTTGCGGATGTAGATGCCGTTCATATCGCGCAGCTTTTCCGGATTCCAGCGCGCTGGCGAGGGTTGGATGCGGTCAAGGGTAAAGCGCGCAATCAGCTCGTCGCGGCTCATGATCTCGGTCACGCCGTCGTAGCTCCACCCTTGCAAGGCCAGATAATTGAGCATCGTTTCCGGCAGATAACCGCGCTCGCGGAAACGTTGCGCGGCCACGTCATCTTTGCGCTTCGACAGTTTGCCTTTGCCGTCGTGACGCAAGATCGCCGGCAAATGGGCGAAGATCGGGCGTTGCCAGCCAAAATAGTCGTAGAGCAAGACGTGGTACGGCGTGCTCGGCACCCACTCTTCGCCGCGCATCACGTGGGTAATCTTCATCAGATGGTCGTCAACCAGATGGGCAAAGTGGTAGACCGGCATCCCGGTTGATTTAATCAACACAATATCTTGCAACTGGTCATTTTGCACCACGATCTCATCACCGCCGCGGACAAGATCGCGGAAGCGGGTTTCACCTTCTAACGGCGCCTTCAGGCGCACCGTGTACGGCTTGCCGCTGGCCGCCAGCTCACGTTGCCGCTCGAGCGGCCAATCGCGTTCGGGGCCGCGGAAGCGAAACGCCTTGATCCCGGCGGCTTCGGCGGCGGCCCGCATCTGCGCCAGCTCCTCCTCGGTCGTAAACGACATATAGGCGAGACCGGCTTCGAGCAACTGGTCAATAAAGGGCCGGTAGATGCCGAGCTCAAACCGTTCCGACTGGACGTAAGGGCCATACGGGCCACCCACATCGGGGCCTTCATCCCAATCGATGCCGACCCAGCGCAGCGAAATGCTAATATCGTCGGCAGCGCCGGGCACAAACCGCTTCTCGTCGGTATCTTCGATGCGCAGAATAAACTGGCCGCCGTAGTGCCGGGCGCAGAGCCAGTTAAACAAGGCGGTGCGCACGCCGCCGATGTGCAGGCTGCCGGTTGGGCTAGGCGCAAACCGCACCCGCACCGGCCCGTCGATTGAAGTCATGAGCTACTCCTTGTCAAACCTCTGGTGCGACGTTGCTATGGAACGTCTGTATCCGCTCCTCACCCAGTGGAAGGTGTCAGGGTGAGGTCAATGACGGCGAGAGGCGTATCCCCGCTATGATCCGGCCAACACCACCATATCGTCGCGATGGACGACTTCCGGCCCATAATCATACCCTAAAACCGAGACAATCTGGTGCGAGCGCAGACCGGCGATCATACGCACATCGTTCGAGCGATACTGGGTGAGGCCGCGAGCGATTTCGCGGCCAGCAGGGTCAAAGATCCGCACTGTCTGGCCACGATCAAACTCGCCGCTCACCTCGCGAATACCGGCGGCGAGCAAGCTCTTGCCTTGGCGGGTAAGCGCCGTAGCCGCGCCTTCATCCACCACAATCCGCGAATGGCGCACCGTTTCGGCCAAGATCCAGCGTTGGCGCGCATCGGGATGGGTCGTTGCCGCCGGAAAGAAGGTGCCGATCCGCTCGCCGTTGGCCACGCGCGCGATCACATCCGGTTCGTGTCCGGCGGCGATGACCACTGCCACACCGGAACGGGTAGCGAGATCGGCGGCCTGTATCTTGGTCTGCATCCCGCCGGTGCCGCGATGCGTGCCGCTGCCGCCGGCCATCGCCCAAATCCGCTCATCGATTACCGGCACCTCGCGCAACAGCTCGGCGGTGGGATCGCTGCGCGGATCGGCGCTGTAGAGACCGGCAATATCGGTCAGGATCAAGAGCAGGTCAGCGTCGATCAAGCCGGCCACCAGCGCCGAGAGGTTATCGTTATCGCCAACCCGAATCTCGGCGGTCGCCACCGCGTCATTCTCATTGATAATCGGCACAATTCCTTGCGCAAGGCAGAGGGTGAGGGTATTGCGGGCATTGAGATACCGGCGGCGGTCACGCAAGTCGTCGCGGGTGAGCAGCGCCTGCGCCACCTGCAACCCGTACAGCTCGAAAATCTGCTCGTAGAGGTGCATCAACCGGCTCTGGCCAACCGCGGCGAACACCTGTTTGAGCGGGATGTTACTGCGCTGCCGCGGCGCAACGCCGAGCCGCTCCTTGCCGGCAGCAACTGCGCCCGACGAGACCAGCACCACTTCGTGGCCATCTGCTTTGAGACGGGCAATCTGGCGGGCCAACTCGACAAAATAGGGCCGGTGCAGCCGGTCGGTGCCAGCGGTCAGCACGCTGGTACCCAATTTGACAACAAATCTGGTCATATCAGTATGCAATGACGTTTATGAATTGATCTCGATCGTGGCATTTGGCAAGGGCCGCACAGCCGCGCATCCATCCATTTGCCGTGCCCTCTGCGTAGACAGTGCTACAGGGTTATCCCCAATTCGGCCAAGCGGGCCGGCGTCGGATCGCCACGCGCATCCCAGCCGTGCCGGGCGTAATACTCGGTCAACAACGCCTCGAGCGGCGGAGTATGGCCGGCGGTCGGCCCGCTGCTCAGCGGTTCGCGGAGATACCGGTCGGGCAAGGTGTCTTGGCTATTGCTGGCATAGCGGCGGGTAAAGAGCCGGTCAAGGGTGACAATCCGCTCGCCAATCCGTACCAGATCAGCGCCGGTAATGGCGCGTCCGGTCACTGCGCCGATCAGCGCAATCAACTCGCCGGGAGTAATCTGGTAGGCCATCAGGCCGAGCCGGCGGCAGAAGCCGCTGGCATCGAGCGCAGCAGCAAAGCGTTCATGCCAAATCAAGCGCAACGCTTTCCCCTCGCTCTCACGCGGCCCGCTGGCCGGCGGCGGCAACCATGCCGGCGGTTCAGCCACCAATTCTTCAAAGGCCATCGCATAGCGATAATCGCCGCCGATCGGACTCGTGGCCATCGCCAAGCCAATCTCGGTGAGCGCGCGCGGATCGAGCGCCGGCATCGCCAAGCCTTTCACCTGCGGAGCAAATGCCGCCGACCCCCACACCGCCTCTTGCATCTCACCCACACCAAGCGAGAGAATATCACGCTTCTCTTGGCGCTGGCTGATGCGGTCGAGGGCCGCAATCACCGCCGCGCCGTCACCCCAATTGAGCGTGCGTTGGCGTACCAAGCCCTCGTCTTGGGCTTCGGTCATAAACGCGATCGCAGCAGCGGCGGCAGCCGGATCAATCCCCAGTCGCAAACAGCGATCGGCAATCGCCAGCATTGCATCGGGGTCGGTAATGCCCACCCGGGCGGCAAAGCCGGCGATCAGTTCGAGGCTAGGCAACGGATGGGTCTCGCCGCTCTTGGTGCGCAGATCGATATAGCACGGCAACGGGCACTCGGCGCAACCCCGTTCAAGCCGCCCGCCGCGCCGCGCAATCTCGCTGAAGGTGCGGGCAATCGCGACGCCATCAGCCGGCGCGCGCGCATCGCGGCTGGTCAACGCACCAAGTTTGATCGCCGCCGGCAACAAACCGGCGCTACCGATGGCCCGGATCGCGTTCGCGGTCGGATGCTGCTCGCCGCGCTGCCGGATCGATTGCAGCACAGTCTGCATCCGGGCAGCGTCAGCGACCGGCAACAGCGCACGGTCGCGCACCACAATCGCTTTCAGCTTCTTATCGGCCATCACCGCGCCGGTGCCAGCCGGTTCGACCAGATACAGCCCCTCGGCAACAATACTGGCATACGCGACCCCAGCTTCACCGGCTGGCCCAACCGCCAGTACACGCACGTTACCGCCCAATTCAGCGGCCAGCGTGGCAGCAGTCGCCACCGTGTCGCGCCCAACTAAATGGCGGGCCGAACGCAAACGCACCGTATCGCCATCGATCAGCAGATAACACCAATCAGGCGCTTCACCGCGGATAACCAACACATCAATATTATTGCGGCGCAGTGCAGCGCCCCAATGCCCCGGCGCCCAGCCATAACCAATCCCGCCGGTGAGGGGCGAGCGGGTGCCAACCGTAAAGCCGCCAGTCGCAAAACCGGCACTGCCGGCCAGCGGCCCAGCGGCAAAGATCAGCAGATTATCCGCCGACAACGGCGGGGTATCTGGTTCCAATTGATGCCAGAGCAACCAAGCGATCGCCCCGCGCCCACCTAAATAGTCACGTTCCACTTCATCGGGCAACAACTGGCGAGCGTGGCCGCGAGCCAAATCAACGGTAAGACTGCGCAACGGCATGCGAGTATCCTGTGTGGGTGCGATTTCCGCCGTTCTATTATACCGCTCCTCGGCAACGTGTATGGTACAATGCAAGGCAGATTGCGCCATCCCCGTCATTGTACCGCAGAGCCGGCTATGTCGTCGCTGAAGCGTCCCCCCCGCAACCAACTCGATCAAGCGCGCGCTGCGCAACGCCAGCAGCGCCAGCAAGCTGCGCTCGGAGCCTTGGTCGCGCTTGACTGCTTACGCGGCGTGCCAGTGACCGAGTTGGCCATCCTCTATGAACGTGGAGTGTTTCGCGTTTTTCCTAGCGGCGCCACCGTGATCGGCCAACGCCGCGGCTATCGCTACCTCTTCTTTCTGCTGCGCGGGTCGTTGCAATTGCGCTTACGCGACAAAGATGGTCGCGAAGTGCTGATGGGGGTGCTCGGACAGGGTGATTGTTTTGGCGAAGGGCCGCTGTTCGGCAAGTTCTTCCGCCACATGAGTGCGCTCACCCAAACCTCGTGCTATGTGCTGCAAATTGAAATTGCCACGCTGCGCGATGAACTAGCGGCCTTACCCCTCTTGGCCACCGCCCTCCGCCAAGTCTATCGCCGGCGGATGGTCGAGGCCACCCTCGCCCGTATGCCAGTCCTTAGCCAGTTGCTGCCGCTCGAACGGATCGCCATCGCTGCCCGCCTGCAACCGCGCCACGTGCCGCGCGGCACGCTGGTGGTCAAGCAAGGCGAACCTGCCGACTCGCTCTACCTGATCGAGAGCGGGCAGGTGGTGATCGAGCAGAGCGGGCAGACGATCGCGAGCCTAAGCGAAGGCGATCTGTTTGGCGAAATCTCGCTGCTCACTGGCGAGCCGCACCGGGCCAATGCCCGCACCCTCACCACCACCGATCTGCTCGAACTGCCCGGCGCCGACTTCTACCGCCTGATCCAACAGTATCCGGCGCTGGAAGCCGATCTGCGCGCGATGGCCGAACGGCGGCTAAAACACTCAGCCGCGGTGCGCAGTGATACTGCGCGTGCCCGCGACATCGGGCTAGCGGTGAATCGCGGCCTGTTGCGCGCCACCCACATCCTCGTGCGCGACCCCACCCGTTGCCCACCCGGCTGCCGGATGTGCGAAACCGGCTGCGCCAGTCGCCATGGCCATAGCCGGCTGCACTTGAATGGCACGCCGATCGACCGGTTTGATGTGCTCGAAACCTGCCGCCAGTGCAGCGTCGGCGCGGAATGTGTCGAGGCGTGCCCAGAAGACGCGATCGAGCGAGTTGATACCGGCGCCTTGCGGATCACTGCCCGCTGCACCGGCTGCGGCGAATGCGTTACCGCTTGCCCCTACGACGCCGTGCAATCGGTGCCGCGCGCCAAACACACCACCGGCCCGCTCTGGGATCTCTTCCGCCGGCTGCGACAGCGCATCCGGCCCACGATTCCTCTCACCCCCACCGGCCCCACCCACCGCGCCGACAAATGCGATCTCTGCTACGGCTACACCGACCTCGCCTGCGTCACCGCCTGCCCAATTGACAACCTGCGGCTGGCCCCGGTCGAAGAAATCGTGCCGGTGTAGCGAGCACGAACGTTCGCCTGTAGAACCGCACGGCCATGCGCCATTCTAGGCGAACGTTCGCTTTACCCTCTTGACAAGTGCCATTGGCAGGTGTATGATAAAGGCGAACGTTCGCCTAGAAAGAATCGAACCGCCTATGACAGCCACTAAAGTCACGCTCAAAGACGTAGCGGCGCGCGCCGGGGTCAGCTACCAAACCGTTTCTAAGGTGCTGAACGGTGAGATGCAGGTTGCGCCTGAAACAATGGAGCGGATTCAGGCGGCGGTGCAAGAGCTTGGCTACCGGCCTAACCGCATTGCGCGCAATATGCGGGCCGGTCGCAGCTTTATGATCGGGTATTCGTGGACGCAAACCGAACCCGGTCAAGTTAATCACATCCTCGACCAATTCTTGAGCAGTATGGTGCGCGAAGCCGGCGCGGTTGGCTACTATGTTTTGCCGTTCCCCTTCCGCGAAGGCAACGCGCAGGTCGAGACCTACCGCGATCTGATCAAAAGCGGCAATGTCGACGGCTTTGTGTTGTCGAGCGTGAATTATCACGATCCCCGGATTCAGTTTCTCTTGAAACAGCAGTTTCCGTTTGTCGCGTTTGGCCGTTCCAACCCAGAATGGGATTTTGCGTGGGTTGATATTGATGGCGCCGCCGGCACGCGGCAAGCAGTGGCATATTTGATCGGGCGCGGCCATCGCCGGATCGCGATCTTGGCATGGCCCGAAGATTCGCGGGTCGGCAATGATCGCTTGCAGGGGTATCTCGATGCCATGCAAGCGGCCCAACTTGCACCCGAACCCGGCTATATCTTGCGCGGTGAGGGCACGTTCGAGGTTGGCCGGGCCATGACGTTGCACCTGCTTGATCTGCCTGCCGATCGCCGTCCGACCGCGATCATGGCCCTCAACGACACAATGGCGATTGGGGCGATGGCGGCGGCCCGCGAACGCGGCCTGACAATTGGAACCGATCTGGCCATCATCGGCTTCGATGATGCGCCGATGGCGCAGTATCTCTTCCCGCCGCTGAGCAGCGTGCGGCAGCCGATTGCCGAGGCTGGCCGCAAATGCGTCGAGCTGCTGGTGGCGCTCGTTGAGGGGCGAGAACCGGAACAACGACACGTCCTGCTCCAACCTTCCTTAATCATCCGCGCTTCGTCCTGACAACTCACGACAATTTGCGTTCCTGATCATCCGCCATTGATGGTCGGGTAGCCAGTTATTGTGTAAAAACAGGAGGGTAAAAAATGATCTAAAATCGCACTATTATTCACAACCATAATGTATCAGCTTGATATTGCAAAGGAGCACGTATGAATCGCATGATCAAATTCCTGCTCATTTTGACCGTGTTGGCGCTGGGATTGAGCGCCTGCGGCCAGACGGCTACACAACAACCCACCCCGCAACCGCAGACAATCCGTGAGACGGTGACGGTCAAGGAAACAGTTGTCGTGCCCGCCGAAAAGGTGACGGTGCGCCTGTCGGGTTGGGCTTCCAGCCCGGCGGAAACCGCGTTGCTTGAGTCGCTGCTGTATAAGTTTTCGGTCGAAAATCCCGACATTTTGGTCAAGTACGAACCGATTACCGGCGATTACAAGCAGGTGCTGCTGACCTCAATCGCGTCGGGCACCGAGCCTGATATCTTCTACGTTGATATCTTCTGGTGGCTCGAGCTAGCCGCCAACGATGCGCTGCTCCCGCTCGATGACCTCATGGCTGCCAGCGGTGTCTCGCGCAGCGATTTCATCCCGGCCCTGATTGACGCCTTCACCTACGAGGGCAAGACTTACGGCATTCCCAAGGATTTCAACACCCTTGGCATGTTTTACAACAAGGATCTGTTCGATAAGGCCGGCCTTGCCTACCCGACTGACGACTGGACGTGGAACGATCTGCGCGAGGCAGCGGCGAAGCTGACCGATCTGAGCGATCCGAACAAGCCGATCTATGGCTTCTGCACCCCGCCCGATCCGGGCCGGTTCCCGGTCTTCGTCTTCCAAGACGGCGGTACGGTGATGAACAGCGACTTCACCGATACCACGCTCGATAGCGAAGCGGCGGTAAAGGCAGCCGAGTTCTATACCTCGTTCCGCGCCAACCAGATCGGCGCCATGCCGTCGGATTTGGGTGAGGGTTGGCAGGGCACGCTCTTTGGCAAGGGCCAGTGCGCGATGGTCTACGAAGGCGGCTGGTTGATCCCCTATCTGCGCGATCAGTTCCCCAACACCAAGTACGGCGTGGTGATGCCGCCGGCTGGGCCCGGTGGCGAAGGCAACCTGATCTTCACCGTGGCGTGGGGTATCTCGGCCAACACCAAGAACGCCGAGGCGGCGTGGAAGGTGGTCAACTTCTTGACCAGCGAAGCCAGCCAGAAGGCGGTGCTTGAGAGCGGCTTTGCCCTGCCGTCACGCCAAGCGTTGCAGAACAGTGACTACCTGAAGAATAACCCCAACTCGGCGGCGATCTTCAACGGTTCGTTCTACGGCGCACGGCCTTTCTTCTGGGGAGCGGTCGGCTCGGATGTGAACGATCAGATGGCTAAGGCGCTAGAGCGCATCTTCAAAGAGAACCAGCCCGTGCCTGAAGCAATGAAGCAGGCGGCTGAGGCGATCCGCAAGGCGATGCGCTGATGGCAATGCATGGAGTGCGGCAGTTGAACTGCCGCACTCCATACGCAGGTGTTGAATAATCCGGCCAAGATGCCGCAATGGAGCGGACATGCACTGGGGTGACACCCGTACCCCGCCACCGACGGAGACGAGGCTATGCGAACGAGAACTGACCGCCGCAAATGGGTTGATGCCCTAAACGGCTATCTCTTTATTTCGCCATGGTTGATTATTTTTCTGATCTTTAGTTTGATCTCGCTGGGATACGCGGTCTATCTCTCGTTCACCGAGTACAACTTGCTCAGGCCGCCGCGCTGGTGGGGTCTCGAAGGGTACCGGCGCGTGCTGGAAGATGAACTCTTTATCTCAAAGGCGCTGCCGAATACCTTTAAGTATGTGCTGATCGTGGTGCCGATCCAGACCTTTCTCAGTCTGGTGCTGGCCTTCGCGATGGATCAGAATCTGCGTTTCCAGCGCTTCTTCCGCACCATCTTTTATTTGCCGTCGGTTACGTCGTCGGTGGTGATTTCGCTCATCTTCATCTGGATCTTCGCGCCGCAAGGCATCTTCAACCAGATCACCGGCCTGACGGTCAACTGGCTCGATGATCCGCGCACCGCGTTCTACGTGATTATGGGCATGAACATCTTTACCACCAGCGGTACGCTCATGCTCATTTTCTTAGCCGGCTTACAAGATATTCCGTTAGCCGTCTATGAAGCGGCTGAGATCGATGGTGCGAACGGTCTACAGAAATTCTTCTACATCACGGTACCGATGTTGCGTCCGGTGATCTTTTTCGTGGTGACAGTCGGCGTGATCGGGTGCTTTCAAGTCTTCGACCAGATCTTCGTCATGACCAACGGCGGCCCGCTCGACAGCACGACCACCATCACCTATCTGATCTACAAGTGGGCCTTCCGCGATACCCGCATCCAGATGGGCCAAGCCTCGGCGCTGGCGGTGATTTTGACCCTGATCATTCTAGCGGTGACGCTGTTGCAGCGGCGGGTGATTGAAGGCAGCGGCAGCGGGGCTGAGCGATAGAAAGGCAGGCGACGATGGCAGTGACAACCAGTTCTCCTCAAGCGCAGGTCTATGCGCGCACCGTCTTCTTCGACCGCCTGCGCAAGTATCTCTTCTTCGCCATGCTGGCCTTCTGGGCCGCGCTCTCGGTGGCGCCGCTCTACTTTACGCTGGTCTTCTCGTTCAAGCCGGTGGCCGATGTCTATACGCCGCCGATCTGGGCGCCGATTCCATTCACCCTTGATAACTACATCACCATTCTCGGTACCTTCCAGCTCTTCCCGCGCTGGGTGTGGAACAGCGTCTTTATCTCGGTGATCGTTACCGCCTTCCGCGTCCTTTTCTGCGCGATGGCCGGCTACGCCTTCGCACGGATCGAGTTCCCGCTCAAGAGCTTCTGGTTCAACCTGCTCTTGATCTCGATGATGATGCCGGGGGTGGTCACGCTCATCCCGTCGTTCCTGATCATCGGGCCGGGCCTGATCCGCGGCGGCTTGCAACTGGGTGATCTGCGCATCCCGACCGGCTTTGGCCTGATCGACAACCCGTGGGGCGTGATTCTGCCCGGCATGGCCGACGCCTTCGGCGTCTTTATGATGACCCAGTTCTACAAGTCGTTCCCCAAAGAGCTGGAAGAGGCAGCGATGATGGACGGTTCGGGCCGCTGGGGCACCTTCTTCCGCATCGTGCTGCCGATCAGCCAGACCCAGTTGATTACGCTCGCCCTGCTCACCTTCCAAGGAGCGTGGAATAACTTTATGTGGCCGCTGCTGGTGTTGCGCTCACCCGAACAGTTCACACTGCCGATCGGGTTGCAGTGGTTCCGCGGCGAGTACTACACGCTCTATTCGGTCATTCTGGCCGGTTCGATCTTTAACACGCTGCCCATCCTGATCATCTTCTTCGTCTTCCAGCAATACTTCGTGCGCAGCATTGCCGCCACCGGCTCGAAAGAGGGGTAAACGAGCGGCTTGACACACAGGTGAACTATGTGGATCCTTTCTGAAGACACCTTCGACCCAGCCAAACAGCACCACAAAGAGACGATCTTCACGATCGGCAACGGCTATCTCTCGACCCGCGGCGCATTCGAGGAGGGCTATCCCAACGACCGCCGCGCCACCTTTATCCACGGCGTCTTCGACGACGCGCCGATCGTGGTCACGGAGCTGGCCAACGCACCCGACTGGCTCGCGCTGCACGTCGTGCTCGACGGTGAGAAGTTCTCGCTCGCGACGGGCACAATTCTCGCCTACCGGCGCGAACTCGATTTGCAGAGCGGCGTGCTGCGGCGCGAGGTGCGCTGGCGTTCGCCGCAGGGCCGGGTGGCGACGCTGATCTTCACCCGCTTCGCGTCACTGGCCGACGAACACCTGCTGGCGCTGCGCTGCGAGATCATCCCCGAATTTGACGGGCAGGTCGAGCTGCGCGCCGCCATTAACGGCCAGATGGATAACGAAGGGTTGCTGCACTGGCGTCCGCTCGCCCAAGGCCAGCTCGCCGATGGCACGGTCTTTTTGCGCACCCGCACCCGCAAGAGCGGGATTGAAGTGGCGCTAGCAATGCGCCTGATCGGCGATGCCTCTCAAACCGCCTTCTGGGATGCCGAGAATGTGCCGACGCTGCAACAGGTCTACCCGGCGCGGGCCGGCCAGCCGATCGTGGTGACGAAGTTGGTGGGGATTGCAACCTCGCGCGATGCTGCCGCACCGCTTGAGCTAGCCCACCGCCACGTCCAAGCCGCCACCGATTGGGAGAGTGCGCTAGCCGCGCAACGGCAGGCATGGGCGCGCGAGTGGGAACGCTGCCATGTCGTGATCGAAGGCGACGACGAAGCCGATCTAGCGGTGCGCTTCAGCATCTTCCAATTGCTAATCGCCGCCCCCCGCCGCGACAACCGGGTCAACATCGGCGCCAAAACCCTCTCTGGCTTTGGCTATCGCGGCCATGCCTTCTGGGACACCGAAATCTTCATGCTGCCGCTCTTCACCTACACCGCACCCGGCATCGCGCGCAATCTGCTCGACTACCGCTACCTCACCCTGCCGGCTGCCCGCGCCAAAGCGCGCGCCGCCGGCTACGAAGGCGCGTGGTACGCTTGGGAGAGCGCCGATACCGGCGACGAGGTGACGCCAACGTGGGTGCCGGATTTCCACGACAAAAAGAAGCTGGCCCGCGTCTGGACGGGTGATCTGGCGATTCACATCTCGGCGGATGTGGCCTACGCCGTGCAGCAGTTCTGGCAGGCTACCGGCGATGATGAGTGGTACATCGAGCGCGGGGCCGAGATCGTGCTCGACACAGCCAAATTCTTCGCCTCACGGGCCGAATGGCTGGCCGAGCGCGGCTGCTACGGCTACACCGACGTGATCGGCCCCGACGAATACCACGATCACGTTAACAACAACGCCTACACTAACCTGCTGGCCCAATGGAACCTGCGCGCCGGCCTTGAGACGCTGGCATGGCTCGATCAACATGCGCCGCACAAAGCCGCCGAGTTGCGCCAACGGCTCGATCTGACGCCGGAACGCTTACAGCACTGGCAGACGGTAGCCGAAAAGATGTGCCTCAACGTGAGCGCCAACGGCCTCATCGAGCAATTCGACGGCTTCTTCAAACTGAAGGATGTCAATCTCGCCGACTACGAACCGCGCACCAAATCGATGCACGAAATCTTCGGCATCGAGGGGGCCAACGAGTATCAGGCGATCAAGCAACCCGACGTGCTGATGCTGCAATTCCTCTTGCGCGAACAGTACAGCGACAGCCAGATTCGGGTCAATTACGACTACTACACCCCCCGCACCGACCACACCTACGGCTCGTCGCTCGGCCCGCCGATTCAGGCCATCGTCGCCTGCCAGATGGGTGACGTGGCCGAAGCCTACGAACACTTCATCCGGGCCGCGCGGGCCGACTTGCGCGACGTGCGCGGCAACGCTGGCGACGGCATCCATGCCGCATCAGCGGGCGGGGTCTGGCAAGCGGTAGTGTTTGGCTTTGGCGGGTTGCGTATCCACCCCGACGGCACGTGGGAAGTGCATCCGCGCCTGCCCAGTCACTGGCGGCGGTTGACCTACCGCTTCACCTTGCGCGGGCAAACCCACACCGTCACCTGCTACCCGGATGGCAGCTACACGATGGGCTAAGACACAGACGGTTAACGCAAAGACGCTAAGGTTTTTAACGCAAAGGCGCAGAGGTTTTTAACGCAAAGACGCAAAGGTATTTGAGGTTGGGTACAAGCGTGGTGATTCAAACAATCAAAAAACTCTTTGCGTCCTTGGCGTTCTTCGCGCCTTTGCGTTTGACTTCCTTTGCGTTCTCTGCGCCCTTCGCGCCTTTGCGTTTGACTTCCTTTGCGTTCTCTGCGCCGTGGATGACGAGGACTGCGTGATGTCGATCAAAGGATTCATCTTCGATCTTGACGGTGTACTCACCGACACCGCCGAATACCATTACCGGGCATGGAAACGGCTCGCCGATGAACTCGGCATTCCGTTCACCCGCGAAGAGAACGAAGCGCTGCGCGGCATTCCACGCCGCGAGTCGCTCTTGCTGCTGCTCAAAGGGCGCACCTTCCCCGAAGCGACGCTCAACGAGCTGATGGAGCGCAAAAACAGCTACTACCTCGAATACATTCGCGAAATCTCACCCCGCGATGTCTTGCCCGGCGCGCGCGAGCTGCTGAGCGAAATCCGCGCCGCCGGTCTGAAAGCGGCGCTCGGTTCAGCGAGCAAAAACGCGCGCGAAGTGATTGAGCGGCTCGGCATCGCCGGCCTGCTCGACGCGGTTGCCGACGGCTACAGCGTCACGCGGCAGAAACCGGCGCCTGACCTCTTCTTGCACGCAGCGGCACTACTTGGCTTAGCTCCGGCGGAATGCGTCGTGGTCGAAGATGCCGCAGCCGGCGTCGAAGCGGCGCTAGCCGGCGGCTTCACCGTGATCGGGATCGGCCCGCACGAGCGAGTGGGCAAAGCGCATGTCGTGCTACCCAATCTGGCCGGCGCGCGCCTCGCCGATCTGTTAGCGCGGTTGCCGATGCATGCATGACGCACCGGCGTACCTGAACAACGATGGGAAAGGAGCCGGACAGCCGTCCGGCTCTACGGTCTTCCCGTCTGCGGGTACAGATTGGAGCCGGACAGCCGTCCGGCTCTACATGTTTGGCGTTATCCCTCTTGCCAACCAGCGTACTTTCTGTCACACTGCTCTTGCTACCGTCATTCGGTCACAAGGAGCATCTGTTATGTCAGAACCGCTGGTTCTCACCTCTGAACAACCTCCTACTCGTCGTCCGGGGCTCTGGATAGCTGGTGTAGCAGTGTACATTCTGCTCATCAGCGTTGGCTCCAGTCTTGGCGGCGAGTTGGGCATCTTTACCACCGCCAGCTTCAACGCGCTGCCCTTCGTTGGGTTGGCTGTGCTAGCTTACTTCGCCGGTTCGCAGTTCAACTGGGCATGGATCGCCACCGGTTTGTGGTTGGCGCTCGTGCTCGGCTTGGCATCGCTCTACACATTTGGTCTCGGCGTGATTACCCTGCTCGATCTGCCGCCGGGAGGGCTTAATCCAGAACAACCGCCCAATCTCGCACCAGCCGATCTGCTCAGCATCGTGCTCTTCATCTTGGGCATCTTCACCGCTATCGGCATCGGCCTGTTCACCCTGTTGCCGCCAGTACGGCGAGGATTAGCGCGGGTGTTGCCGATCGATCCCGATTCATTTGTCCATGCCATCGCATTGATGGCAATTGTCAGCATCACCCTCATGATGTTTGTGCCGCTGCTGATCACCGGCGAACCGCCCTTGCTAGCGCTGGTCAACACCATCGGCGGCTCAGAGCTGAGTGATCTGAGCGCTGATGAACAGTTACGCAGCCAGCTTTACGGCTTGGTCTGGACGATCCCGGCGGCGTTTCTGGCGGTTGGCTTTGGCATTCGCCGCAATCTGGCCGCGACCCTAGAACGGCTAGGGTTGGTACGCCCGACGCTGCGCCATCTGCTCATCGGGCTTGGGGTCGGGGTGGGATTGGCCGGGTTAATGTCGCTCGCCCTGCCGCTGATGGACTCGCTCTGGCAAGCGCTCGGCTGGCCAACCACCGACGAAGAAGCCTTCGGCGAACTGATGGCTTTCGCGATTAGCCCGATCGGGGCGCTGGTGATTGGCGTGACGGCTGGCCTTGGCGAAGAGTTAGGTGTGCGTGGCGTCTTGCAGCCGCGACTGGGGATCTGGCTCTCGAACCTCTTCTTCACCAGCCTGCACGCGTTTCAGTACCACTGGGACGCACTGCTGGTGGTGTTTGTGATTGGGATGGCATGCGGCATAGTGCGCAAGCATACCAACACCACCACCGCCGCAATCGTGCATGGAGTGTACAACTTCATTATGGTGATGCTGGCGGTAGTAACTAGCTCGTAACGGCGTTGCCGCGACACTTTTGTCACACTTTTGTTGTTGCTTATTCACGCGCTCCTTCCACCATAAAGCTGGCGAGATAATCCGCCGCATTCCTCGCGATGTGAAAGGAGAGCGTGATATGGCAGAGCAGACAATGCAGACGAGCGCATCACCCACTACACGTTGGGGACGCTGGCTCATCGGAGGCGTGTTGTATCTGGCGCTGCTCGCCACCGGTTTGCGCATTGGCGGCGAGTTGAGCGTCTTTGTGAGCGCAAGTCTCAATGTCTTACCGTTTGTTGGGCTGGCAATCCTCGCCTATTTCGCCGGTACGCGCTTCAATTGGGCATGGGTCATGAGCGGGATCTGGTTAGTGCTATTGATCGGCGTGATAACAATGTACGCCGCTGGCATAACCATGGCTGTTCTCCTTAATTTCACGCCTGATAATCTCAACCCGCCTGATCCCAGCGATCCCGCCTTCCTCACCCGGTTGCAAGCCGCCAACATTCCCGGCCTTATGCTCAGTTTTATCGGCGTGATCGGTATCAGCAGCTTGCCCCTCATCCCAGCGATCCGGCGCATCATTGCTCGCTTCATACCAATTGATCCGTCATCGTGGCTCCATACCGTGGCCCTCATCGCCGTAATATCTGTTACATTGATCATGTTCATACCATTG
Source organism: Chloroflexus islandicus (assembly GCF_001650695.1). Classification (GTDB taxonomy): domain Bacteria; phylum Chloroflexota; class Chloroflexia; order Chloroflexales; family Chloroflexaceae; genus Chloroflexus; species Chloroflexus islandicus. Next base: position 38,925 of record NZ_LWQS01000037.1, read on the forward strand.
TTTATCGTTGGTGAACCGCCGTTGCTGATGTTCATACGGCAAACCAACGGTGAAGTACCGTCCGAGCTGAGTGATGAAGTGCAGTTGCGCGCGCAAATCTATAGCCTGATCTGGAATATTCCGGCAGCATTGCTCGCAGTGGGGTTCGGCGTCCGCCGCAACCTAGTTGAGACCTTGACCCGGCTTGGGCTAATGCGCCCAACCCTAAGCCAGCTTGCAATGAGCGCTGGTGCCGGCTTGGTGATGGCTGTCATCGTCTATGTAGGCATGCCATTTCAGCTTTCCCTTTGGCAGATGTTGGGATGGCCTACGACGGATCATGAGTCGTTTGCTAAGCTCTTAGCTTTCGCGCTCAGCCCAATTGGGGCGGTTGTGGTTGGCGTGACTGCCGGCTTGGGTGAAGAGCTGGCCATCCGTGGCGTCTTGCAGCCGCGGATGGGTCTCTGGCTCTCGAATCTCTTCTTCACGAGCTTGCATGCCTTTCAGTACCACTGGGATGCGCTATTGATAGTATTTACGGTTGGTCTTGTCTGCGGGATCATACGCAATCGTTTCAACACGACGACTGCGGCAATTGTCCATGGTGTGTATAACTGTGCACTGATCTTGATGAGCATCACGTTCGCGTGAGCGCTGAGGTTGCACAGCAGGTTTGTAGGAGCTCGTCCGTTCACAATATGGCATTAGGTTTGTAGAGTGCGACAGTTCGCCTGTCGCACTCTGCCCATCGTCAATGAGCCTGCGAGCAATTATGGCCACCATCCTGATTGTCGAAGACGAACGCGAACTAGCCCTCTTGTTGCGGCAACGCCTTGAAAGTGAAGGGCACACTGCACTCGTCGTCTATGATGGCCCAACTGCGCTAGCGCTAGCCGGACAACATCAGATTGATTTAGTCATTCTCGATTGGATGTTGCCCGGTCTCGATGGGTTGACGGTTATGCGCCGTTTGCGCGAGCGTTCGCCAGTGCCGGTCTTAATGCTGACAGCGCGTTCCGAGGAAGTTGATCGGGTGCTAGGGCTTGAAATTGGCGCCGATGATTATGTCACCAAGCCATTTAGCTTGCGCGAATTGTTAGCTCGTGTACACTCCATTCTACGCCGAGTCGAGTTGCTACGGCAACCACCGGCAGCGCCTCTTATTCGGATCGGTGATCTCACGATCGAACAAGAGGCGCGCCGGGTGACAATCGCCGGTACATCGGTTGAATTAACCGTTAAAGAATTTGACCTCCTCTGCCTGCTCGCCGCCCATCCCGGTCGCAGCTTCAGCCGCTCATACTTGCTTGATCGGATTTGGGGCATCGAGTACGACGGCAGCGATCGCACCGTCGATACCCATATTGTCCGCTTGCGCCGCAAACTTGGCGCGCTAGGAGAACGGATTGTCACGGTATGGGGCGTGGGATACCGCTTCGAGCCATAAAAGACTACCTCTTGCGCCGGGTTGGGTTCTGGCAATCGCTCGGCGAGGTGGCGGCGCTCGGCAGCGGCCTCGCGCTGCTCCCGTATCTGTTCTTCGGCAAAACATGGCCACTACTGGCCGATACAATCGCCTTTCTCAACCTCATCGCCTATGTCTACGGCGCTTGGCGTCTACAACCGGTCGCCGCTCCATGGCCAGTGCGCATTGGGCGATTTGTGCTCTGGTGCGGCCTGTTAGCCATCCTTTCCGGAACAATCACATGGCTTACCCTAGGATGGCTCGATGAGCGTAGTCTGCTCATGCGTGATATGGTTGATCTGCCGGCATACGCATCGCCGGCCCTGCTGATCATCAATGCGTTTTTGCTCGCGCTCGGCGCCACCGGCGTGCCCCGCTTCCTGATCACGATCTGGACGCTAGGCCGGCGCCATTTGCGCTGGCAACTGACTTTTGGCGCGCTATTGATTGCCGCGCTGACCAATCTCTGTATGCCGGTGGTCATGTTTGCCACCATTGCCGCCTTCAGTTTGGGAACGATCCCGGTCGTCATGCCGCTGGATCAGGCCGCAACCTTGCTGCGTGAGGCGCTCGCCACCCTGCCGGATGATGCCGAACCGCCGGCAGTGCAAGCCATGGTCGAAGGCTTATACAACGATACCACCCGCTTACCGGTTGATGAGGCGGCTCCATTTGCAGCCGCAGAAATGTGGGGGTTGCGCCGGATCAGCGTGCTCACCATCGACGGCACGATCATTGCCAGCGCCGGTGAAACGCCACTCCCAGCGGCCATGCCGCTGCCCCCGGCCATCGCCGAAACCATCCAAGCCATTCGCGCCGCTGCTCTGCAAACGGGCCAGTGTGTCACCGGCTATCCCCGCTCCGGCAGTTTGAGTGATGTTGCGGTCTGCCCGCTCAGTGCCAACCGGCTCGTGCTGATAGAACGGCAGATCGGGATGGTCGAGCAACTTGGCGCCAGTCTTGGCCGGATGGTAGCCAGTGTCTTGGTCAACCTGAGTCTGAGCTGGAGTATTATCGCCATTGTTATTGCTCTGATCATTCCGATTGCCTTCACGATCAGCTACTTCTTTGCCCGCCGCCTCACGACGCGACTTGAGCGCTTGGCTACTGCCACCCACGCGCTCGCCAGCGGCCAGAGCGAGACAGTTACGCCATTAGCCACCGGTGATGACGAGGTTGGCCAACTCACTGCCGACTTCAACGCGATGGCCGCCCAATTGCGCGCGCGCGAGCAGGCGCTGCGCGCCGCCGCCGAACGCAACGAGCAGTTGCTGGCCGCCAACAAACGCCTCATCGCAAACGTCAGCCACGAGTTGCGCAACCCCATCGCCACCTTGCGCGCGCAGGTCGAGGCATTGGTCGAAGATTACGCCGGCCAACTCCCGGCGCGCGAACTCCATGTGATTGAACACGAGCTACAACGGCTTTCGACCCTGATCGAGGATCTGTTCACCCTCGCGCGCGCTGACGCGCACCAGCTCAAACTTGATCGAACAAAGGTCGATGTGGGCGCCCTCATCCAGCGTTTGATAGCAACCTACGCCCCTCTCGCCCGCCGGCTGCATCAGATTGAAGTCGTGTGTGAGATTGAACCAGCGATACCACCCATATTGGCCGACCCCCAGCGGCTGGAACAAGTCATGATCAACCTTGTTCAGAACGCATTGCGCTATACCCCGCCGGGAGGCATTGTGATGGTGATGGCCAAAAGTGAGGGTACACAGGTAGCGATCAGCGTGATCGACACCGGGCCGGGGATTGATCCCGCCGAACACGAACTAGTCTTCGAGCGATTTTATCGCGGCGACACATCACGCGCGCGGGCCACCGGCGGCGCCGGTCTTGGTTTGGCAATCGCGCTCGAGTTAGTGCGAGCTATGCAAGGCGATCTCACGCTCACCAATGCGCCGGGGCAAGGCGCTTGTTTTACCATCACCCTTCCAGCCACCACCATTACGGCACCTGATACGAGCTAACCAACCGGCCTTGCGCATCGAGCAAGTGCGCCGTGTCACCGCTGCGCCAAACCGGCGCGCGCTGATTCCAGTAAAAATCGCCAGTGGCCAGATTGCTCGTACCACTCCCGCTGTAGAGATAGACGTCTACTTCTGGTTGGAGGATAAATGCCGGAAAGGTAAAGGTAGGCCGTTCGGGGCGTGAAATATTCACAATCCGCCAACCTTCAATCGTAAGGTCGTTGTCTTCTTCACTTCTGAGGGTGATACGTTCGTCATTTAATGTGGTTGACGTGTTGGGATCGTAAGGTTCAATCAACAACGTCACCGCCAATCCAGCCGGCACAGATGTCGGTGTGCGTGCCGGCACACTACCAGCCGAGCCGGACGTAGCGGTAGGGGAGGGCGTACTAGTAGCCCGCGCCGGTGTGACTGTACTGCCCACTGTTGGCGTGAGCGTGCTCGTGCCCCGCGTGGTTGGCGTGGGCGTGCTCGTGCCACCTGCTGCCGGCGTGGGCGTGCTTGTGCCCCGCGTGGTTGGCGTGGGCGTTTGCGTCGGGCGTGGTACAGTGGCAATGCTGGTTGCGGTGGCGGTTGGAGAGGGTTGCGAATCCGGCTGGCTGGCGACCGGGGTATCGGTTGGCACGAGCGTTGCCATCGCCGGTAACGGCACCTCAACATAGCATAGCAGACTGGCGATCACCTGTTGGCTCGCCCGCACCCGCACCTCAACCGGGTAGATGCCGGGTGGTTCGTTGGTGCGCAGCGGAATCTGCCAACTGCCCGCCGCATCGCTAAACCCGCCGCCAACTGGTTGGCCGGCAAAGAACACGATCAACCCTTGCAGCGGCGGCGCATTCGCTCCGCTCAGGGTGACGATTTGGTTGCGTGGGCAAGCGATGGGGGTCGGTTGCGCGTACACCTGTTGCGCTGCCAATGCAATAGCACTGGCCAAAGCCAGCGTTGCCAAAAGGACGATCCAAAACCGGTAGTGCTGATGTGGCATGGGGTGTGATACAACTGATGTGGTGGGCGATAGTGGATTCGAACCACTGACCTCCACGATGTCAACGTGGCGCTCTAACCAACTGAGCTAATCGCCCATGCGTGCTTTATCCTACCATTGAATGCCGGGCCTGTCAAGCGGCCCTCTTTGTCATTGCGAGGGAGTGGCGGCCCTAGCGCAGCACAGGGCCGCCCGACCGAAGCAATCTCCCCCGTCAGCGGAGTGCATGCCTGTTCAGGCGCCTCCCCCACCCCGCCTGTCATTGCGAGGGCGCGCAGCGCCCGAAGCAATCTCCCGCTTCAGCGATACACAATGCCTGAGCGATCATCGTCCGTACTCGCGGGGGATTGCTTCGCCGCCTGCGGCGGCTCGCAAAGATAGAGGGTAAGCGGCGGCTCGCAAGGACAGAGGGGGAGCGGCGGCAGGGCATGTTGACAACAACGGGACAAACCGCACCCTTCTTGTCATTGCGAGGGAGTGGCGGCCCTAGCGCAGCGCAGGGCCGCCCGACCGAAGCAATCTCCCCCGTCAGCGGCACGCAATGCCTGTGCGGGGTGTCTCCGTGCTCGCAGGAGATTGCGTCGCCGCCTGCGGCGGCTCGCACTGACGAGAAAATATCAGCAAACTACGCTTACTTTCAGCAAAGACCACTATAATGTTATAGATACCATCATACGTCCATTCACAGCAACCGTTACAGCACAACCCGCTATGATCCCGAACGTTTTCGCGTTTTTGCGGCAATGCCAAACCTCATCGTATGAATGATCTCATCTTCCGCCTCGATCCGGCCTTACAGCACCTGCTGGCCCGCGCCGCCGAGATCGCGCCAACCATTGATGCCACCATCTGGCTTGTTGGCGGGGTCGTGCGCGACCTGTTGCTCGAATTACCTATCGGGCGCGATATTGACTTGGCCGTCGAGGGCGATGTGAACCAACTGGCGTCCATCTTGGCCGAAGCATGGGGCGGCCAGATCGCTGCCCGCCATCTGCCATTTGGCACGGTAACCATCGTTGTCGATCAATGGGTGATCGACCTTGCACAGACCCGCACCGAACGCTACCCGCATCCGGCAGTCTTGCCGGAAGTGCAACCGGCGCCGATTGCCCTCGATCTCCATCGCCGCGACTATAGCATTAATGCGATGGCCATCAGATTGGCAGCCGAACATGGCCGGCTCGTGCCGATGCCGCTGTTCGACCCGCTCGGCGGCGTCGCTGATCTCGCCGATCGCCGGCTGCGTCTCTTGCATAGCCAAAGTCTGCGTGATGACCCGACCCGTCTGTTGCGCGGCGTGCGCCTCGCTTCCCGCCTCAATCTCACCCCCGATGAAGCGACCGCGGCTCAGATCGCCGATGCGCTAAAGGCAGGATACTTGGCGCTATTGACGCCAGAACGGATCCAGACCGAATTGTGCCTGACCCTCGCTGAACCCGATCCGGCAGCGGTGGTGGCGCTAGCCGACCGCTGGGGCATGACCCACCAGCTCATCCCCGGTTTGCATTGGACGCCGGCGCTCGCTGATCGCTTGGCGCGCTATCGCCGCGACGAGTACGGTATTGCTCCGCTCGCGCCGGCTGAGGTGGTGATCGCCGGATTGCTGCTCTACGACCTCAGCGACGCTGAGCTGGCAATGGTTCTGCAACGCTACCATCTCCCGGCCACCATTCGCGACCTGATCAACGAACTCATCCGATTACGTCGCTTGACCGCTGCCATCACCGCTGCCGCTAGCCCAAGCGAACTTGACCACATATTACAACCGTATAGCGTCGCGACTATCGCTGTGCTACACTACGCGACAGATACACCCATTCCGCAGCTCACGGCGCGCTATCTGCGCGAATGGCGCTTCCTGCGTCCGCCGCTCAACGGCGATGATTTGCGTGAATTGGGAGTAGCGCCGGGGCCGCAACTGGGCCGGTTATTGCGTGATCTGCGCGCCGCTGCACTCGATGGTTTGATTACCGATCGCATTGCCGCTGAACAATGGGTGCGACAACAATTAGCCGCTTCATCGAGTTGAACAAAGGAAACATCTGTGGATGCGATGCTGCAACTGTTGCGAGACTTAACCGAAGCTCCCGGCCCTTCCGGCTACGAAGGGCCGGTGCGTGAGGTGATGCGCCGCTATCTTGAGCCAATCAGCGAGATTGAGATCGACCATTTGGGCAGCATTATTGCCCGCCGCACCGGCCTCACCGATGGCCCGCGCATCGCGCTGGCCGCCCACCTCGACGAAATCGGCCTGATGGTCACGCGCATTACCGATGATGGCTTTCTCAAGTTTCAACCGCTGGGAGGCTGGTGGGATCACGTGTTGTTAGGGTTGCGCGTCGAAGTGCATACTCGCTCCGGCCCAATCATCGGCGTGATCGGCGTCAAACCGCCGCACATTTTGGGCAACGATGAACGTACCCGGCTGGTTGACAAGAAGGCGATGTACATTGATATCGGCGCTGCTTCGCGTGATGAGGCGGTGGCGTGGGGGGTGCGTCCCGGCGATCCCGTCGTGCCGGTGGGGCCATTCACCCCGATGCGCAACCCCGATCTGCTGCTGGCCAAAGCGTGGGATAACCGGGTTGGCTGTGCGATTGTAGTCGAGACGTTACGTCGCTTGGCCGGCGAACAACACCCCAATATTGTCTTCGGCATCGGCAACGCTCAAGAAGAAGTTGGTTTGCGCGGCGCGGCTACCACGACCTATATCACCAAACCCGACATCGGCTTCGCGATCGACACCGCCATCGCCGGCGATATGCCCGGCGTCGGCGCCGATGACGCTATGAGCCGGCTTGGTCAGGGGCCGGCCATCCTCTTGATCGACGGTTCGATGATCGCGCACGCCGGTCTGCGCCATCTCGTGATCGATGTCGCTGCCGAAGAAGGCATTCCACTCCAGTTCGATCTCATGCCCGGCGGCGGCACCGACGGCGGCAGGATGCACATCTTTGGCAGCGGCGTACCCACCGTGGTCATCGGGCCGCCGGTGCGCTATATCCACTCGGCATCAGCAATCGTTCATCGCCGCGACATCGAGCAAACGGTGCAATTACTCTTGGCACTGATTCGCCGGCTCGATAACGAGACCGTGCAGCGGCTACAAACGGGGATGTAAGCGATGGCCTTCATACGCATCCTTCAGGTTCGCCTCCCGCTTTGGGTAACGGGCTTTTTCTTGTTCATAACACTGATCGGCGGCCTCAGCGGCGGCATCTGGCTCGGCATCTGGCTCAGCCGGCCCCAAACCGTCAGCGCCTGCCCTGAAACCGAAACCATCTGCGCTGACTTTGCCGTCTTTTGGGATGTGTGGCGTTTAGCCCGCGAACGGTACGTTGATCCGGCTGCCGCCGACCCGGCCCGCATGCTCGAAGGCGCCGTCGATGGCATGCTGGCAACGCTCGGCGACGAAGGCCATACCCGCTTTCTCACCGCCGCTGAGGCCGCCCAATGGCAAGAGTCGCTCAGCGGCGAGTTTGAAGGCATTGGTATTTACGTCGGTGAGCGCAATGGTACATTGCTGATTTTGTCACTGATCGAGGGATCGCCAGCCGCTGCTTCCGGTCTCCGCGCCGGCGACCGCATCTTGTCGGTTGATGGTGCTGCCGTTGATGGCTGGACGATCGATCAATTAGTGGCGCGAGTGCGTGGCCCAGCCGGCACGCCGGTTACGCTTGAAGTAAGCCGGCCTGATACCGAGCCGTTGCGGTTTACCATCACGCGGGCCAAAATCACTGCGCCAAGCGTCAGTTGGGCGATGCTGCCCAATCAGATCGCCCTCATCCGTATCACCTCGTTCGACGAGCAGGCAGCCAGCGGCTTGCGCAAAGCGCTCACCGAAGCCAAAGCTGCCGGCGCGCAGCGGCTGATACTCGATCTGCGCAACAATCCGGGCGGGTTGCTCAGCGCCTTGATCACCATTGCCGGCGAATTTTTGCCGGCAGACACACCGGTACTGATCGAACGCAACCGTGATGGCTCGCAGCGCGTGACCACCACCCGCGCAGCGGGCATTGCCCAAGATCTGCCGCTGGTCGTGCTGATCAACGGCGGTTCGGCCAGCGCCGCCGAGATTCTGGCCGGCGCGTTGCAAGATGCCGGCAGAGCGGTTTTGGTGGGGGAAACAACAGTCGGTACCGGTACCGTCCTCACCCCGTTTCGACTGAGCGGCGGGGCGCAACTGCTGCTCGGCACGCAAGAGTGGCGAACGCCGGCGGGTCGCCAAATTCGCGGCAAAGGCATCGAACCGGATCAGGCGGTGGCCCAGCCGCTTGACGCGCCGATCTTGCTGCCAGCCGAAGCGCGCAACCTGAGCGCCGAAGCGTTGGCTGCGAGCGGCGATGTGCAACTGTTGGCAGCCATTGCCGCCCTCCAACGCGAGTAGAAGCAGCGCAGTAGAGCCGGACGGCTGTCCGGCTCCCCCAAAGCCGCAAAGCGAGCAAAGCCGCAGAGATTCTTAAACGCAAAGGCGCAAAGCACGCAGAGGGCGCAAAGGGAGTTGGAATAACCCTCGCCCTCTGCGACCTCTGCGGTCTTTTTTGTGCTTCTTGTGTCTTTTTGTAGCTATTCCCCGCCCCAGCGGGGGAGGGGTTTAGGGGGTGGGGGCAACCGTCAAGCCGCAAAGGGGGTAAAGGCGCAGAGATTCGTAACGCAAAGCCGCAAAGCACGCAGAGGGCGCAAAGGGAGTTGGAATAACCCTCGCCCTCTGCGGTCTTTTTTGTGCTTCTTGTGTCTTTTTGTGGCTATTCCCGCCCCAGCGGGGAAGGGGTTTAGGGGGTGGGGGCCAACAGCACCAGCCGCAAGCCACAGTAGAGCCGAACGGGCCGTCCGGCTCCGCCGAGCCGCCAAGCGCGCAAAGGCGCAGAGAGGTTGGGTACGAGTCTCACCCTCCGCGTCCTCTGCGCCCTCTGCGGTAAAAAACCTCTCGCCAACCCAACGCTAAAAACAACACCAGCCGGCAATTGCCGGCTGGTGTTGTTTCCGCCTTCTGGCGGGCCCGACGGGATTCGAACCCGCGACCTCCACCTTGACAGGGTGGCATCCTAACCGCTAGACGACGGGCCCATTGGTGACCCCAGCGGGATTCGAACCCGCGATCTCCACCTTGAGAGGGTGGCGTCCTAGGCCGCTAGACGATGGGGCCAACCCGCTCAACACGCTTGGGAGTATACCACAGGTTTGGAAATAATGCAAATCGGCCCATGGGCGTGGCGGGTAGGGGCAACGCATGCGTAGGCAACGCGTGCGTTGCCCCTACCCGCCCCATTACTCCAGTCATCCCCATTCTATCCAAACACGTGACCGCAGATTAGCCGGTAGCTACTTCTAGCCATCCTCATCGCATTCTATTCTTGTGATAGGTCGAACAAATTTCGTTACCGGCAAGGAGTGTTTCGCTATGGCTCGCACTGTTCCCGCCACCGAACCAAAACTGGAAAAATCACCGCTCGAAAAATTTGTGGTTTTGTTAATTGTGCTGTTACCCTTCCTTGGCACCATCTACGCGATGGTCATGCTCTGGCAGCAGTATGTTGATTGGCTCGATGTCACCTTGATGCTCGGGTTGTACGTTATTTCCGGTCTCGGCATCACCATCGGCTTTCACCGCATGCTCACCCACAAGAGCTTTGAAACTTCGCGCCCGCTGAAGGCGCTCTTTTTGATTATGGGGTGTATGGCGCTAGAAGGCGACCCGATTTCGTGGGCTTCGACCCACATCCAGCACCATGCCCATTCCGACGACGAAGAGGATCCGCATAGCCCGCTCGAAGGCTTGTGGCATTCGCACGTGGGCTGGCTGTTCACCCACAAAAATAACATCGAAATGTACGGCAAGTGGCTGCTGAAGGATCCAACCATCGTCTGGGTGAGCAAAACGTGGTATCTGTGGGCGGCGCTCGGCATTCTGATCCCGACCCTGATCGCGGGGTGGAGCGGCCTGATCTGGGGCGGTTTGGTGCGGATCTTCCTCACCCACCATATCACGTGGAGCGTGAATTCGATTTGCCATACCTTTGGCCGCCGCGACTACAACACGCGCGATGCGAGCCGCAACAACTTCATCGTCGGCTTGCTCGCCTTCGGCGAAGGCTGGCACAATAATCACCACGCCTTCCCCCGCTCGGCCTTCCACGGCCTGCGCTGGTGGCAGATCGATATCTCGGCCTATATCATCCGCGCCCTTGAGAAGGTGGGGCTGGTGTGGAACGTGTACCGCGTGAAGCCGGAAGATATGCACAAGCGCCAAGCGACGCCGGCCTTGCACGAGGTGATGGGCGATTAGTTGGGCAGTTGCGCTACGACTATGGAGTGCGGCAGTCAAACTGCCGCACGTCTCCTGTGCAATCCCATTAAGAAAAACAAGAAGCTACGACTATGGAGTGCGGCAGTCAAACTGCCGCACTCCATATCGTTCGCTCAGATAAGCAAGCTCTCTTGCTTCCCTCCTCCCGTTCCTAGTTGACGAAGAGCGCCATCGGCGTTACCATATTCAGTATCATTTCACGCCGGCAAATGAAGACGATCGGGCAACGTTGCCCACGGCTGGCCGGGCGCAATCACTCTGTTGAAGATATATGCGACGAGTATGCCCGACGCCACCATTCCGCTTGTTGGCCAACCGCCATTTGAACAGTACACCTTAACTGGCGCTTACGACGAGATGTTTGCGCCAGACGGCAGCGTGCGTCCGGCGTATGCTGAATTGGCCCGCCGCCTCAGCGCGCTGAGCCGGGAAGAATTGCAGCAGCGACAACGCTACGCTGATCTGACCTTCCTCAATCAGGGGATTACCTTTACGGTCTATGGCAACGAATCCGGTACCGAACGGGTCTTCCCCTACGACCTGATACCCCGCATCATCACCGCTGACGAATGGCAGCAGATCGAGCGCGGTTTAAGCCAGCGCATTATCGCGCTCAATCACTTCTTGCGCGATATTTACCACGATCAGCAGATTCTGCGCGATGGCGTCATTCCCCGCGAGCTGGTCTACAGTTGCCGCCATTACCGGCGCGAGATGCGCGGCTTGCCCGTCCCGCGCGGCGTCTACACTGCAATTGTCGGTACCGATCTGGTGCGTTTGCCCGATGGCCAGTTCGTGGTGCTCGAAGATAATCTGCGCGTGCCGAGCGGCGTCAGCTATATGCTGACCAACCGGGCAGTGATGAAACGCGCCTTTCCGCGCCTGTTCGGCGCGCATGGGGTGCGCCCGATCGACCATTACGGGCAGGCGTTGCTTGCCACCTTGCGCGCCTTGGCCCCCGACCACCGGCCTGAACCAACGATTGCGTTGCTCACCCCCGGCGTCTTTAATTCAGCCTACTTTGAACACACCTTCCTTGCCCGCCAGATGGGGATCGAGCTGGTCGAAGGGCGCGACCTGCTCGCCCACGATAATGTGGTCTATATGCGCACCACCGGCGGCTTGCGGCGGGTTGACGTGATCTACCGCCGGATCGATGACGATTTTCTCGACCCGATGGTCTTCCGGCCTGATTCGGTACTCGGCGTGCCCGGCTTGCTCAATGCCTACCGCGCCGGCAACGTCGTGCTGGCCAACGCGATTGGCACCGGCGTCGCCGATGATAAGGCGATCTATGCCTATGTGCCGGCGATCATTCGCTATTACCTCGGCGAAGAACCGATCTTGCCCAATGTGCCGACCTATCTGTGCGACCGGCCAGACGAACGCACGTATGTGCTCGAACACTTGGATGAATTGGTGGTCAAGGCAGTCGGTGAGTCGGGCGGCTACGATATGCTGATCGGCCCGCACAGCACCCGCGAGCAGCAAGCTCAATTCGCCGAACGCATCCGTGCCAATCCGCGCAACTATATCGCGCAGCCGACCCTGCAACTCTCGTGCGCGCCGTGTTTTATCGATGGCATGATCGAACCGCGCCACGTCGATCTGCGCCCGTTCATCCTCTTCGACGGCGAGGCCACCACGATTGTGCCCGGCGGGTTGACCCGCGTTGCCCTCCGGCGCGGTTCGCTGGTGGTCAATTCGTCGCAAGGCGGCGGTAGTAAGGATACGTGGGTGTTGTATTGATACTATCCGGCAGGATCATCTATGCTCTCACGAGTTGCTGACAGTCTCTATTGGATGAGCCGTTACCTTGAGCGCACCGAGCATACGGCGCGCCTGATCGGGGTTGGCCTCACCCAGATCCTCGATCAGACGCCGCAGGCGATTGCGCCGCGCTGGGGCCGGCTGCTCGCCGCGCTGCACGTCGAACCGCCAGAGACCGGTCTCGACGATCCGCAGGCTATCACCCGCCTGCTCACTACCGACGCCGCTAACCCTGCTTCACTGGTGTCGTGCATCACGTTGGCGCGCGAAAATGCCCGCCAAGTGCGCGAGCAGATCAGCTCGGAGATGTGGGAGCACATTAACCAGCTCTACCTGCGCATGCGCGCCGCAACCATCGAGCAGATCTGGCACGACGAGCCGGTCGAGTTTTATCAGATGGTCAAAGAGCGGTTGCACCTCATCCAAGGCATTACCGACGCCACCATGAACCACGGCGAGGGTTGGCGCTTCATTCAAGTCGGACGCTATCTCGAACGGATCTGGGCCACCACCTTGCTGCTCGAAGTCTTCTTTCAGCCCTACCTCAACGGTGAAGAGAGCGCCATTGACTCGATCGACTGGGTGGTGCTGCTCAAAAGTTGTACCGCCTTCGAGGCGTATTGCAAAGTCTACACTGCCGATGTGCAACCGGCCCAGATTGCTGAATTTCTCTTGTTGAACGCTGAAAGCCCGCGCTCGATCCGGTTTGCCGCCGACCAACTGCAAGATAGTCTCGAACAGATCTCGCAACTTGCCGGCGGACGCCACGCCGGTAGGGCCGAGCGGCTGGCGGGCCGGTTGCGCGCTCAACTTGATTATGGGCAAGTCGATGAGATCATTGCCGGTGATTTGCCGCTGTTCTTGCGGCAGATCCGGCAGCAATGCACCGCCATTCACGAAGCGATCTATCAAGCGTATATTACCTATCCGATCGAGCAGGCGCTACTCCGGTAGCGCACTGTTGGAGCGCTGAGCCGGCGTCACCCTATGTACTATTCGATCCTGCATAAGACGCGCTTTCGCTATAGCGCGCCGGTCACCGAAAGCCAGACCGAAGTGCGGATGTGTCCCCGTAATGAGGGAACGCAGCGTCTGATCGAGTTCCGCCTCACCACCGCCCCGTTCGCGCGCATTAATCACTACCACGACTGGCTCGGCAACGAAGTCTACCACTTCGATGTCGCGGCGGCCCACCGGCAATTGCTGATCATCGCCGAATCCATCGTCCAACTCACACCGCCGCCGCCACTGCCCGACCGGCTCGATGGCACCGCATGGCTGGCGCTCGATCAGCTATCTACCGATGACGAGTTCTGGGATTTCTTGATGCCCAGTCACTTCATCCAAACCACGCCGGCCTTGATCGATCTATCCCGTGAAATTGGCGCTGAACGCCGATCCGATCCGCTGACCTTGCTGCGCGAGATCAATCATAGCATTGCCCAAACCTTTGCTTACGCGCCACAAACCACGCGCGTCGACTCGCCGATTGACGAGGCGCTGTTGGCCCGCAAAGGGGTATGCCAAGACTTCGCCCACATTATGATTGCGCTCGTGCGGCGGATCGGCATTCCGTGCCGGTACGTCAGCGGCTACCTCTTCCATCGCACCGAAGACCACGACCGTTCGGAAGAAGACGCCACCCATGCATGGGTGGAGGCGTATTTGCCGGAAGTAGGATGGGTCGGCTTCGACCCGACTAACAACCTCATCGCCGGCGAACGCCATATCCGGGTGGCAATTGGCCGCGACTACGCCGACGTGCCGCCGACCCGCGGCATCTATCGCGGCCAAGCGACTAGCCAGCTCGAAGTCGGGGTAAAGGTGGTGCCAACCGCCGTCCACATCGACGAAACCGAAGTGTTGCCCCAAATCACCACCGCCTCCGTCCAAGCCGAATTACAACAACAGTAGGGGCACACAGCAGTGCGCCCTCCGTAGCGGCACACCGTGGTGTGCAGCACGCCCCCGCACGTCCTCCGTAGCGGCACACTGCGGTGTGCCTGTGCCCTCGCGGTGTGCCGTGCCTACCTTCTTCAAGGGCGGACAGTCCGGCACCCGGCCCTGAAGGGCCGGGCTAGGCTTACGAAGCCCGCGTAGCGGGCTGATGCCCCCACACCTTGCCCCTCTCCCACTAGCGCGTTCAAGGGCGGTCAGTCCGGCACCCGGCCCTGAAGGGCCGGGCTAAGCTTACAAAGCCCGCTGCGCGGGCTGATGCCCTCACCCCTTGCCCCGCTCCCACTAGCGCGTTCAAGGGCGGTCAGTCCGGCACCCGGCCCTGAAGGGCCGGGCTAAGCTTACAAAGCCCGCTGCGCGGGCTGATGCCCTCACCCCTTGTCCCTCCCCCGCTGGGGGAGGGGTGATGGGGAGTGCAGCACCGGGCTTTGAGACATCGCACAGCGATCTCCGGTTGTGATCGGTCAAACGTTCTGTCTGTCCCTCAACTGGCGCGGGAGAGGGGAGTGTGGTGCGCCTCACGATGCACTCTGCAACACAAACACCGTCTTGCGGTACAATAGATAACATGAACGTCTTGCTCATCTCCACCTACGAACTTGGCCACCAACCGTTGAGCCTCGCCTCGCCCGCGGCATGGTTGCGGCGGGCCGGCGCTGCCGTGACCTGCGTTGATGCCAGTGTGTCGCCGTTGACCGCGGCAATGGCGGCTGAAGCCGGGTTGATTGCTCTTTCAGTGCCTATGCACACCGCCACCCGGCTGGCGCTCGAACTGTTACCACGTCTGCGCGCTGCCGCCCCCAATGCCTTTATCGTTTGCTACGGCCTCTACGCACCGCTCAACGCGGCGATGCTGCGCGCTGCCGGCGCTGATTGCTGCCTCGGCGGCGAAGTCGAAGAACTGCTCACCACGATCTGGCAACGCTTGGCCGCCGGCGAACGTCCACCCGCCGTTGACGCCATCGCGCTCAACCGGCTCGATCTCGTTCCGCCCGATCGCAGCGGGTTGCCGCCGCTCAACCGGTACGCCACCTTAATCAACGGCGCTGAAACGCGCCTCGCCGGCTACACCGAAACGACCCGCGGCTGCAAACACCTCTGCCGCCATTGCCCGGTCGTGCCGGTCTACAATGGCCGCTTCCGCGTCGTGCCCCGCGAAACGGTACTGGCCGACATCCGCGCCCAAGTGGCTGCCGGCGCGCGCCACATTACCTTTGGCGACCCCGATTTTCTCAACGGCCCCGGCCACGTCTTGCCGATCGTGCGCGCGATGCACGCCGAGTTCCCTGACCTGACCTACGATGTGACGATCAAGGTCGAGCACATTCTGCGCTACGCCCATCTGCTGCCAGAACTGCGCGCCACCGGCTGCATCATGGCGGTCAGCGCCGTCGAAGCGCTCGATGACGAGATTCTGGCCCGCTTTGACAAACGCCACACCCGCGCCGATGTCGCCCGCGCCGTCGCGCTGCTGCGCGCCAATGACATTGCCCTCAACGCGACGTTTGTCGCGTTTACGCCGTGGACAACCCGCCAAATCTATCGCGATCTGTTGCTGGGAATCGCCGAATTGGGGTTGATCGAAAGCGTCGCGCCGGTGCAGTATGGCCTGCGCCTGCTCATCCCCGCCGGCTCGCGCCTGCTCGAACTGCCCGACGTGCGCGCGCTGGTCAGGCCATTCGACCCCGCCGGCTTGGTCTATCCGTGGCGCCACCCCGACCCAGCGATGGACACGTTGCAGCAGGCCGTGCTCGAATTGGCCCAATGCGGCGACCATTGCGGCATGTCGCGCACTGCCTTCTACCAGCGCCTGCTCGATCTGTGCGATCAGGTGATCGGGCCGGGGCCGCGCCCGGCTACCCTCCCGCCATCCTTGCCTATCCCCCGCCTCAGCGAACCGTGGTACTGCTGCGCCGAGCCGAATAATCAGCAATTGGCGGCCCGGTATTTGTGAGGTGGCGGGGTGATATTGGTGCATTGAACATCAATGTAATGTGAGCGAGGAGAGTAGGTAATTCGTACTATTCTTTGCTATAGCAAGGGTAATTAGATAAACCCCAGCATGCACGTTGGCTTCTGTCATTGCAAGGGTGGGCAAGCACTCCTCAGTACGCACGTTGGCTTCTGTCATTGCAAGGGTGGGCAAGCACCCCTCAGTACGCACGTTGGCTTCTGTCATTGCGAGGGTGGACAGGCACACCGCAATGCGGTGTGCCGGCCACCCGAAGCAATCTCCCCCGACAGCGCACATCATGCCTGTACGGGATCGATTGTCCACAATGCAAAATCCTGTTCGTAACACTCTTAAACAGAAGTATTGTCATTTTAGCCTTGAATAGAGCTATTCGCCCACCAGCATACACTTATTCATATTTTTTCGAGCAACTGGATATAACTTAGCTTGGAAAAACAAAGATACTTGGTGCTTACGCACCCTTCCAAAACCGCATTTGGCGATTTTCAGACGCCGCTGGAGCTAGCGCGAGCAGTTTGTGGGCTGATTGCGCAGACCGGATTCGATCCTGCTTCAATTCTGGAACCAACGTGTGGGATAGGGACATTTCTGCAAGCAGCGTTAGAAACGTTTCCTAACGCGCGTCGCGTGCTCGGTTTTGAGCTAAACCCGCACTATGTGTCACAGGCGCAACACGTTTACGCCAAGATACGTTCACAAGCACGGGTTGAAATCCATCAAGCTAATTTCTTTCTCACCGATTGGCAGGCACTTATTGCCACATTGTCTGAGCCAATGCTCGTGATCGGAAATCCGCCATGGGTGACCAATTCGGCATTGAGCACGCTAAACAGCGCAAATACGCCGGTGAAAGCGAATCTTGACCATCTGCGCGGCATTGATGCGCTCACCGGTAAAAGCAATTTTGACATCTCAGAATGGATGTTGCGCAAAAACCTTGAATGGCTGGATGGCAAGCACGGCATGCTGGCTGTGCTGTGCAAAACGACCGTCGCGCGTAAAGTGCTCGCGTATGCTTGGCAACGCGGGATGCGAATCGCATCGGCATCGCTGTATCACTTCGATTCGCGCGCATATTTCGGCGTCGCAGTTGACGCTTGCCTGCTGCTTGTGCATAGCCATCCTGCCGGCAACAGTCAGCAATGCGCCGTTTTCTCAACCCTTCAGACACACTATCCCGCTCGTGTGTTTGGTTGGCAAGATGGGGTCATAGTAGCTGATCTTGCCTTGTATCAGAAGTGGCGCGCTCTGTTCGGCACTGGTCTGAAAGGCTGGCGTTCAGGGATCAAGCACGATAGCAGCCAGCTCTTTGAACTGCGGGTTGAGCATGGCAAGCTCATCAATGGCTTGGGTGAGGTCGTTGATCTTGAACCTGACGTGCTCTTCCCATTGCTGAAAAGTTCTGATCTCGCCGCACGCCGGCAACCACGTCTATGGATGGTTGTCCCCCAACAAACCATGAGCGATGATCCAAGCCGTCTTCAGGTCGATGCCCCGAAAACGTGGCATTATCTGACCACCCACGCGGATTTGCTCGATAAACGTAAGAGTTCGATATATAAAAATCGTCCCCGTTTCTCGATTTTTGGCGTGGGATCGTACTCGTTTGCTCCTTGGAAGATCGCCATCTCTGGCTTATATAAAAACTCGAATTTGTTAGGGTACCACCTTACCAAGGGTGTCCGGTGGTTTTTGATGATACTTGCTATTTCTTTCCGTGCGACTCTGAAGAGGAGTGCGATCTCTTGTACGAACTCGTGATGTCCGATCCGGCGCAAGAGTTTTGGTCTGCCTTGATTTTCTGGGATGCCAAGCGTCCCATCACTGCGCAGTCGCTCAATTCGCTCAATCTGTTGGCGTTGGCCCAAATCTTGGGCAAAGAGAGTGCTACCGCCCGCGCTTTAGCCGAACGGCAGGTGGTAGAATACATGACAGGGAACTATCAACGGCTGCTTTTTTAAACGCAATTGCATCGTATGCCACCCACCCGCCCGCACCTATTACTCCTCACCACGCCATCGTCGTACCGGTTGCCGGCTTTTCTGGCCGCCGCCGAGCGGATCGGTGCGCAGGCGACGGTCGCCGAAGATACGCCGCCGGCCTTGGCCCGCCCGTTGCCGGGACGTTTGCTGATTGACTTCAGCGATCAGCCGGCTGCACTGCGCGCCATCCGTGCGTTGCACGCCGGCCAGCCGCTCACCGCGATTCTGCCGGTTGATGATAGCGGGGTTGAGTTAGCGGCGCTGGCTTGCGCCGAACTCGGCCTGCCGTTCAACCGGCCCGAAGCTGCCGCTGCCGCGCGCGACAAGCACCTGATGCGCCAACTCTTTGCTCGCGCTGGCGTGCCCTCGCCTGCATTTCGCCTCTGCACCACCGCCGATGACCTCACCACGCTAGCCCAAACCGTTCCCTTCCCCTGCGTGGTCAAACCGCTGCGGCTCAACGGTAGTCGTGGCGTGATCCGGGCCGATAACCCCGACCAATTCGTCGCCGCCGCGCGCCGGTTGGCGGCGCTGCTTGACCGGGTCGAGGGGCCGGGAACGCACGAGTTTCTGGTCGAGGAGTTTGTGCCGGGGTTTGAAGTGGCGCTAGAGGGGTTGATCGACCGCGGGCAGGTGCAGGTGTTGGCGCTGTTCGACAAGCCCGATCCGCTCGACGGGCCGTTCTTTGAAGAGACGATCTACGTCACGCCGTCACGCTTGCCGGCAGCGACCCAAGCCGCGATTTGCGACGTGACGGCGGCGGCGGCGCGAGCGGTTGGTCTCGAACAGGGGCCACTGCACGCCGAGTTGCGTATCAACGACCGTGGGCCGTGGATGATCGAGCTGGCCAATCGCAGCATTGGCGGTCTGTGTTCGCGCACGTTACGGTTCGGCGCCGATGCGCCGCTCGAAGAGTTGATCTTGCGCCAAGCCGCCGGTTTGCCGATCGAGTCGCTCAGCCGGGCCGGCCAAGCCGGCGGCGTGATGATGATCCCAATTCCGCAGGCCGGCATCTTGCGCGGGGTCTCCGGGGTGGAAGCGGCGCAAACGATTCCCAGCATCGAGTCAATCGAAATCACTGCCCCGCTCAATTACCCGTTAACCCCGCTGCCCGAAGGCGATAGCTACCTCGGCTTCATCTTCGCTCGCGGCCCCGATCCGGCCACGGTTGAAGCGGCATTGCGCGCCGCCCATGCCCAGTTGCGGTTTACGATTGTGCCGGCGATTACGTTGATGGCGCAGTAGAGACGCACGGCTGTGCGTCTCTACTGCGCCCCGTTATTTACGGCGGGGGCCGCCTTTGGCCGGCGCGGCGGATGGCGGAGTCCACCCTTCGGGCATACGCGCATTCTCACCGAAGAAGAACTCCTCCATCGCCTTCATCAGGATTTGTTGCGCGTTGGGGTCGCCAAGACTGAGACCATAATGATTGATAATCAGCGTCGCTTGCTGCGGCCACAGCCGCCACGCCTGCGCCGAGACCTGCTCGTAGATGCGCTGGCCGAGCGGGCCGGGGAACGGCGGCTGATCGAGGCCGGGCAGTTCACGACCGAGCTTGACACAATTCACCATGCGCGGCATAGGGTTTTCTTTCTTTCAAACCAGCGTGATACCATCTTCATTATACCCGAAAGAAAAGGTCGGCCATGCGAATCGTGCTCTTTGCCATGCCGGGGCCGATGGCCTTGCCCATCGTGCAACGCTTGCTGGAATTGCCGGTGGATGTGGTGGGATTGGTTCACCCGGCGCCACTGGGTCTGCCGGCGCTGACCCGCCTGCCACCGGCCACGCCAACCACCCGCCAAGAGGTGGTAACGCCAGCGAATCTGGCGACCCTCGCTGACCGGGCCGGCATCCCGCGCTGGGCCGTCGGGCGGGCCGGTCTGCCGGCGCTGGCCGGGCAGCTTGCTGCGCAACCGATCGATCTGGCGCTGGTCGCCTGCTGGCCGTGGCGCATTCTGGCTGACCTGCTGCGTCTACCGCAGCACGGCTTCCTGAACGTGCATCCCTCGCCGTTGCCCGCCCTGCGCGGGCCGGAGCCGCTCTTCTGGGCGCTGCGATTGGGATGGATGCGCACAGCAATGACGCTGCACCTCATGGACGAAGCACTTGATCACGGGCCAATTGTGCGGCAGGAATGGTTTGAGTTACCACTCGGTGAACGGCTGAGCGCGATTGAGACGCTCGCCGGACGGGTTGCCGCGCAGATGCTGCCAGCGGCGTTGGCCGATCTCGCCACCGCGGGTTGGCAACCACAGCCACAACCGGCTGGCGGGAGCTACTACCCCGCACCGCAAGCCGCCGACTTCACCTTCACCGCTGATTGGCCAGTCCAACGCGCATTCGCGTTCGTGCGCGCCGTCGCCGAATGGGGCCAACCGTTCACCTTCATCACGGCTGATGGCCAAACCATTGTCATCGCTGACGCTACTGCCTACTTGGCCGGCGAACAGCAAGCAAGGCCGATCGTTACCAGCAACGACCAAATCGCTTTACAACTGCACGATGGAATACTGCTAACGAAACCTGCTTCACGATCGCAATTCTCAGCGGTTGTACGATTAACTCATTTTTAATATTTGTCAATCCGGTCACGATGGTGATACAATGCGCAACGAGTTTGCACAAGGCAGCGCCGAATGATCCATGCCTGTGCTTACCTAAGTCTCACTTTGCAACCAAGGCAACCCGACGTCACGGAGATATTGGAATGTCCAGCCCTCAACCACCTACCATCGCTCCCACCGAACACGCCAGCACAATGATTGCCCAGTGGCGGCTGCAGATTCTCAACAATCTACTCTGGGTACTGGTTGTGCTTGGCGGTCTGGCGCTGGTCGTCGGATCGTGGTCAGACTATAACGCGATGGGTGAACGGGCGCTTCCTTATATCGCCATCTATGCTATTGCCTATGTGTTAGTTGTATCTGCGGCCGCCCTCCGCCAGCTTAGCCTGACCATCCGTGCCATTTTCGTGCTCACGATTTTAGGCGCGATGGCGACCTTTCTGCTGATCTTCTTTGGTCTCACTGGCAGCGGGCGTTTGCTCTGGATCGGCGTGGTCATGCTGGCGCTGGTGTATTTTGGCAGCCGGGGCGGGATCAGTGCGTTAGCAATATCGCTCGTAACAATGATCATTACCGCCGCCATCTATGTCTCTGGCAACGCCACCTTTGTAACGGCAGAAAACCTCGCGGTACAAGACACCATTTCTGATTGGGTTGGCGCCACGGTCGTCTACCTCGCCACCGCATCGCTTGCCCTCTTGCCATTCTTGTATCTGTTGCGGCGCATGGAAGGGCTGGCGTTGCAAGCCACGGCTGAAGCGGCCCGCGCGCGGATGCATGCCCAACAGGTTGAGGCATCTGCCGCCCAACTCGAACAGCAAACGGCGCAATTGCAGGCCACCGAACAGATGCTGCGCAATCTGGTGCAGTCACTTGAAACACCCACGGTTGAGATCGGGCGCGATGTGTTGCTGGCGCCGGTCGTCGGCCAGATTGATAGCCAACGCGCCGAACTGTTGTTGAAGCGGCTGCTTGATGTGGTCAGCGCGCGCCGGGTGCGCATGGTCGTGATCGATGTCGCTGGTGTGCCGGCCTTTGACACTATGGCCGCGCAAAGTTTGATTCAAACCGTCCAAGCGCTGCGCTTGATCGGGTGTGAAACGGTGATCACCGGCATTTCCCCCACCACCGCTCAAACCATCACCACGCTCGGCATTGACATGAACACCATCGCTACTGCCCGCTCGCCGCAAGAGGTGCTGGTGCGCGTCGCGGTGTAGCACGCGCCGATAGGAGATTTTTGCTGAATTTTTGGCCAAGCGCGCAACTTTTGCCCTCCTCGCGCGGTTTCCATGATGAGAGGATTGCTGTGCGAGGAGATTATTATGCGCCGCCGAACCCCGCTCTTGGCTCTGCTCATGCTGATCATTGTTTGGCCAGTATTGGCAGCCGCTCACGCCATCCCCCCAACTCCGCCCGCTGCCCCGCCTCGCCTCATTCTCGGCGTCGAGCAGATCTCGGCCACAGCATGGGCGCTGTTGGTTGGTTGCCCCGTTCATCCGCACGATCTGCACGTGTGGGCGGAAGCAGCGCCGCCACAGCGCCCGCAAACCCTCACCGCACTGGCGCCGGGGCGCTGGCGCGCACAATTCGACGGCGCATTGCCAACGTCAGCGATCGTGTACGGCTGCGGCCAAAGCGCCGCGCTCGTCATTGCCGCACCACTACTGCCGCAATGGCTGAACATCCTGTTCGGCATCGGTGTCGTTGCCGCAGTATTGCTCGGCGCAAGGATCATCCGCCGTCCCCGCCACACCGTGACGTCTCGATCCCAGTTACCGGCTACGAGCGTATGGCAAGCCTCTATTACCGACGAACAGGGCGAACGTGCGATCGCCCTCCCTACTGGCATGCTCACCGCCGGCAGTGATCCGGCCTGCCATCTTATCGTCTTGGGATCAGATATTGCCCTGCGCCATGCGCATCTCATCCTGACCGCGGAACAGGCCCACATCGTCGATCTCGCCAGCCCTTCCGGCGTCTTTTGCGGCCCCGTCCGGCGGCGGTTACGCCCGCACACGCCAACACCGGTTGGCGACGAGGATATCTGGCTCGGCGCCACGGTGCGCTTGCGGCTGGTCAAAAACCGAGGGGAATGAACGCAACAAACCAACTGAAGTGCGGCAGTGTGACTGCCGCACTCTATCCATCGAGTGAGGTATGGTCTACCAACGTGGGCTTACGCTACCCGCCGGCTGGCGCCGAGAAAGACCGGAGGGCGCACACGCAGCATTAAGCCAAGATCAACCAAAATATGAATGAAGATCACCGTCCAGATATCTTGATACAGATAAAAACAGAGGCTCCACCCCAAGACCAGCGCCATCTCGGCCAGCGGGCGCAATTTGCGGATGCGCATCGCTTGCGGCGAATCGTCGAGATGGGGCGGCAGGTATTGCAGCCAAAACATGCCATGAATCACACCGCCATAAATGACGAAGGCGGTAAACCCGATCGCGAAACCGAGCGGCCCCGCCAGATTTGGCCAGAACTGCATCGCGATCCCGTCGCCGATCCACGCGCCAATGCGATACACGATCGCAAAGGCAAACGTCTCGATCACGCCATTGCCGATACTGAAAATCACGGTCGGCCCCCACAAGAATGGACGGCCATCGTGACGCGCAACCAGCACATACAAGACTTGACTAAAGGCAAAACTCACCAGCAAGAACACCACGAACCACGGGTTCGCCAAGGTCGCAGGCACATTCCAACTCTTCAGCCAATCACCCAGCAAGGGGATGCCTATGACCAACGAGATGAGCCAGTAGAGCAAGATGTACTGATCTAGACGACTGAGGGCGCGTTGTTCGGTCAGCTCGTACTCCATAATGATCGTGCTCCACGTGTTTTTGATTGCCATGTACAAGTGTTGTTTATATGAAATATCTTACCACATCCAAGAGCGCTTGCCTAGAGGAAAAGTGAACAAATTGGGGCGTAGATGTGTGCATTTCTAGCTCGTTCTCTGCCGCTCGCTTATGACAGCACACGAAATCATTCCTGTTCCGCCGATATGGTACTATCATTGGGGCGCTGAGCATTACAGCCCTGACGCCAACATTGGAAATTGCTTCGATCCTAACGCGGTAAGCATGGTTGCAAGTCACATGCGGAAGCTGTGAATAACGTTTTGCTGATCGTTCCCTTTTCATTGCGCACCGCCGCAGTTGGCGAGGCAATCTCCACCGGAAAGCAAACGCATGCTCTTGAGGTTGCCAATCGCTAGGTTCAACCGTTGACACACTTGGCGCGTTATACTCGTGCAATGATCGAGCGTAAGGGTGGAAGCGCAGAAGTTTGGCTGCGACGTTTGTTTGATGTAGCCCTCACGCTTCCGGCAACGATTGCGGCAGGGCCAGAATCAACGTGGCCGAGATACCTTTCCCGCGCCCGCGCCAGAACAGTTGAGGGGCGGACAGAACATGTGGTCGATGACAGCCGTTGAGCACGGTGCAATGCCTCAAAGCGTAGCTCTACCCTCCCCTCTCCTGCGCCAGTGGGAGAGAGGCAGGGGGTGAGGGTCGGCAGCCCGCATAGCGGGCTTCGTAACCCTAGCCCGGCCCTTCAGGGCCGGGTTCCAGATCAGATGTTCTGTCCGACCTTGAGCGCCAGTGGGAGAGGGGCAGGAGGTGAAGGCAAACCGGCATATCGCAACACTATCACCCGTATCTGCACTCATACGTTCTGTCCGCCCTTGAACCAGAACAGTGCAGGGCCACGGACAAACAGGCCGAACCGGTTTCAGATTGATGTAAGGAGACGGCAGTGCGATTGGTCAGCTTCATCCCGCCCGCTGGATCCACAGCGCGAGCCGGTGTCTTGCTCGGCGATGCGATCATCGATTTAGCAGCGGCGGCAGCATTGATCAGCGAGGAGGCCGCCGCAGCGCAGTGGGATATGCTCTCGCTGTTGCGGGGCGATCACCCTGATGCCACCATCGCTGCCGCCGCCGATATTGTACAGGCGGTAATCAATGTCATGGGAGGCGCCGATCCGTCCGAAGCACCGCTCGGCGAGTTCAATTGGCACGAGGGATTGACCATTGGCGATACGGCGCTGGTGATCCCGGCCACCCAAGTGCGCCTTGTCGCCCCCTTGCCGCAGGCGGTTTCGTTGCGCGAGTTTGATGCACTCGCCGATGAGCACACGGTGATGATGCGCCGAGCGGCTGGATATTGGGTTGGCGACCGCAACTGGCCCGCGTTTCGTTTTGCCAGCCATACTACCATCCTCGGCCCCGACGAACCGATCGAGCTGCCAATGACCGAACCGCTCGATTGCGGCATGGCGCTCGGATGCGTGATCGGACGGGCCGGGCGTGATATTATGCCGGAAGATGCCGATGCGTACATTGCCGGTTATCTGTTGGTCAATGCGTGGACAATCCGCGATCCGTTGGCCGCATCACTCCGCCCGCGCGATCGCGCCACTTCGCTTGGCCCGTGGCTGGTAACGCCCGACGAGCTGGAATACTACCGCGATGACGATGGCCGGCTGATGCTGGAGTTGCGGCTGCGGCTGAACGGGCGTGAGCTTGCTCGCGCCAATACGGCGCTCATGCGGTGGTCGTTCGCCGAGCTGATCGCATTCGCCAGCCGTGATACGATGCTCTACCCCGGCGAGGTGATCGTCAGTGGCGTCGCCACCGGCGGCTGCCTGCTTGATCTGCACGGCGATGATGGCCCATGGCTGCGCGCCGGCGATGAGGTGGTGATCGAATGTGCTGAGCTGGGGCAGTTGCGCTCACCCGTTGGGCTAGGGTTAGAGTTAGAGTAACGCATCCATACCGCACTAAGCGCGCAGAGCAGGCTGTTGCTGCCAGTGCGTCGCTTCGCGCTCGGTATCGCTCTCGCAATCGCGGGGGATAGCGTCACCGCAATCGATCGCAGAACATGCCTGTTGCACGAGGCATAGCGGCGCACTGCAACCAAGCAACGAGCGGCTAGCCATAGCGCCACTTGCCAGCTTGCCCGCCATCTGGTATAGTCCGCCCCGGTTATGGAAAAGAACGAGTACACAACAATGGCAGCGGTTGAGCTGCAACACTGGTGGTACGGCGGCATGCGCGCCATCAATGCCGCTATGCTTGACCGTGTGTTTGGCGGACGTCGCGATCTGCGCATCCTCGACGCTGGCTGCGGCACCGGTGGCGACGCGCTGTTTTTGCGTCGCTACGGCACAGTGGTTGGGCTTGATCTCGCCACCGAAGCGCTCACGCTCGCGCGTGGGCGCATTCCGGGCCGGTTGGCGCGCGGGTCAGTGCTGCAACTGCCATTTGCCGATCACAGCTTTGATCTCGTCACATCGTTCGATGTGTTGTATCATCGGGCTGTGATCGACGAGCGGCAAGCGCTAGCCGAAGTACGGCGGGTCTTGCGCCGTGATGGCCGGCTGCTCATCCGGTTGCCGGCCTACGAATGGCTGCGCTCGCGCCATGATCGCCAAGTCCATACCCGCCACCGGTACACGGCTGGCGAAGTCGCGCGGTTGCTGCGTGAAAACGGCTTTACCGTCGAACAGCTTACCTACGCGCTGACGCTGCTCTTCCCAATCTCGGCAGCGGTGCGGCTGCTTGAGCGGGTGTTGCCGGAACCGCAGACTGAGTCGGCGATGGAGTTGCCTTCTCGCCCGGTCAATGCTGCGTTACGCTTGCCAATGATGCTCGAAGCGGCGTACATTGCGCGTGGCGGGAAATGGCCGTTTGGATTGTCAATCGTTGCGCTGGCGCGGGTCTAACGTGATCGCGATCACTGCCGCATCATCGCGACCGGTATCATCACTCCGGCTGTGGCAAGGGTTGCTGTGGGGATTGCCTCCCTCGCTACGGATGGATGATCGTCGTATCCACATCGACATTCCGCCGGCGATGGCCCAGCTTAGGCACCCATTGCCGGCGCCTCATTGGAAGACTGGTTAACTATGATGCTGAATCCTGTCCTCAACCGCTTAAGCGCCACGCCTGAATTGTGGAACCGGCTGCGCTGGTTGGTCGAAGCCGGCTTTACCGGCGAACATCTGGCCATTGCCCGCGAGCTACGACCGTGGCACGGCGACCACCGCCGGTTTCTCGATCTCGGCTGCGGCACCGGCGAGTTCGCAGCCGACTTTCCACCGCATCGCTATGTCGGCATTGACCCATCGCTCACTTATATCCGTTTTGCGGTTCAACGCCGGCCGGGAACGTACCTTGCCGCTAGCGGCGATGCGCTGCCGTTCACCGATCAGACCTTTGACGCCGGCCTGATCCTCGGCGTGTTGCACCATCTACCCGATAGCACTGCCCGCGCCGTGATGCGCGAAGTCTACCGGGTGATGCGGCCGGGGGCCACGGTACTGGTGATGGAAGATACGCCGCCGCCACCCGGCCAAAACCCGCTCGGCCACCTGATGCATGCGCTTGATCGCGGTGGCTATATCCGGCACGATGCCGATTATCAGGCGATGTTCGGCGATGGCTTTGACATCGCCCGCAACTATCACCTCCGCTCTGGCATTTGCGATTATGCCGTGTATGTGCTCCGCCGGCGACCATGATGATGAAACCGTTATTCGCTGTCTCAACCAAAGTGCGCACTATGCTGCTGGTTCTCGCCCTATTGATCACGGCCAGCGCCCTCACCGTGACGGGTGAGGTGTTGCTCAAGATCGGCATTAACCACGTCACCACTCACGTTGGCGCCTTCTCGCTCGAACCGCGGGTGCTGTGGGCGACGTTCACTGACTGGCGCGTTATTCTCGGCTTTGCCCTCGTCTTTGGCGGAGCCATCTTCTGGCTGGGCGTCATTTCGCGGGTAGACCTTTCCTTTGCGTACCCGTTATTGGCGCTCAATTACGTGATCATTCTGATCCCCTCGCGAATCTTGCTCAACGAGCCAATCACGATGATCCGCCTCGTTGGCGCACTGATCATTGTGATCGGCGTAATTGTGATTACATGGGGCAGCGGTAAGTCGTGACTCTGGCGCACACCTTAGCTGATCCGCGCAGGGCATTGGCAACGCGATTGCGCCACGATTGGCGGCCTGCACTCTTGCTGCTGGCGCTCGTCCTGATTGGCTGCGGTCTGGCGTACCAAACCCCGCTCAGCGTCCACCTCGCCGTTGGCGGCGATCCGCTTACCCGCCGGCGGGAAGACGATGCGCCGTTCTTGCAGATGGTGCATGCGGCTGAACCGGCATTGCCGGCGGTGGCGGCATGGTGGGAATTACCCGGCGCTGCCGATCCCTACCGCTGGACGCAACCAGAGAGTGTGATTAGTCTACCGGGTTTGGGAGGCGGATATTGGTTGGTTACAGTACGCGCACAGGGCGGGCGGCCCGACGGCGCGCCAACCGCTACCGCGTGGCAAGCCGGCGCATTGCCGCCGGTGGCATTTGAACTGCCGGCAGCGCCGAGCCGTCGCTATACGCTGCTCGTCCCCGCCGACGGAACGGTACGGCTGGTGATGCGGAGCGATGCGTTCCAAGCGGCCGGCGATCCGCGCGCGTTGGGTTTTGTCTTACGCAGTACCCACGTCCAGACGATCGGCGGCTGGCGCGCGCCGGATTGGGGCCAGCTCGGCTGGATTGGGCTGACCCTCGCGGCGGCGTGGTTGTGGAGCCACACGGCGGCGCTTCCGCCACGATGGGCGCTGAGTGTGATCAGCCTCGGCGGCGGCGCCGCGATCGCGGCGATTGCGCTGTCGCGACCGGCCTTTGCGCTGCTGACGCCAATTCTGGCGGCGCTGAGCGCCGGCGCAACCGCTATCAACGTGGGCCTCGCGCTGCGCTGGCCGCAGCAATTGGCGTGGCGACAAGCAATTGGGCTGGCACTGCTCGCTCTCATTGTGCGCTTGGCCGGTTTGCTCCACCCGCATGCGATCAGCAGCGACGCCGGCTTTCACGCGAATAACCTCTTGCGGTTCGGTCTTGGTCACGCCTTTCTCACCGCTGGCTTGCCCGCCGAAGCCGGCGGGGGCGCAGCGCCGTATCCAGCCGGGTTTTACCTCATAGCCCTCCCCTTCCAGATCCTGTTTGGCGACGATTTTGCCGCGCGCCGGCTCTTAGTGACGATCGTGGCCGCTGCGCTTGATAGTCTCTTCTGTGTGGCAATCTGGTGGTGGGTGCGGCAAGCCGGATTCGGGCAGCGAGCCGCACTCTTAAGCGCCGCTTGCTACCTCTCTGCCACCCAATCGCTCGAAGCGTTGGCAATTGGCGAGCTGGCCAACGTCGGCGGGCAAGCCCTGATCTTGCCGGCGTTGCTTGGGCTTAGTATGGGCGCAGCGTCCCACAGCAGCCACCGGCTGGCGTTGAGCGGATTGGCGCTCGCGATTGCCGCCGGTTTGATGGCCCATTCCGGCGTGACGCTCGGCTTTGGCTTACTGATCGGCTGGGCATGGTTGTTGGCATGGCGGCAGCCAGCGGCAATCGTCACCCCGGCCCGCCTCTTCATCGCTGCTGCCGGTGGGATTGCGTTAGCCCTGATCGTGATGTACACCACACCAGTGTACCTCGAACTGATCAGCGGGCGTGGCGGCCAAGGCGCGAGCGGCGGCCAAGCGCCCATGCAGATCATTACCGAAACCATCCTTGCCCTGTCCGGCTGGCAACCGCCACAACGGCGCGGATTGCCGGCGCCACTAGGTTTAGCGCTGGCCAATCTAGCCGGCCTTTGGATCATCTGGCGCACCCAGCAACCAACGACCACCGCGCTGCGCTGGCTGCTCGGCGCATGGTGGGGCGGCGCGCTCAGCGGTCTTGGCCTGCTCCTCATCGCCGACCAAGGGTTACGCTGGATGCTCTTCCTCTACCCGGCGCTGTGCATACCAGCAGGGATTGCGCTTGACCGGCTAGCGGCGCACGCCAGATGGGGCCGGGTTGCCGCCGCTGCGTGGCTGATGGCAATTATTGGGCAGGGCGCCATCCTGTGGGTTGGGCAGATTAGGGATTACCTGCATTGAACAGCGGGTTTGAAACTGCTGGCGATCGTGACGGGCGGGCGGGCCGCCCGCACTCCGTGGGAAGGAGCGCGGGCCGCTGGCCCGCGCAAGCGCGTTGCAAGAGGCACTGTCCCCACCCCCAGCCTCCCCCGCTGGGGGTGGGGCATCCCTCACCCCAGCCGCTCGCGTGCTGGTGCAGAAGAGGGATCCCGCGGGGGTGCGGGCCAACAGCCCGCGCAGCGGGCTTCGTAACCCTAGCCCGGCCCTTCAGGGCCGGGCGCCCTGCACCGCTACCGGCGGGCGAGCCGCCCGCACTCCGTGGGAAGGAACGCGGGCCGCTGGCCCGCGAACGCCCGTTGCAAGAAGACTGCCCCCACCCCCAACCCCTCCGGAGGGGCATCCCGCAACCCCAGCCCCGCTCGCTCGCTAGTGCGGAAGAGGGATCCCGCAGGGGTGCGAGCCAACAACCCACGCAGCGCGCAATTTCGCATCAGAAACGCTGTTCGTTGTGTGGTTGGGGTGTGAGGGCCAGCAACCTGCGCAGCGGTCGGGCTGCCAGCACTCCGTATCACAGCGCGTAAGGGCGGGTTTGCAACCCGCCCTTACGCTCGTTGCGATGATGCAGCAACCCGCTGCTACTCTTTGGCAATATCGCGCACCACGTCCGTCACTGACAGCACACCGATCGGGCGCAGGCCCTTTTCGCCCGGTTCGACGACCACCACCCGATGGATCCGGCGTTCCATCATCAGGCGACTGGCATGCTGCAGCGTGTCTTGGGGTGTCACCGAGACCACATCGGTAATCATAATATGGCCAGCCGTCAAACCGCGCCAATGCTTCCAGTACTGTTCGTACAGGCGTGCATTCACCAGATCGGTACGCGAGACCAAGCCGACCATATACCCTTCATCATCAACGACCACCAGTGCGCTGATGTCTTGTTCCGACATCTGACGGGCGACATCTTGGATCGGGGTCTCGCGCCGGCAGGTCAACACACCAACATGCATCACCTCGCCAACCGTCCGCTCCATGGGGCCTTCCTTTCACGACACAAAGATTCCGCAAACAGTCATGATTGCCATAGTGTAATCAATCTGACACATCGCGTCAATATGGAATGTGGTCTTGTACCTTGCATCATATCGATACGAGTCACAACCTACAAGCATTTGCACAGGCTGTCCCTTCATGCTAGAATCACCCTATCGTAAGTGATGCGTTCATCAGTCATCGGGTAGATGTATGTCAGAGCCAACGACCAATCAGCGCCAACCTGCCCTGCCCGGCCTTGATGCCGAAGCGACGGCCGTGGTCGGCATCGGTTTGGGCTTGACCGGGCTTGCCCTTGGGCTACGGCCACGGCTGGCGCCGGCAACCTTGGCGCTCACGGCCTTGGCAGCGGCGCTCTTCCGCAATCCGCGTCGCATCCCGCCCGATGAATCACGCACCGTCTTTGCGATTGCCGATGGTCGCATCCAAGGGGTGCGCGAAGTCTATGAACATCGCTTCGTCCACAGTGATTGTCTCCGCCTTACCACGGTGATCGGCCCGCTTGATGTGCCGATCTGCCGCGCTCCGGTCGCCGGGAGGGTCGCGTACATCGAGCAGGTGAGAGGTGATTACCGCCCGTTGCGCGATCCGCAAGCCCCAGAACGCAACCAACGCCTCTACATCGGCATCGAGACCGCTTGGGGGCCGTTGTTACTCTCCATTATTGCCGCCCCACTAGGGCGCTGGTTGCGCTGCGAGACAACCCAAGGTGCAACCCTTGCCGCTGGCACTCGCATCGCTAGTGTCCGGTTTGGCGGGCAAGTTGATCTCTACATCCAGCGTGATGTGATCGAACCACAGGTGACGCCGGGTGATCGCACGCTCGCCGGGCAGAGCCGGCTCGGTGCCGTGGTAGCCTGAGCGCATGCGCATGATCAGCCCATTTACCCTCTTGTTTGAAGAGGAACCCAACCACGGCCCCGGTTTGCCGGCAGAGCTGCGCGCCATCTACAGCGGCGATTGGCGACTGCCAGCGATTCCTGCCCATCGCCCCGCCGTATGGACGAACTTTGTCATCTCGCACGATGGCCGGATCGCATTCAACCAGCCGGGGTGGAACGGCGGCAATGCGATCAGCCGCAATAGCCGTCATGACCACTGGTTGATGGAACTGGTGCGCGCTCGCGCCGACGCGATCCTCGCCGGCGCCGCAACCCTGCGCGCCGCCCGCCGCCACCGTTGGGCAGCGGGGGAATTAATTGATTGGCCGGCTTTTGCCGCCTTGCGCGCCAGTGAAGAACGACCACCGCTACCAGCACTGGTAATCCTCTCGGCAACCGGTGATGTACCGGCAGCGACTGCGCTGACTTTGCCGCGATCACTCTTTCTCATCACCACCGCGCACGGCGCCGAGCGCGCGCTCGCCACCCACCCCCAGCTCACGTGTCTGGTTGGCGCCGACGGCCAGATCGATCTGCCCGCTGCCTTCGCTACGCTGCGCCAACGCTACGGCATTCGCACCCTGCTCAGCGAAGGAGGCGGGCGCACCTACGGCACTCTGCTCTTGACCCAACTTATTGATGAAGTCTTTCTGACCCTGAGCCCCATCATTGTGGGCAATCCATCCCCACCGGCGCCACCCCGCCCCGGCTTGGTCGAAGGCGTAGGGTTTGCCCCGCAGCATCCGCCGCGTCTCCGCCTGATCAGTCTCCGGCGCGCCGGCGATATGCTCTTCCAGCGCGCGCAATTGCACTTTGCAACGGCTGCCGAAACGGTATAATAGAGCGCAGGCTGGCACGGGAGACGAGCGATTGCATGGCAAACGAAGAACAACGCCTAATCAGCGCGGCGCAAGCGGGCGACCTCGAGGCATTTAACCAGATTGTGCGGCTGTACGAGACGCGCGTCTACAACCTCTGTTATCGCATGTTGGGTGATGCCGATGCAGCCGCTGATGCCACCCAAGACGCTTTTATCGCTGCTTTTCGCAATGTGCGCAACTTTCGCGGCGGCGTATTCAAAGCATGGTTGCTGCGGATTGCCACGAACGCCTGCTACGATGTCCTGCGCACGCGCAAACGACGACCAGCGGTTTCGCTTGATAGCGCGGACAACGAAGACGACAACACCCGCACCGAAGCGCCCGATCCGGGTGAGAGCCTCGATGATATGGTGGTACGGCAAGAATTGAGCGCCGCTATCCAACAAGGGTTAGCCGAACTCCCGGAAGACCAGCGCATTGTTATTATCCTGAGCGATATTCAGGGCTTAGCCTATGAGGAGATTGCGCAGATTACCGGGGTGCAATTGGGTACGGTGAAATCGCGGTTGAGCCGGGCGCGGGCCAAATTGCGCGATATCTTGCGCGCCGGGGAACTCTTGCCGGCCAAATTCCGTCTAGATGATGAGTCAGACAAATCAAAATGATACCCGGCTGATAGCCGAGTGAGAAATCGATGACAACGTCGCCAGCCCCCCAATCAGAACTGCCAGAGCGCGATCTTGAATTGCTCTCGGCCTACATAGACAACGAATTAGCCCCCGCCGACC
Organism: Chloroflexus islandicus; assembly: GCF_001650695.1. Classification (GTDB taxonomy): domain Bacteria; phylum Chloroflexota; class Chloroflexia; order Chloroflexales; family Chloroflexaceae; genus Chloroflexus; species Chloroflexus islandicus. The sequence goes on from NZ_LWQS01000037.1 coordinate 72,356, forward strand.
GCACTGCGCTTGAGCAACGTCTGGCGAGCGAGCCGCGGCTGCGCCGCGAACTGGCTGAACTCCGCGCGACCCGCGACCTCTTGCGTGAACAGCCATGGGTCACGCCACCCCGGTCATTTACGCTCACCCCAGACATGGCCGGTATGCGCCCACGCCGGTTTGCCTTGCCAAGCTGGTTGCAACCGCTCAGCGGGTTGGCCGCGCTGGCGCTGGTGATGCTCATTGGTTGGCAAGTGCTGCGCCTCACCAGTGGCGCCTCTCCTGCCGGCCAACCGCAGGTGATGATGGCGCCGGAAACGACGCCGGCTGCGGTGAGCGCCGCAAGGATCGAGCCAACCGAAGCGGTCGCGGCGCCCGCGGCAGCCGCCGCGATGAATGAACGCAATGAGCAGGCCACGGAAGCGACGGCTGGAGTCCTAGCGAGCGAGCCCACAGCCGAAAAAGAAACGACGGTGATGCAACAACCCGCACAGGGAGGCGGCGCAGACGGCATTGCGCCGGGAGCAGGCGGCAACGCTGGCCCGCCGCCCGATGCGCAACGCCAAGCACCGCCACCAACCCAGCCGCCTAGCCCGCCACCGCTGCCGGTCGTGATTGTCTTGGCTCTGCTGATCCTCGTTGCCGCTGGGATTTGGTTCGTGCGCCGCAAGGCCGAGTAACCAGCCATCTGGGAACAAGAGCTTGTGTTCACCGAGTGCGGTAATTAAGTTACCGCACTCGATCATATATGGCAGCCGGTAGCGTTGCCTAGCCTGCACTCATCAAGCCGAACAAACCGGGTTAGATTTCGTTGCCACACCTGTTCCAATTGCCTCGATCTGCCATCAACGCGCAATGTTTCAGACGGTATTTGCTCAATCATCTATTAGCCACAATGTGCTATACTGAGCAAAAATAGCTATCCTCACCTCATTTGGGTATTTAGGAACCGCCGGTATGATCGCTGCCCATCTTGCTATAGCCGACGCGCTGCGCGCTTGGTGCCCCAATGTGCCTTCACCTGACCGCCCCCTCCTTGTTGCGTTGGCTGACGCGCTTAGCACCAACGACCCCTCGCATCTGCTCGCCGTGATTAGGAATGAAGGTTCGATTGCAGCCGGTTTTCAGCGGCTCGACGCCACCCGCCGCCAAGCAACCAAACTGCTGAGCGATCAACCTGCCGCTGCCGGGCCGATCGCTGATATTATTGCAGCCGCCCAGCAAATGTTGATCGCCGAAGAGGAAGCATTACTACGGCGTGAACACATGCTCAACCAGCGCCTTGAGCAGAGCTTCCTCACTTCGCCGTTAGCAACGCTCGAAGCTAACGAATATGGCATCATTATGCGCTGGAACCCGGCTGCTGAGCGCATTTTTGGCTGGAGCGCCGCCGAGGCGATTGGCAAAAACGTGGTTGAATTGCTCGTTCCCAACATTGCCCGCGAGCATGTAGAATCGATTGTGCATGCCCTGCTGAGCGGGCAAGCCGCCAATAGCCGGAACGAAAATATCACCAAAGATGGCCGGATGATCATCTGCCAGTGGTACAACGCCGTCCTCCACCATCCTGATGGCCGGGTCGCCGGCTGGTTGTCGCAAACCGAAGATATTACCGATCAGATTCGCGCCGAAGAGGCATTGCGTGAAAGCCAGCGCCGGCTCGATAGCCTGATCCGTAATTTGCCCGGCATTGCGTATCGTGTGCGCAACGACGCCAAATGGACGGCAGAGTTTATGAGTGAAGGCACGCTTGATATCACTGGCTATCCAGCGAGCGATTTTCTGCCTTCAGAAGGTCAAATGCCCCGACTCTCCTTTGGTGATCTCATTTTGCCCGAGGATGCAGAGGCAGTCAGGGAAAGTGTCCATACAGCATTAGCACAGCATCGCCAATTCGAAGTCACGTATCGTATTCGCCACGCCGATGGCAGCATCCGTTGGCTGTGGGAACGCGGTGCAGGCGTATTCGATGACGATGGCAATGTCATCGCCATCGAAGGATTTATTACCGATGTCACCGCCGAACGGCAGTCCGCCGAAGAGCGGCAAGCACTGAATGAGCGTATCATTGCGGCCCAGCAAGCAGCCCTGCGCGAATTGAGCACGCCGATCGTGCCGATCAGTCAGGGGGTGATTGCGATGCCGCTGATCGGCAGTATCGACAGCCTGCGCGCCCAGCAAATCATTGAGACACTGCTTGAAGGGGTGAACACGACCGGCGCCCACATTGTCATTCTCGATGTCACCGGCGTGCCGGTGGTCGATACCCAAGTCGCCAATACCCTTCTGCGCTCGGCGCAGGCGGTACGTTTGTTGGGGGCAGAGGTGTTACTGACTGGGATTCGCCCTGAAGTCGCCCAAACCATCGTCGGCTTGGGGTTAGATCTGAGCCATATCCGCACCATGGCGTCCCTGCAAGACGGGATCGTATACGCATTGGGCCGGCAAGAAAAAGCTCGTCCGCGCTCACAGCGCATCGTGTGACCATTGTTTGGACGACCGGCGGTGACACGTGTTGTCCCTGCGTTTGCCGGTATCTGTGAGGATACACGAGTATCGCTCGTGTTGAGTCATAAATAGTTAGGAGAGAGGTATGATGCTCGAACGCGCGCGCGCGCTGGCCGATGAAATTGTCCGCCTTCGCCGTGATATTCACGCTCACCCCGAACTCGGTTTTCAAGAGCACCGCACGGCGGCGCTCGTCGCTGACACCTTGCACGAGATCGGTGGCATTAAGGTGACGACCAGCGTGGCCAAGACTGGCGTGGTCGGTGAGCTTGGCGATGGCGATGGGCCGGTGATCGCGATCCGGGCCGATATGGATGCGTTGCCCATCCTCGAAGAGAATCAGGTTGAATATGCCTCGACCAACCCCGGTGTGATGCATGCCTGTGGTCACGATGCCCATACCGCAATGTTGCTCGGCGCCGCCCACCTCTTGCGCGAGCGGTTCGCCGCCGAGAACCTGCGCGGGAAGGTGCGCTTCCTCTTTCAGCCTTCCGAAGAGGGGTGGGACGACGAGACCAAGAGCGGCGGTCTGCGGATGGTCGAAGAGGGTGCGCTCGATGGGGTTGATGCGGTGATCGCCCTCCACGTTGATTCAACGCTGCCAGTCGGGCAAGTCACGATCCGCGGCGGCTGGACATCGGCAGCAGTGGATGATTTCAAGGGCTACATTCGCGGCACTGGCGGCCACGGCGCCTACCCGCATCTCGGCACCGACCCGGTCTTTATGCTGTCGCATGTGCTCAATGCGCTCTTCGGCATCCGCGCCCGCCTGATCAATCCGATGGAACCGGCGATCTTGAGTGTGGGGACGGTACGTGGCGGCCATGCCTCTAACGTCATCCCCAGCGAGATCTTTGTCCAAGGCACGTTGCGCAGTTTCAGCGAAGAGGTGCGGGCCAAACTCGCTCGCGAGGTCGAACGGGCCTTTGCCGTGGCCGAAGCCTTCGGCGGCAGCGCTGAGGTTAAGATTACCCGTGGCTACCCCGCCGGCTGGAATGACGAACGAGTGGCAGAATGGATGAGCAATGTGGCCGGCGAGTTTCTCGGCCCCGACGCCATTGACCGTTCACGCACCGGTATGGGAGCCGAGGATTTCGCCTATATGACCAAGAAGGCTCCCGGCGCGATGCTGATGCTCGGCGCTGCGATTGATGACGGTATCATGCGCGCCCACCACACCCCTATCTTCGACATTGACGAGCGCGCCCTGCCGGTAGGCACGGCAATCTTGGCTGAAACAGCGCTGCGCTTCTTGCGCGGTGAAGTGACGTTGTAGGGAGAAGTGGAAATAGGACACGGATGAACACAGATGCAACGGATGCGCACGGTTGGGCAGCCTCGTGCTAATCCGTTTCACCTGTGCCAATCCGTGTCCTTTGCTGCTTACCCAGCCCCCAACCCTCCCAGTTTCTGCCAATAGCGCGCCAAGCCGCGCCAACTCAGGTTGAGCGGGCCGGTCTGTTGAACAATAGCCAACTGCTCAGCCGGCGAGAGGGTGGCCGCTTCGCTAGCCAGCGCTGCCTCAAGCGCGGCGACACCGGTCGCTTCATCCTGACCGGCCAGCAGACTCTGCCGCACGATCTCGGCCCACTGCCGCAACCGCAAGCGAGCATCGGCCAAATGAAACGCCACATCATCATACGCACCAAAGTGGGTCAAGCACAGCCATTGCGGGTGTAGCCGCTCGATCAGATCGTGCGTGCGCCCCCACGCCTCCAAGTCAACATCAGGTGGCGGCGTCGCCGGACGGGTCATGCGCACGCCGGGCAAGCGTACGCCAGTATTGTCACCCACAAATGCTGCGCCGTTCGACTCGTCAAACCAGACCAGATGGTGCTTGGCATGGCCGGGAGCGTCAAAGGCGCGCAAGGTATGGCCATTGAGCCGCAACGTCTCGCCGCCGGTGTAGACCCGAATGCGTTCCGGCGCCACCGGCCGCACATCGCCCCACAATTCCTCCATCCGATCGCCGTACAGTTGGCCCGCGCTGGTGAGCAGACGTGATGGATCAATCAGATGCGGCGCGCCACGCTCATGAACATGCACCACCAGATGCGGATTTTCAGCCGCCAATAGCCCGGTCGCCCCGGCATGGTCGAGGTGAATGTGCGACAACACCACGGCTCGCAAATCGGCTACCGTGAGACCCTGCGCATCAAGCCCAGCCTTCAACGCCGGCAAGGTGCTGGCCGGCCCCGGATCGACCAGCGCCGGCTCATCACCGAGCAGAAGGAAGGTACCGATCACATGTGGACGGCCAAGATGGTAAACATCGATCAGGGCAATATTGCGTGGGGTGGGGTAGACATCCATACGGTTTGGACAATGCCTTTCTGGTACAAAATTAGCTTGTTTGTATTATATGCACAGCAATGACTGGTGGCGAATCAACAATGAGCGCCGCGCGAACGCGCGGCGCTGACGCTCTGTTCCCTACGCTGACATGTTCAAGGGCGGACAAAACACATGAGCATCGACACGGTTGATGGCTTTGAGATACGCTATTTCACCCCCAGCCCCTCTCCCGCTGGCGCGGGTTTAAGGACAGACAGAATGCACGAGTGTAGATGCGTTTGAGGGCTTTGCGATGCGTCGTTTCGCCCTCACCCCCAGCCCCTCTCCCACTGGCGCGGGTTTAAGGGCGGACCGAACATCTGTTTGGCACCCGGCCCTAAAGGGCCGGGCTACGCTTACGAAGCCCGCTGCGCGGGCTGATGCCCCCACCTCTTGCCCTTCCCCCGCTGGGGGAGGGGTGATGGGGAGCGCAGCACCGGGCTTTGAGGCATCGCACAGCGATCAACCGTTGTAATCAATCAAATGTGCTGTCCGTACCTCAACTGGCGCGGGAGAGGGGAACAGAGCGAAGCTTTGAGGCATCGCACAACGATCAACGGTTACACTCGATCGCATGTTCTGTCCGCCCCTTAACGCTGGCATGATTGTGGGACGAACCACACAGCCATGCTGCTGGCCTGCCCGCTGCTCGGGTACGGTTTGGGGGAGCCGCACGGACGTGCGGCTTTTATCCCCTGCTGGGCCTTGGGGCCAACCCCATGGCCGTGCTGCTGGTCTGCCCCTTCGCTGACGCGATATGTTTGAAGCCGCACAGCCGTGCGGCTCTACAGGCATTATTGGCGATTTACGATGATTGGCGGCCATACGGATACCACCACGGCTTGCGCGCCATGGTGAAATCCCAATGGACGTGCTTGGTTTCGAGAAATTCTTCTAACCCCTCTTCACCCAACTCGCGCGCGCCGCCGCTGAACTTCATCCCGCCAAACGGCCCGGCATCATTGTCGGTTAGGGGATCGTTGACCCAACAGGTGCCGGCCTTCACCTCTTCGTAGTACTGCTTGACCTTGCGCGGGTCGTTGGTGTAGAGATTGGCACCCAAACCGTAATCGCAATCATTGACCAGTTCGATCGCCTCATCGAAGGTGCGGTAGGTCATGATGGGAATGGTTGGGCCAAAGGTCTCTTCGCGCATAATGCGGAAGCTGTGATCGACGTTGGTTAGCACGGTCGGTTCGTAAAAGAAGCCACGGCTGAATTGCGGCGGTCGTCTCCCGCCGGTCAGGATGGTCGCACCGCGCGCCCGCGCCTCCTCGACGTGATCCTCAACCTTGGCGCGGTATTTCTCGCCGATCAGCGGGCCAATGTCGGTGTCGGGATCCATCCCCGGCCCCAACCGCAACGAACGCACAAACTCCACCAGCCGTTCGGTGAAGGGGCGGGCAATCGACTCATGCACGTAGACCCGCTCGGTACTGGTGCAGACTTGGCCGGCATTGAGCAGCGCCGCCCATGCTACGCCGGGCACTGCCACGTCGAGATCGGCGTCCTCGGCGACGATAAACGCATCTTTGCCGCCCAATTCAAGGTGCGTCTTCTTGACCCGTTCGGCGGCTAGCCGGGCAATCTCGCGCCCAGTGGCAAAACTGCCGGTGAACGCAATCATCTGGGTGCGCGGGCTGACCACCAGCTCGCGGCCCACATCACCAAAACCGGTCAGAATGTTAAGCACGCCGGGAGGCAAGTGATCGCAGCACAGCTCGGCGAAGCGCAACGTCGCCAGCGGCGTCATCTCGCTCGGCTTGAGCACGACGGTATTGCCGGCAGCCAGCGCCGGCGCCACCTTCCACGACATCAGCAACAACGGGTAGTTCCACGGCACAATCGCCGCCACCACCCCATACGGCTCTTTCAACACCATCGCCAGTTGGGTCGGCTCGACCGACGGGATCACCCGCCCGCGGCTGTTACGCTGCAACTCGGCGTAGTAGTCAAAACAGGCCGCGCACCAGCCAATCTCATCGCGGTTTTCGACCAGCGGCTTGCCGCCCTCTAGCGTCAACAGCGTTGCCAGCTCTTCGGCGTGCGCCCGCATCTTGTGGGCAATCTCGTGCAGGGCATGCGCCTTGTCATGCGCTGTCGCGCGCCGCCACTCACGAAACGCCCGTTCGGCGGCAATCATCGCCTGTTCGGCATCAGCAGCCGTTGCCCGCGGCACGTACTCGATCACCTCTTCGGTGGCCGGGTTATGCACCGGAAAGACCTCGCCTTGCGCTGCTGCCTGCCATTGACCGTTAATGAGCATTGCCGGCATGAAACCTCCTTGTTTCGCTTGGGTAATAAGTGGACGTATACTGCACCACAGAGGGCGCGGAGGAACACGGCACAACGAAGGATGTGTCATTTGTGCCCGCCCAGCGGAATCCGTGGCATCCCTGTTCATCCCTGTTCGCTGTTCAGCATGATCACAGTGTTTGTAAAGGAAATGCCATTATTTCCCAACTTGACGAAGCGCGTCATAAACTCTATAGTAGGATTGTGAGCAATAGCACAAATGGTGGAGACCTCAAATGATTATCCGGCTGTTTGATTCTGAACCGACGACTGCTACCCCCGCCTGCCAAGGGCGCCGGCGGCGCTGCCGGCTCGTGCATAGCTCGCCGCACGTCTACCGCCGCGCATTGCTCTACCGGCTCGGCATTGCCGATGGTCGCCGTCCAGCGGTGGTCTTTAATACGATTGCCCAAGCCCTGCGCAACGCTCGCGTCTAAGCCGTCCCCGCCGGTTCTTGCTCCAGCAGGCGCAAGGCCTGCCGCTTCATATAGACCAGCAGCGCGCCAATCCCGTTCAAGCGCTGCGGACTCAGCACCTGATGCAACCCCATCTGCTGGATAAAGTCGCTCGACACCGCTAGCGCCTGCGCAGGGGTTAAGCCATTCATCCCCTCGCGCAAGATGGCGGCGAAGCCACGGATCGTCGGCGCTTCCGGCGGCACATCAATATGGTAGACGATCTGATCGCCGTCGCGCTGCGCAATCACAAACACCGGCGACATGCACTCATGCACCTGCTCCATGCCGCGGTGATCGCGCAATTCGGGCGGCAATGGCGGCAACTGATCCGAAAACTCCAGCAAAAGCTCTAACTTCTCTTCACGGCTGGCCGCGCCAAAATCAGCCGCGATTTCAGCCAGCCGCGGCGGAATGAAGGTGTGGTCATTCATATTGGTGATCCCGTGTTCCTCAAGAAATGTATCGCACGCCAACCGACGCGCTGCGTAGCTAACAAGCACGGCGGCGGAACGCGCGGGTGCGTTTTCCATTCCCCGCTCCCGCCGCTTCACCGCCGTTGCAGCAGGCCGATCAACGCACCCAACACTCGCGCCCGATATTCAGTGGCGGTGGCGACATTGGCTTGGTGAATCTCGAACAGTCCGCTGTCCACCTCCAACATGCCACCCGGCCCTTCCCGCATCGGCACCGTCGCTTCGCAATCGCCATCGAGCCGGATGATGGTCTTGGCCGCCGGACGTGGTGTTTCAGCACTGGCTGCCGGCCCAACCACGACATACGATGTCGTGACCTCCATCACAGCCGCATCGGCCACGTAAGCGGCTACTTTTGCCGCGGCGCTGCGGATCGAATTTTCTAGTTCGCTGGCCATCACGATGCTCCTTAATTCGGCGCGGGAGTGGCGAGACGTTGCGGTGCAGCGTCTCTACAGGCATCATACCATCGGTTAGGGTACTTCGGCCAATACTTCTTGCACAAATTGCCAGACTGCCGGCAGCGCCATCATTGCGCCAGCCGGTGACGTAACCATAGTGGCGACGATAGCGGCGCCACGGCCGGCCAACCCGATCAAGCGCAATAGTCCGGCGCGCGAGCGGAGGGCCAGCGCCAGCGTTTGGTGGTGGAGCGCCGCTTGGGTAGCGTCAATCCCAGTAATCAGCAACGAACGGGCATCGCCGTGCCAGTTGATCCGGGTGCGCCCAATCAGTCTCCCGCCCTGCACCGTTTCGACTGTCGCATACCCGCCGAGGGCCTCGCGGGCCTGCGCGCTCAGGGCCGCAATCTGCTCTTGTGCCGCCTGCCACTGCGCTTGCACCGTATCACCCAAGCCAAAACTCGCTCCCTCCGGCTGTGCTGCCCACAACCTGTTTAGCAAGGCTTGTTCGGCGGGTGGCAGCGCCGAACTAAAACTGGCGGCCCCGCTCGCTACCCGCTGTAAACGGAGCTCGACCGTCGCCAGCGCCGCTTCGTGCGCACCGAGCTGGGCCAGCGCCGCGCGTAAGGCCGCCTGCGCCGCCGCCGGATCGTCCGGCAAGCGCGCCTGCCAGATCACATCGGGTTGTTCGCCAAGTGAAAACGAGCTACCAACGGCCTGCGCTTGCCACGGCCCCGGCGGTGCGATGGCCGCCGGCAACGGCTCGAAGACAGTAAACACCGCGTTCATTTGCCTTGCAATGCGCTCAACAGACCTGCCGCCGCTGCGGCAATGGCTTTTACCATCTCGGCCCGGTTGGCTTGCGCCTGTTGCACCATGCTCACATGGATGGCCCACAAGCGCTCATCAACCCCCTCATCGCTCAGCGGCACCAGCACTTGCGTATCGCCGTCAAGGCTCATCCGGGTGACAGCGCGGAGGGTTGCGCCGCGGAAATCGCCTTGCCGGTAGTTGATCGCCTCTGGCGTTTCGGCGACGTAGGTCTCCACCTCCAGATGGGCGGCGTCGGTAATCACCTGCTGCAACGTCGCCGCCAACCGCTCGCCGAATTGCTGCAACGACTCGGTCAGCTTCTGCACGGCTTCCGCCGGTTTGTTGCCGAATAAGCCAAAGCTGGCCGCCGCATCGGGCAACGCCACCGGAATGACCGGCGTCTCCGGCGGCAGGCTGCCGGCGGGTACCGGCACGGCTGCCTGTACAACCGGTGTGACCGGCGGTGGCGTGACCGGCGGTGGCGTGACCGGCGCTGCCGGTGGTGGCGTGACCGGCGCTGCCGGCGGTGGCTCGGCCCCAACCGGCGTGCTCGCCAAACGCGGCGCCTCGGCTACCGGCGCAGCCGTCGCCGGCGGGCACAGCCGCGCCGCCGGATCGCCGACAATGATATAACTCCGTGCATCGTTATGTTCAGTCCAGCGCGTTGCCAACTCAACCGGATCGGGGGATTGGCCCCAACGCGCGTTCTCAACCTCTTCGGTCAGCACGGTCGCCAATTCGGCGTACCGCTCGTTGAAAAACTCCAGCGCATAGCCAACCGGCGTCCCGGCAAAGAGCAACCGGCGCAAGGCGCTGCTAAACGTCTCGATCTGCTTGCCACCGCGCGCATCGCTAAACGAGAATGTCCACGCCCGTTCGACATGGCCAATGAAGGCCAGCGCACCACCGCGCGGCAAACCGAGCAAGCGGCGAGGCAAGCCAGCCACAAACGCATGCGGCGCAATGGCCGAACGAACGCCGCGCAGATGGGGAAAATCGTCGTCACGCGGGCAGCCGGCCCCAAAACAGGCAAACTGGAACACGAACGCGCCGCGCAACGAGGCATCGCTGGCGATGTCGTCACCGGCGAGGTAAAACTGCGGCGGAATCGCGCGATTGCGCCATGCCTGCGGGCCGGGCCAATCGGCGCACAAGATCGCGCCTTGATGCAGCAACTGGCGCGGATCAACCGCTTCAAACTCAACGCCATGGCTGGCGGTGAAGAGCAAGGCGGGCGGTTCGGCGTGCAACAGGTGGAGTAGCCGGTCTTTGGTGGCCTCGGCGCCGGCAATGGTCGCAAACGACCAATCGCCGCGTTGCGGATGGTTGGCCAATTCAGCGGCCAGCGGTTGCACCAACCCGTGCAAACTGCGGCTGGTCGCCATATCATCGGGGTTCTGCACCCCGGCGAACACCACGCGCCGCGGCAACGGCACCCCGTCGCGTTCAGCCTGCACCACACTGCGGGCATAGGCAGCATATTCTTCGAGCGTATCGAAGTGAATGCGCCCGACCGCATACTGCACATCGAGCTGGTACTGAAAACGGAAAGGAATCTCTTCCGGCGAACCGACCAACAACAGATAATAGGGGAACCGATCCGGATCGACCGGCCCGCTAGTCGCCGCGCCCTGCCGGCGTAAAAACGCCGCCTTGCTCTCGCCGGGCCGATAGCCTTGCGGGCCGAAACACTCGCGGTAACGCGGGCCGGCTTGCGTCTGCCGCCACTGCAACAACTCGCTAAGCGCCTCGCGCAGCGGCGCCGCATCAACCGTAGCCGGAAAGATCACTCCCCAACCGGCTTCGGCCAGATTGGTGGGATCAACCCCTTCTTTCACGCGAAACGCGCCGCTCGCATCGGCCAGATGCCGTTCGCGCAAAGCGGCGCGCTGTTCAGGGTCGGGGTCGATTTGATCGGGCGATGGCCGTTCACCGAGGATCAGGCGAGCCAACTCAGCGACTGCGAGCGGCTCGTGGGCGTACTCGCCGCGGCTCGCATTCACGCCATTGAAATAGAGCCACTCATCGGCCATGCTGCTGTCCCTAACCGCGAGCGCCGTTGCAATGCAACGGCGCTCACCTTAGCTCTCGCGAAGGAAGCCACTCGTTGGCGATTGGTGATGGAGCACGCTTAAATCTGCAAAATATACCCTTTGCCGCGCACATTCAACAAATAGCGCGGCGCGCTCGGTTCGGGTTCGATCTTCTGGCGCAGATGGTGAATATGCGGCTTAATCAGCTCACCCGCCTCAAGATCGGTCGTATCGTAGCCCTGCGCGCAGCGCACCAACTGGGTATACGACAGCATCTGCCCAGCGTGCTCGGCAAGGCAAAGCAACAGGCGAAACTCGGTCGGCGTCAGGTTGAGTGACCGCCCGTTGAGCGTCGCCGTCTGGTGCCACGTATCGAGCGTCAGCGGGCCAATTGTCAGCGTGCGTCCCGCCGGTTCGGCTGGCGCTGGAGGTGGCGCCGGAGGCGGCGGGGTTGCTGCCGGCTGCGCCGGCGCCACTGGCGGCGCCGTAACCGCCACCTTGCCACCGGTCAGCTCTTGCACTGCCGCGCCGATCGTATCCAGCAGATCGCTCTGGCGGCGACGGGCGGCCCGCTCTTCGAGACCGGCAGCCACCCGCGCCAAAATTTGATTGGGATCGCTGGTCTTCAAGAGATAATCGAAAATTCCGAACCGGATGCCTTCGATGGCCGAATCAAGCGAACCGTGCCCGGTCAAGACAATAATAATCGCATCATGACCGGCTTCGCGCACTTTGGCCACCACTTCCATTCCCTTCATGCCGGGCATCTGCAAATCGACCAGCATGAGATCAAACGGTTCCCGCTCAAACAGCGCCACCGCCTCTTCGCCGGAAGCCGCCGTGGTCACTGAATAACCGGCCCGGCTGAGCAAGGCATTCAGAGTTAAGCGGATATTTTGCTCATCATCAACTACCAACACCCGGGGCTGGTTCGTCATAAGAATTTGCGCTCCGTCCCGATTGCGACTATAGTTGGGATTATTATTGGCTTATCATAGCATGAGCTGGTAGCATGGTCAACGGTAGGCGGAAGAGCATTCCCTAGAGGGGAGCTGACGGGTATGATCGAACGCGATGATGCGGTCGCATACATTGCCAAATTGGAACGAGACTTGCAGGCGGCGCAGAGCCGGATTGCCGCGTTGGAACGAGAAGCGGAGTTGCACGCACGCTACGCCCGCGACCTTGACCGGCGACTAGCAGCCTTGTTATCGGTTTCGGCGGCGCTGTTGATTAGCCACGACATTGACGCCATCATTAGGCTTGTCGTCCAGCAGGCCGTCGAGCTCTTTCCGGGCACCGCGACCGCCCATATCTACTTGATGGATAACGAGCAAGAAGGTCGTTTACGCTTACGCGCCTCTGCGCCCGAACATGCGCCAGCGCCGGCCTTCTCGATCTTGGCCGAAATGGCGGCCAAAGCGCCGCGTGCAATCTTGCTGAGCGGGCCAGAGCTGGAATATGTCATCCACCAACAGAATACTGCCTATCCGCTGTCGATCGAGGATTGCCTCTGGCCGCAAAGCGTTTTGCTAGCGCCATTGCGCATCGAGCAACAGCGGCTCGGCGCGCTCGTTATCTGTGGCGAGCAGCTCTCGCATCTGTATCATCCGCGCGATCTGCCCTTCGTGCAAGCCTTGGCCGATTTGACCGTGATCGCGATCGACGAGGTGCAACAGCGCCAACGGGCCGCCGCCTTGCAGCGCGATCTCGTGCATACCCAATCGCTGCGCGCCGAAGCCGAAGCCCGTCTCAACGCCGCCCAAGCCCAACTGTTGCAGAGCGCCAAGCTCGCCGCTGTCGGCGAATTGTCAGCTTCGGTCGCCCACGAGATTAACAATCCGCTCTATGCCGCGCGGAATAGTCTGTATCTGGTGGAACAAGACCTGCCCCCTGACGCGCCGCAACGCACCTTTCTCGCCATTGCCCAGCAAGAGTTGGGCCGGATTGCCCGCATCATCACCCGCATGCGCGATTTCTACCGCCCCTCGCGCGGTGAGTTGACCAGCGCCAATATCAATGCCCTGTTGCGCGAGACGCTCGAATTGGTGACGACCCATCTGCGCCATAATCACGTCACCGTGCGCACCCGCTTGGCCAACGACCTGCCGCCGATTGTGGCCCACGCCGATCAACTGCGCCAAGTCTTCCTCAACGTGATTTTGAACGCTTGCGATGCAATGCCAAGCGGCGGCGAATTGACCGTCAGCAGCGAGCTGATCGCTGCTCGTGCCGGCGCGCCCGCTACGCTCGCCATTTCGATTACCGATACCGGCGTGGGTATTGCCCCCGAACACATTCCCCATCTGTTCGAGCCGTTCTACACCACCAAACCGCACGGCACCGGTCTTGGCCTCGCAATCAGCGCCCATATCGTCACCCAACACGGCGGTCGCATCACGGTTGACAGCCAGCCCGGCGTGGGCACGACCTTTACCATCTTGTTGCCGTTGGAACCGCCGGTCACGGCAAGCTAACCGGGCAGACGCTGTTGGCATGCGGCAGCCAAGCTGTTGCGTGCCAACCTACCGGATCCACGCCAACTTAGCAACCCGCTGCATCCATCCCAATAGTAATGGCCGATCCGAACCCGCCAGACAATTTCGATGATCTGGGTTAAGGAAAAATATCACAAAGTGGCAGCCGCCTTTGTTATCGCTTCACTACTGCACGTTGTTGCCTCAGGTCTCGCCGATCGCGCGGCAACCGAGTAGCATTAAGGTCAGAGCATGGCCTTCTGCTACCACCAATACACTCCATAATCTGGAAGCTGGTACCATGGCGGCTTATCGCATTCAGATATACGACGACGATCCAACCGCAGCACTCGTCACCCAGCGTGGCTTGCAGGCATTGCTTGGCGATGAGGTGATTGTGCAGGCGACAACCAACGCCAACGAAGCATGGCTGGCATGCGCCAACGGCAACGTTGATCTGCTGATTGTCGATCCCAGCCCGTATGGCGCGGCTGCCGCCTTGATCCGGGCAGTGCGCACCTATCGGCCCTACCTGCCAATCCTCGCGCTCACTGCCTACGATACCCCCGGCCTGCGCGCGCGGATGCAGGCGCTCGGTGTTGAGCTGTACGCAGCCAAACCCATCGAGCTGCGCGAGCTTGCGCCGTTAGTTTCACAGGCGCTGCATCAGGTCGTGTGACTCCTAGCCACAACGCTCTTCGCGGGTGCGCCGCTACATGTGTTATCATGCGCCATATCGGGAAAGGAGAAGCGTATGCCTGCCCTCCGCTTCGATTGGCGCTGGCTCGCATTGTTTGCTATCATCATTGTGCTTGCCAATACTCGCAGCCTGCCGTGGCCGCTCACTGCGCTGGCGTTAGCTTTGCCCGCCGGCTGGCTGCTCTATCAGGCGGCGCAGACGCTTGGCATCTCATTGCCCGGCGGGCGACCATCCACCCGCGTGACCTATTGGCGTGGCCGCCGGATCGAAACGAGCGGCCCGCCGCGCCGTAATGCGCTCTGGAATCGCGCTAACCTTGCGCCCGGCTTGCTCTACGGCGTGGTCGGGCTGGCCTTGGCGCTGGCGGCGCTGGCGGTCGTGGCCCGCAACCTCGGCATCTAATGCGCGCCTGTTGAATACTCTTGCGAGGAGCAACGTGATTACTCTGCCCTTCGGTCTCTTTCGCCGCCGCCGCTTGACGACCGAACAGCAAGATGCGCTGCTGAACGAGCTCGATGCACTCTTGCAACGAATCGAGGCGGCACTCGACCGGTTCGGCTCCGATGTTGAGACCGCTGACCGCAATGCGCTCGCCGGCAGCCGCGCCAGTTTGCGCGAGCTGTTTCTGATTGTGGTCGCCGGTGAGTTTAATTCCGGTAAATCGACCTTTCTCAACGCGCTGCTCGGTGCGCAGGTGCTGCCCGAAGGCGTTACCCCTACCACCGATGCGATTACGTTGCTCAAGTATGGCGATGAGCCGTTCGACGAACTGATCGAACCCGGTCTGCGTCTGCACCACTATCCCGCCGAGATGCTCCGCCAATTGACCGTGGTTGATACCCCCGGCACCAATGCCGTCATCCGCCAGCACGAGCGGTTGACCCGTGAATATATTCCACGCGCTGATCTGGTCATTTTTCTCACCTCGGCGGATCGCCCGTTTACCGAGAGCGAACGCGCATTTCTTGAGTTGATCAAAGAGTGGGGGAAGAAGGTGGTCGTGGTGATCAACAAAGCCGACATCCTCACCCCCGCCGAACAAGACCAAGTGGCCCAGTTTGTCCGCGAGCATGTCAACCGGGTGCTCGAACAATCACCCGAATTGTTTATGGTCTCGGCCCGCCGCGCCCTCCAAGCCCGCCAGCAAGCCGGCGACACCGCTGCCGAACAATGGCAAGCCAGCGGAATGGCGGCCATCGAACATTTCGTGGTTGACACACTCGACGAAGAGACTCGTTTCCGCCTCAAGGTGCTCTCGCCGCTCGGCGTGGCGCGCCGGATTACGACCAAGTATCTTGATGCTACCGAAGCGCGCCTCGCCACCCTGCGCGATGATATTCAGGCTATCGACCAGATCGACCGCCAACTGGCCCTGTTTGGCGATGAGTTGAAACAAGACGCCGAGTATCATCTCACCGAGATTGATCGCGTGCTGACCACGATCCAAGAGCGCGGTGATCGTTTCTGCGACGAGACGATCCGGCTCAGCCGCATCCGCGAACTCATTGACGGCAACCGGCTGCGCGCTGCGTTCGAGCAAGAGGTGATCGGCGATTCGTACCAACACCTCGACCAGCGCGTGCAAAAACTGATCGACTGGTTGATGGAAAAGAATCTGCGTTTGCAACAGAGTGTTGATGAGTTTATCCAACAACGTGCGCTGGCCCATCGCGAACGGATGCTCGGCAGCGTCGGCGGCAGTTTCGCCTACAACCGGCAAGCCTTGCTTGAGAGCATCGGCCAAGCGGCGCAGACGGCGATGGCCAGCTATAACCGGCAGGCCGAAGCCCACCAATTGGCTACCGAAGTGCAGTCATCGGTCGCGGCTACCGCCATCACCGGCGTGGGTGCGTTGGGGTTGGGCGCCACCCTCGTCGCCCTCTTCCATACCGTTTTGCTCGATATGACCGGCATTCTGGCGGCGCTGACCGTCGCCGGACTGGGGTTGGCGATCTTGCCGGCCAAACGTCGCCAAGCCAAAGAAACCATCCGCAAGAAGATCGACGAGGTGCGGAACCAGTTGCGCGCCGATCTGCGCCAGCAGATCGAGCGCGAGAGCGAGCGCACCATCTTGCAGATTCGCGAGCGCAACGCGCCGTTTATCCGCTTTGTGCGCGCTCAGCAAGAGCAGTTGATCGATCTGCAACGCACGTTTTCCGATCTCGCCGTCGCGGTTGAGAAGCTGAGCAAGCAGGCGGGCTAGGTGGAGCAGGGTTGCGCACGTACCCTTGATATGCTTGACTATCCGCGACGAGCAATGCGCTGCCGGGGAGCGCGGGCCGCTCGCCCGCCACGCATCGCGCTGGTCACCGGAGCGCGGGCCGCTCGCCCGCCACGCATCGCTCCTACCGCCGGAGCGCGGGCCGCTCGCCCGCCACGCATCGCTCCTACCGCCGGAGCGCGGGCCGCCGGAGCGCGGGCCGCTGGCCCGCTCCACCCCATTACCATTGCGCGTGGCGCTGATCTGGTGCGGAGCAAGCAGCACCGCACGGCAAAGCGATGCCCGGCGTGTACGGCAGGCCACCGCCCAGCGATGGTGAGCAAACATTGACGATGATGCGCATTCTCATCCCATCCGATGTCTTCCCGCCCGATGGACGCGGCGGCGCGGCGTGGAGCACGCACGCCCTTGCCACCGGCTTGCATGCCCGCGGCCATCAGGTGCAGATCATCGTGCCCTGCCGCCACCCATGCCGGCGACCATTGGTCGATCGGGTTGATGGCCTGCCCGTCCGGCGCGTACCCTACTACGCGCCTGCGCTGCCCTTCGTGCAAAACTACTTTCGCCACGAACGGTTCTGGCCGCGGCTGGCGCACGCCATCATCGCCGCCGGCCACGATCTCGGCGGGGTTGATGTGATCCATGCTCAGCATACCCAAGCCGCCGCCGCCGCCATCCTCGCCCGCGCCGCGCTCAAGGCGCCGGTGGTGGTGACGGTGCGCGATCATTGGCCATGGGACTACTTCGCCACCGGGTTGCACGGCAACCGTATTCCGCATCCGGGTGGCTCGTGGCCGGCGCTGGCCACCGATCTGGTTGCCCGCCTCGGCCCGCTGCGCGGCACGCTGGCCTTGCTGGCCATCCCCTATCTGCGATCGCATGTCGCCACGCGCGCCGCCCTGCTTGGCAAGGCCGACGCGGTGATCGCGCCGAGCCAGTACATCGCTCGCCGGCTGGCCGGCATCGTTGATCCGGCCCGCATCCACGTGTTGCCCAACATGGTTGACATCGCCGCTAGCGATGCGATCGCCGCCGCTGCGCCGCAGATCACGTGGGATGGGGCGCTGGTGCTGTTTGCCGGCAAGTTGGAAGCGAACAAAGGCGCTGGCGTGCTGATCGAGCTCATTGCGGCGCTGGCCTCCCGCCGGGCCGAGTTGCCGCCGCTGACCCTGCTGATCGCCGGCGATGGCGCGTTGCGGCCAGCGATTGAGGCGGCGCTCAAGGCTAGCGGCTTGCCCGGACGGGTGCTGGCATGGGTTGAGCACGACGAACTGCTCCGGCTTACGGCCCGTTGCGATCTGCTGATCTTCCCCTCGAACTGGGGCGAGCCGCTGGCGCGCGCGTTGATCGAAGCAGCGGCGCTGGGAGCGCCGATTGTAGCCATGCCGACCGGCGGCACGCCTGATATTGTCACCCACGGCGAAACCGGCATCCTCGCCCCTACCCTGCCGGCAATGGCAGCGTGGATCGTCCGCCTGCTCAACGACCCCGCCACCCGCCAGCGGCTTGGCGCCGCCGCCCGCACCGCCGCCCGCGAACGCTTCGCCACCGACCGCCTGTTGCCACGCTACGAGGCGTTGTACGCCGAGTTAGCGCAACGACGCAAAGGAGTCAATCCAAAGCAATGAAGATGCGAGCATCCGTAACTACCGCATCAGAAGCCTGATCAGAATGTCTCCTATTCTGCTGTACTCCATTTACCCAATAACTCTTTGCGGAGCCGGATAGCCGGCTCTACTGCGCCTTTGCGCTCCCCCCCTCCCCCAGCGGGGGAGGGGCCGGGGGTGGGGGCCAATCCTCCCCTC